>DASXMX010000585.1:0-9764 GCA_036495445.1 Tepidisphaeraceae bacterium
CGCGAACGTGACCCCCTCCCGCGCCAGCCGATCCACGTTCGGCGTATGTGCCCGCCGGTACGGCGCGACGCTGTCGCCCCGCTGCTGATCGGTCATGAAGACCAGGATGTTCGGCCGCCTGCCCGCTTGCGGCTTCGCGAACGCCGCCCCGCCCTCGCCGGATTGCCCCTCCGCATTCCCCGCCCCGACGACCGATGCCGCGCCGGCTGCCGCCGCCCACCGCAACATCTCCCGCCGGGTCCGCTGATCGTTCATCGCACGATCCTCCTGTCCGGCCCCGAACGCCAATTTGAAATCTCAAATTTGAAATTTGCAATCCGAAGCGGATTTCACCACCACACCGCCCGAGAGTTCAAGGTTTTGCTGGCTGATTAGCGTTCGACCATGTGATGCGCCGGCCCCGTGTAGCCTGGGAGCATGCTCCCCGTCCCCCCGCGCATAAAGCCACCCCGGCTCATCGCCGGGGCGGGTCCCTCCCTCCTTCACGTCAAGCTGCGCGCGCGCCGCCCCCCCAAGCGGCGGCGCGCGTCACCCGAAGAAGATGCTGCTGGCGACGGCGTTCAGGCCGCCGTTGTTCGTGACGGTGATCTTCACGTGGCCGGAAATGTTCCAGACGAGCCATTGGCCGTTGTTGAAGTTCGTGAGGTTCCGCGAATCCAGCACCGCGCCGGTGTTGGCGTCGGTGATCGTGATCGTTTCGTTCCGATACGACCACCAATCCCAGTTGACCGCATAGAGCGCGACCTGGTGGGCCTTGCCGTCGGTCAGGTTCAGGTCGTATGTAAAACTCGTGTCGGAGTAATCGCAGGCGGCAATCCGCGAGGCGTCGCCGGGTCCGGTTTGCAGATCGCGGTTGTCGGTGGTCGAGCTGGCGGTCGCCCACGTCCAGGTGCTCGCGCCGCTTGTCGTGAGCTGCGCGTACGCGGGCAGGTTCGTGGCGCCGTTGATGATTGAGTATCCATCCGCGCCGTAGACGCCGGTCCAGGCGCCCTGGGTCGCCGTGTCGGCCCGGACAAAGCTGGCGGCGGTCGGCGTCGGGCCGAAGAACAGGCCGCTGGCCACCGCGTTGAGCCCACCGTTGTTCGTCACCATGATTTTCACGTGCCCCGAGAGGTTCCAGACGAGCCACTGGCCGTTGTTGAAGTTCGTGAGACTGCGCGAGTCGAGGACCGCGCCCGTGTTCGCATCGGTGATGGTGATCGTCTCGTTGCGATAGGACCACGAGTCCCAGTTGAGCGCGTAGAGCGCCACCTGGTGGGCCTGGCCGTCGGTCAGGTTCAGGTCGTAGGTGAAGCTCGTGTCGGAGTAATCGCAGGCGGCCAGGCGGATGCTCGAGCCCGGGGATGATTGAAGCGACCGCGAGTCGCCGTCGCTGGGCTGCTGCCAGGTCCAGGTGCTCGCGCCGCCCGTCGCGAGCTGCACGTACGACGGGAGGCTCGTCGCCCCGTTAGCGATCGCGTAGCCGTCGGACCCGTAGGTGCCGGTCCAATTCCCTTCGGTGCTGGAATCGGATTTCACAAAGGAAGCGGTCGCGGGCGGCGTGGCGACGGGGAGGTCCCACAGTTCGCTGCCGTGGGCGACGTCGGTGGCGGCGAAGACGACACCGCCCGCCGCATCGCCCAGGAGTCGGTCGGGTGTCCATCCGTTTGCGATCTCGGCGGGATCGGCCGCGACCGTGTTCGTCCCGTCCGTCTGCCAGAGCTGCGCGCCCTGGGGTCCGTAGGCCGTGAAATAGAGCAGGTCACCCACGGGCAGCATGCCGTCGAACACACTCAGCGACAGCGCGGGGTCAACCAGGCGGGTGCCGGCGGGCGTCCCGTCGGTCACATACAGTTCCGATTGGGCGCTCTGCGATCCCGCCGGCACGGCCGCGAAAAAGAGCCGGCCGGCGGCCGCCGTGAATCCCCAGGCACCGGCAGCATCGGATAATCGCACCGTCCCGGCCGGGGTGCCGTCCGACTTGTAAACGCCGCCTGCCTGAACGCCGCTCGCCAGCGCCACCTCGGGGAAGTAGACAGCGCCGTCAAACGCATAGAGCGAGCCCGGCCCGACCTGCGATGAGCCGCTCGCCCAGACCAGCGACGTGCCGGCGGCCGTCCCGTCGGTCTTCCAGACGGCCGGCCCGTCCGTGCCGCCGTCGACGACGAAATAGAGCGCGCTGCCGACGGTCATCATGTTGCCACCCCCGCCGCCGCTGCCGGCGAACGCCGTCACCGGTGTCGTTCCCACGACCGTGCCGTCCGTCCGCCAGAGGGTCAGGTCGCCGCTCGCGTCGAAGCGTTCGAAGTAGAGCATTCCGTCGAGGCCGGCCATCGACCCCAAGTAATTGCCCGCGGGCACGCTGAGGACCTGGCGGGTACCGGCCGCCGTCCCATCCGTGACATACAGGCCGGATCCCTGCACGACGTCCCCCGACGTGAAATAGAGCGACCCACCCACCGGCGTGAACGAGGAGCCAAACAGCCCCGGGCCGATCACCTTCGTGCCGGCGGCCGTACCGTCCGACTCGAAGAGGCTGAAGTGCGTCCCGTCGCTGGCGTCGACGAAGAGCATCCCGTTGAATTCGTACAGGTACGGGTTCGAACCGGTGGGCCCCGGATAGAGGTCGGCCACGAGGCTGGTGCCGGCGGCGGTCCCGTCGGTCCGCCACAGTTCCTGGCCGTGGATCCCGTCGTTTGCGCTGAAATAAGTGACGCCCCCGATCGTCACCGAATTGCCTTCGCTGATCGACGAGCCCACCGTCGTCGTGTTGATCTGACCGAGCTGGAACGTTCCGGCGGCGGTGCCGTCGCTCTCCCACAACTCCGTCCCGTGAGCGCCGTCATTGCCGTCGAAAAAGACCTTTCCATCAAACGACACGATGTCGGCCGAGAAGTAAAGCGTATCGGCCGACGTCGTCGGGATCCCGTTGCCGGGGCCGGGATTGACGTCCGTCACGAGCGTCGTGCCGGCGGCGGTGCCGTCGCTCCGCCAGAGTTCCAGCCCGTGCGTCGAGTCGCCGGCGGCGAAATAGAGCGTCCCGCCCGCCACCGCGAACAAGCTCGGCTGAGAGGTGCCGTTGGGAATTGCGGTGAGCTGAACCGTGCCGGCGGCGGTCCCGTCCGTCTTCCACAGCGCCAGGGGCGTGGAATACCCGCCCGCCCCGAAATAGAGCGACCCCTCGTAGACGACAAGGCTGCCGGCGTTGAGGAACGGTTGCGTGACGACCTGCTGCGTGCCGGCCGCGGTCCCGTCGCTCTCCCAAAGCGTGCCCATGGCCGTGAAGAACAAGCGGCCGTTGAAGTCGACCGTGGCCCCGGGGGGCGGCACCCCGACCGGCACCTGGGCCGTGCCGGCGGGCGTGCCGTCGCTGGTCCAAAGCGTGCCCACGTAAAAGAAGAAGAGCCGGTTCCCCACCGCCGTGAAATTCGTCGGCGAGGGCCCCTTGTAGCCGAAGGGGCCGGCCAGCGACACGGTGCCCGCGGCGGTGCCGTCCGTCCGCATCAGCTCACCGTTATTCATGAAGAACAGCGTGCCGTTTGCGTTCGTCAGGTTGCCCGGGTCGCTGAACGCGGCGACTTCCGTGGTGCCGGCTACCGTGCCGTCGGACTTCCACAGCCCGGTCATGTTCCCGTCCGACGGCCCGCGCGCGAAGAAGTAGAGCGTGTCGCCGTTCACGATGGTCGGGTCGTAGATCTGGGCGTCCGGCGCCCCGGGGACGAGGCTCAATCGTCCAGGCGTGGTCCCAGCGACGGTGCCGTCGGTCTTCCACGGCAGCGACGCGTAGTACCCGTGGTACCCGTCGTTCGCCGTGAAATAGAGCTCGCCCTGGAACGCGAAAAAGTTCTGCGGACCGGCGTCGGCGTTGGTCGCGTTGATGTCCTTGACCAGTGACGCCGAGAGCATCATCCGGGACTCCAGCGGCTGCACGGCCGCGGCCGAGGCGCGCCGCAGTTTCTGCCGCCGACGCGGTCGTGCGGCCGCTATCGGTGAACGCGTACGGGTACCGGAAACCGAAACGCGGGACATAGGTTCGAAGCGCATAGGCTCCTCAGGGGAAGTGGCGGGCCCGAGAGTGGAGTGGGTTAGGGCCGCAAGGGGAAAACGGGTCAGTCAAACCAACTGCCGCATAACCGGCATATTACCGGACGTTCACCGCCGCGCCAAGAAAAAATTTTCATTCTTCCCGGATTTCCCTTGACACCGCGGCTGCAAGCACTTCCAGCCAGCCGGGCACCGGGCCTCCGATTTCGCCGCGCGTTCGTCCCGGGTCGCACATCATTTCACCCCGTCATCCCTGACTAGAAATCGGGCACAGGGGAAATCCACACTCACCGCGGCACGACAGCAGCCCGTGCAGAATTGACGCGCACCCGCCGCGGGCCGCCCGATCGGCCGTCGTCTTTTCAATATTGAGATTGGATTATGGAAGCTGGAAATTCACTTGCTACAAGTATGGCAACGATCCCCCTCGGTGACGTTCTGCGATGAACCTGCGCGATTGAGAGGGATGCGGTCTTCTCGATCGTGATCCGCGAGATAACACGCATTTTGCGGTGCGGCAATCCCACAAGGGCGCGCGGCTTCGGCGGCGCTCGTCGCGCGGCAGCTCACGGGCCCGCAATATGCCGTTCGCGCATTCCGGGGCAAAGCCTCAATTCCCGCCAATGAAGGATCAAACGTCTTGGCCCGCAGCATCGTCGCGGGAGGGCGAAAATTTTTTTGAGTTGCACAGAGATTTCGCTTGCACTATAGTCCAGGAATCGATAGCGGGCGGGATTCAATTCCGGTCCAACATCGGCGCTTCTCCAAGGACTCTCTTATGTGAATGCCGCGTTCATCTCCGCCGTGGGATGGGCTTGTGCATCAAAGGGGCGGGCTCGCCGTATGAGCCTTGCCGCCGCCGCCGTGACCCCGGCGGGCGGCGCCTTCCTCAGACATCCCTCGCACTGGAAGCCATGGGTTTGATGACGTTCTCAAGGCCGGAACGGCTTGGGCCGTGCCTGATAAGATGAGTCTGCGCGCACCGAAGGGAGGAGTTTATTCATGTTCAAACTGCAATCGATCGCGTCCTCGTCGCGTATTCATCGTGTCATCGAAGAAATCCGAGCATGGCATGCGGCCGGCGGTGCGCTACTCGCATCGATCGCATTGGGCTCCCCCGCTATTGCCAGAGCCGGCGTCGCGCCACCGAACTACGTGCTGACCGACCTGGGCACGCTTCCCGGCTTCGGCTCCAGCGTCGCGAAGGCGATCAACAGCGCCGGCGAGGTGGTCGGCTCCTCTTGGCCGGATGGCGGTACGCAAACCCAAGCCTTTCTGTACGCCGGCGGGAGCATGCGGGCGATCGCCGGCGCCGGGACCAACAGCGTTGCCACCGGCATCAATTCCAGCGGCACCGTCGTCGGCTACTCGCCCGCCGGGGCATTCATCTACACGGGCGGGGCCGCGCAGCCGCTGGCGGGCATGGCCCGGGCGGTCGGGATCAACGACAGCGGCGAAATCGTCGGCGCCGCGCAGGCGCCAGGATTCACCTCGTCCTATCCCGCCACCGACACGAACGGCGTGGTCCAGCGGGTGGGACCTACCGGCAGCGCTTACTATTACGCGGCGACCGCCATCAATTCCATGGGCGCAGTGCTTTGGCACGGGACCACGGCTCCCGTGGATATGGCGCAGGTCTATGTCAACGGCACATCGCAAGGGACGGGGTTGATTGTGGGCGATGCGATCAACGATTCGGGCGAGATCGTCGGGCTGGGGGCGACCGGCCTCGGCTATCGCGGCCTTCCCTACCACGCTTTTGTGACCACAGTGGGTTCCTTCCCGATTCAGGACCTCGGCACGCTCGGCGGCGACTACAGCGAGGCGCTCGGCATCAACAATCTCGGCCAAATCGTCGGCGATTCGGGCATCGTTGTGGGCGATGCCAGCACCCACGGCTTCCTTGACCTCAACGGCACCATGTACGACCTGAACGGTCTGACCACCGGCGACACCGGCTACGTGATCACCTCGGCCGTCGCGATCAACGGCGGCGGCCAGATCGCCGCCGACGCGGTCACCCCGTCGGGCGAAGAGCACGCCGTGCTGCTCACCCCCGCCGCCATCCCGTTGCCGCCCGCGGCGTGGATGGGGCTGGGAACGATGGACCTGCTCATCTGCGGCATGATATGCCGGCAGCGCCGGGCGGGTACGCGCGTCCACTGAGCAGCGACGGCGTCCCATGTCGCGTCCAATTCCGTTCGGGTCAGCTCAGGCTCTCGGCGCTGTATCGCGCGATCAGCCCCGTCCGCACCGCCCGGCGGTAGGCGCGGGCGAAGAGGCGGTACGCGAGCAGTACCCACGCGACGGCGAGCAGAGCCCCGTATAGCAATTGCACCTTCGCGAACGGGTGGCCGGCGAGGGTCGAGCGCATGCCCTCGAATACGTACGCGGGCGGCAGGAACCGAGCGGTGACGCGCATCCACCCGGGCAGGACCGCCAGCGGGTAGAAGACGCCGACGAACGGCAAGATCAGCGCCGGGATCGGCCAGACGATCCATTCCGACGCCGGGCCGAAGCGCAGGACCACCGCGCTGCCGACGCGGGTGAAAAAGTCCCACAGCAGCACGGGCCCCAGCAGCGTCGGGACGAAGTTCATCCCGGATTCGGTGACGCCGTTGAGATACTTGGCCTCGCGTTCATCAAACGTTCAGGAACGAAAGGGATGATGCACGTGAAGTTTGGCATCCGGCCGCGGAGCTTGCAAGGCTTGCGGATGTGACGCATGCTTTGGGTAAACCGTGGCACGGGCGTCTCGCCCGTGGGAACGGCGCCCGCAATCGAAAGTCGCCCGCACGGCCGGGACGGCCGTGCCACGACACGTTGGAGGAGCAATCGCATGATTCGTCGATCTCTCGGCACCGCCCTTCTGCTGGCGGCCGCAATCGCGTTCTTCACTGATACCGGCGCCGTCCGTGCGGAAGAAAACCCGCCCGGCCCGTACAAGGTCGAAAAGACCGTGCACGTCGGCGGCGAGGGCGGGTGGGATTACCTGACCTTCGACCCGCAAACTCGTCAGCTCTACCTCACCCGCACGACACACACGATCGTCGTAGACCCAACCAACGGCAAGATCGTGGCCGACATCCCCGGCGGGACGCGGAACCATGGGACGGCGCTGGTGCCGGAGGCGGGCCGCGGGTTCATCACCGATGGCAAGGACGCCGGCGCGGGGTCGGTCACGGTCTTCGACCTCAAGACCAACGAGGTCCTCGGCAAGCTCAAGGCGCCGGTGGACGCCGACGGGATCATCTACGACCCCGGCAGCGGCAAGGTGCTGGTCGTCTCCGGCGACGCGGGCGTGGTCTTCGCGATCGATCCCAACGTCGATCCGAAGAATGGGCGGATCGAGACGCCGGTGGACCTGGGCGGGAAGCCCGAGTTCCTCGCCGCCGACGGGCAGGGGAAGGTGTACATCAACCTGGCCGACAAGGACCAGGTCGCGGTTGTGGACACGAAGGCGATGAAGGTGCTCGCCCATTGGCCGACCGCGCCCGGCGGCGAACCGACCGGCATGTCGATCGACCGCGAGCACGGCCGCCTCTTCATCGGCTGCCGCAAGCCGGCCAAGCTGGTCGTCATGAGCACGACGGACGGCAAGATCCTGGGCGATTTCCCCATCGGCCCCGGCGTGGACGCCACGATCTTCGACCACGGCTGCGGCCTGGCGAGCTGCGCCGACGGCACCCTCACCGTCGTCGGCGACGCCGGCTCGGGCGACCACCCAAAACTGCTGCAAACCCTGACCACCGCGCCGGGCGCGCGGACAATGACGGTCGACCCCGCCACCGGCACCGTCTACCTCGAAACTGCCGACATGCAACCCGCGGGCGCCCCCACGCCCAACGGCCGCCCCGCGCGTCCGAAACCAATCCCCGGCACGTTCAAGTTGATTGTCGTCGAGCGGGTGCACTGAAACCGCGGCACCCGTGGGCGAACCTAGTCGCCTGCCTCGTCAACCTCACAAGCCGGGACAAAGCGGCGCGGGCGGGCGGGCTCGTTCGAGTGACGTGGCCCGCCGCGCCGTCCCGGGTCCGGGCATGCTCTGTTTTTACAAGACAGGACGGTGCATCCAGACCCGGGGCGGCGCCGGAGCGTGCGACCTCGACCGAATGTCCCCTTCCCCGCTCTGCCCCGGCTTGTGGCGGATTGCGCGTACGGCAGGTTGCGCACAATGCGTACGGCGCGCGCGCATCACCCCCGCAGCGCCGCCGCGCGTTCGGCGGCCTGCCGCGCCAGGCCCCCGCAGACGATTTCGCACAGGTCGAACACGAGCGGCATCGCGGTCATGATGCAGGGCGGCCCGAGTTATACTTACCTGCCCGCGTGATCGAGGCATTGGATGCCCTGCGGCAGCCCGCTTCGGGATGAGGCGCGATCGGAGGTGTTTGTGTCGATCGAAACCGTTAATCCCACGGAACTTCGTACATTGATCTACGACGGCCAGTCGCCCTGCATCCTGGACGTCCGCACGCCCGCCGAGTTCGCCCGCGTGCATGCCGCGGGCGCGAGTTTAATGCCCTTGGAGAAGCTGGACCCCGCCGCCGTCGCCGCCCGGCGGCAGGGCCGCACGGAGCCGATCTACGTGATTTGCCATTCCGGGAGCCGTGCCGCCAAGGCCTGCCGGCGCCTGAAGAAGGCCGGCGTCGGCCCCGTCTACTGCATCGAGGGCGGCACCGTCGCGTGGGAACAACTGGGCCTCCCCGTCGAACGCGGCGACGAGCGCCGCAGCACTCGCCGCGTGATCTCCCTCGAACGCCAGGTCCGCATCGCCGCCGGCTCGCTGGTCCTCCTCGGCCTCGCCCTCGCCTGGGCCGTCCATCCGCTGTTCCTGATCCTCTGTGCCTTCGTCGGCGCGGGCCTGGTGTTCGCCGGGGTCACCGATTTCTGCGGGATGGGGATCCTGCTGGGCAAGATGCCGTGGAACCGGGACGTTCGCCCTTCGTGCTCGAGTTCAATGCCCGAGCCAACTGCGTAGACGGGTGAGAAAAGATCCGCGGATCGAGTCATCCGCGGGGAGCTCCGGGCCCTGAACAGACGCCGTGTCAGCGGGCATGAACGTGTTGCCGCATGCACGGCCATGGGCGGGGGGTATACCGCGGGGCATCCGCCCCATCCTTCCGACGGTATGAGAAACGGTCAATGCGAAGGCAGCGGCACACCGGCCGCTCGCAGCACGTCATCGAAAGGCGGTTGCGGCGTGGGGGCGGTAAGAAACGTGTGGGACAGCTTTCCGTCTCGCCAGACCTGGACCTGCCGGCACTCGAAGCAGATGAGGTAGTCGGTGTTGACTCCCGCGTGCGTTACACGGATCCCATGGCGCGGATTGAAGCAGGCGCCCACGCTGCCATCGCTCTCCCACGCGCCGGCCCGTAGCGCCGTGTTCAAGCGGTCCTGGACGGCCCGATCGGTAATGACGACACGGCCGAGAATCGCGTGGTTGCAGAACCACCCCGCCCCCGGCGCCGGCACGCCCATCCACGGCTCCAGCGAGAACAGTTCATACCGCTCCGCTCCGTCAAGCGGCCGCAGCGCCCACCAAGCATTCACGCGTGGGTGCAACCGGATGAACCCGGCCGCGATCACGATGCCGAGGGCGAGACAGACGATCAGTCGAATGATCCGGGTGCGCGTCATGTAATGTATAGTGTAACACCATCAGTCAGCCGGGGCGCAGTGGAATCACGATCAGGTGGTCGCCCTCGGGGACGCCGCCGGACCGCTTGCGGTTTCGCGCCGGG
>DASXMX010000586.1:0-8774 GCA_036495445.1 Tepidisphaeraceae bacterium
CGTATTCGTCGGTGTCCGTCAAGAGCGTCGAGGTGGGTGTGCTGGCCGCGGCGCATCGCGGCCAGGCGTGCGTGCTGGGCATCGATGTGGCCAAGTTCGAGTTGATGGCCGTGCCACGATGGCCGGACGGCACGTTCGGGCGGCCGTGGCGAATTGCCAATCCCGGCGACGAGCGGGTGGTGAAGCTGCAACTCGACCTGCAGGAGAAGCGCGCGCTGCGGAACGCGGAGGTGAAGCTGGCGAATCACGTGCTCAAGAAGGCCCGGATCCCCCGCCGGGAGCGGCGGGAGGCGCTGGCGGGCCGGGCGTCGCCCCCAGTTTATGGAGGATCTGCGGGCGGCGATCGAGGCGGCGGAGCGGAAGAAGGCGCGAGAGGCGGCAGCCGATGCGACGAACAGCCCGAAACCGGGCGACGCGCCGCACGCGGGCACTGCCGGAGCGGCGCCCGCGGATGACGGCAAGCTTCGGCCGGAGCGGGAGATGGGGCGATCCGACGGGTCGGCCGGCGGGGGGCTGGCGGATGCGACGGGGCGTGCGACGGGCGAGGCGCTGTCGCACGGGCCGGCCGCGCAGGCCCAATCGCAATGATCGTTGCCACTTGGGGTTACGGGCGCATTTAATGGGATCCCATGCGACGAATGCGACGGTTTTGCGAAATCGGTCAGGCGGGGCGATCGATCGATTCAGCGGGGCCACTCTGAAATGCAACACAGAGAGCACGGAGCGCACAGAGTGCACAGAGGGAAAAGCAAGAGAGAATTGGCCACAGATGAACACAGATGCATGCAGCGGGGGATTCCAGATCCGAGATTCAAAATCTGAGATTTCAAACCTGCAATCTATTATCTGTGTGCATCTGTGCCCCATCTGTTGCTAGTATTGACTTTTTCTCTTTGTTCTCTGTGTCCTCAGGGTTCTCTGTGATTCATCTGATGCTGTCGCGCAGGGACGAAATGACCGGTTGGGTTCAAACGTCGGCCGCGGCGATGTTTACGAATTCACGTTCGTCGATGCTGCGCGACGGGGCGTGACAGATTCAGGAGATCGCGCTCCAGCGGCGGGCAGGACGAGCGGACGGCTTGACTGGGATTGCGGGGTGCGCTATCAGACGGCGTGCGCAAAACTGTCGTTCTGAATGCGGTCGGGCTCACGCCCCCTTTGGTCGGGCAATACACCCCCCGCCTGCGGGAATTCATGTCGCGCGGCGCGGTGACGCCGGTCGGGCATGTGCTGCCTGCGGTCACGACGTCGGTTCAATCGACGTATCTGACCGGCGCCTGGCCAAGCGAGCACGGGGCGGTGGCGAACGGGTGGTACTTCCGCGACGAGTGCGAGATCAAGTTTTGGCGGCAGTCCAACCGACTGGTCGAACGGCCCAAGATCTGGGAGCGGGCCCGGGCGATCGACCCGAGCTTCACCTGCGCGAACCACTGCTGGTGGTACAACATGTACTCGAGCGTGGATTACGCGGTGACGCCGCGGCCGATGTACCCGGCGGACGGGCGCAAGGTCCCCGACTGCTGGACGCATCCGGGCGAGTTGCGTGAGTGGCTGCAGGGGGAACTGGGGCGGTTCCCGCTGTTTCAGTTCTGGGGGCCGATGACGTTGATCCATGCGACCCAATGGATCGCCGACGCGGCCATCCGGGTGGACGAGCGGTTCAACCCGACGCTGTCGCTGGTCTATCTGCCACACCTCGACTACGCCCTGCAGCGGACGGGGACGACCGCGGACGCGATCGCGAAGGACCTCGGCGAGCTGGATGCGGTATGCGGGAAGCTGATCGATCACTTTGCGGGGCGGAATGCCCGGGTGATCATCCTTTCGGAATACGGCGTCATGCCGGTCTCGCGGCCGGTGCATTTGAACCGGGTGCTGCGGGAGCGCGGGCTGCTGGCGATCCGAGACGAGATGGGGCACGACATGCTGGACGCGGGGGAGAGCGCCGCGTTCGCGGTGGCCGACCACCAGGTGGCCCACGTGTATGTCAACGATCGCAGCCGGCTGAACGAGGTGCGGTCGCTGCTGGAGGCGACGCCGGGCGTCGAGCGGGTCCTGGACGAGGAGGGCAAGCGGCGGGAGCACCTGGATCATCCCCGGTCGGGCGAGCTGGTCGCGGTGGCGGCCCCGGATGCCTGGTTCACATATTACTACTGGCTGGACGACGCCCGGGCGCCAGACTTTGCCCGGACGGTGGACATCCACCGCAAGCCGGGCTACGACCCGGCGGAGTTGTTCCTCGACCCGAAAATCCCGATGCCCAAGGCGAAGGTCGCATGGACGCTGCTGCGAAGGAAGCTGGGGATGCGGGCGCTGATGGAAGTGACGCCATTGGATGCGACGCTGGTTCGCGGGTCGCACGGGCGGGTGCCCGCCTCGGCCGAGCACGGGCCGCTGCTGATGACCAGCGAGGCTGGGTTGTTGCCTACCGAAAAGGCGCTGCCGGGGCCGGAGGTTTTTGATGTCCTCTTGCGGCATTTGACGGATTGACCGGGCCTTGAGTGGAGCAGCACCGTGTCGATTAGGACGATCGCGTGTGACCCCGATTGGGAGGGCGAGGCTCCTGCCGAGCCGCGGTTTTCGAGCAAGCCTCGGCTCGGCGGGAGCCTCGCCATCCCCAATCCGTCCGATCTGCGGCCACGGTCGATTGCCCTGCCCTATCGATTTAGGCATAGGCGACTTTGCACTGTTCCAGAGGCCGGCAGGAGGGGTATTATTGGTACAGACCGAGTCGGCGGTGGAGCTGTGGGCTTCGGTCCGCCGATTGTATCCAACAGGAAGTCGCGGCGGGCCGAGCGGGCCGGTCGCAGACTCGGCTCAACATCCCGGAGGTCGGTTATGCTTCGCGTGCTTAAGCCGCTGGGCGCGGCGCCGGTCGTAATGGGAATGGTGTTGGCAGGCTTTACGGGCATTGCTCGCGTGGATGCCCAGGCGAACCCGGGGGGCCATGATTTTGGCGGCCAGCAACCGCCGGTTGCCCCGCCTCCACAGATGGTGCAGCCGCCGGTGGCAAACATGGGGGGCAACGCCGCGGGCCAGCAAGGCGGAAACGCGCAGAGCGACTTCCCGGCGGCGGACCCGCTTCGCGATTGGGTGCTCGCCAGTGCGCGGACGGCGCGCACGCGGGCGATGTTTCACCTGGCGGAAAAGCAACTGAGCGACTCGATCCGCGACGCGCAGTGGACATTTGAGGGCTCTCGCGAATACAAGGACGCGGTGGCCGCCGAGAAGCAGGCGTATGACGCCTTCACCGCCGAGCGGCAGCGGGCGCTCAAGTCGGTGGTGAACGACCCGAAGTACAGAGCCGCGATCGATCTCCGAGATGAAATGGAGAGCCGGCTCGCCAAGGTTCGGGCGATGGCCAGGCCCAACCCCGTCCCGCGCGAGGACCTGCTTGCGATGGCGTCGGCGAAGCTGCAGTACGCCTCCACCGCCCACAACATGGAACGCGACGCGCTGGAGAAGGATTCGGCGGTGCAAGACGCCCGGCAGAAGATGGTGCAGGCCAGCTCCCGCGCGAACGACTTGCGGAACGCGTTCGATCTATCGATCCGAACCAATGCGCAGATCGTTCAGGCGCGGCATAACCTGGACCAGTCGCGGGTCGATCTGATCACGGCCGAAGCCTATTACAACGCCGCGACCATCGCGGGCGCGGTGGCGACGGATTTCTCCTATTACCGACATCGGTGGGACGGGCTTGCCGGGCCGGGTCTGGTGGGCTGGGGACCGTACGGGTACAGCGGGTTTTGATCGGATTCAGGATTCGCGAAGGGCGAGCTCGTTCGGAGGCCATAGGGCCCGGAGAGCGGGCTTGCCGTTTGTGCGTTTGGACTGCTACGGGCCCGCGGTCCGGGCGATGACGGTTGCGAGTTGATCGTATTCTTCGGGGGAGTTGTAGACTTGGCAGCAGGGCCGGATCAGCGCCCGGCCGCCCCACAGCATGATCGGCACCTCGAGACGATAGTGCGTGTAGAGCCGCTGTTGCAGGTCCGCGGCTTCCTGTTCCGTCAGGTAATCCAGCGGCGCCGGCAGCGGGACGCTGGCCATGGAGCCCAGCATCGACCCGTCGGCGGGGCTGATCGGCGCCACGCCCCATGCCTTGCAGAGCATCTGCTGAACCCATCGAGCCATCGCATGGTTGTGTGCCATGACCCGGTCCCACTGCAGTTCGGCCATGAACTGCAGCGCCCGCGGCACTGAGAGCCAGGTGCTCACGTCGCGCGTCCCTTGCCAGCCGAACTCGCGTGTGAACCCTTCGCCAAGGTGATGGCTGATGATCAGTGGGTGAACCCCCGGCTGCTTGTCAGGCCGCACCCAGAGGAACCCGCATCCCTTCGGAGCACACGCCCACTTATGGAGATTGCCCGCATAATACGCGGCCCCGACCCGCGGCACGTCCAGCGGCACCATGCCGGGTGCATGGGCGCCGTCCACCAGGACGTCGACGCCTCGCCGGGCGCATTCGGCCGCGATCTGTTCGACCGGGAAAACCAGTGCCGTGGGCGAAGTGATGTGGTCGATCACCAGCAACTTGGTCTTCGGCGAGAGCCCGCCAACGACCCGTTCGAAGACCTGCTCCGGCGATTGCGCGGGCAGCGTCACCTCGATCTCGCGGTACCCCGCCCCCGCCCGACTCGCGGCATACTTCATCGCCTGCCGGACGGCGTTGTAGACGTGACTCGTCGTCAGCAGTTCGTCGCCCGCGCCCAAGTCCATCGACCGCACGATGGCGTTGACGCCGTCCGTCGCGTTGGTGACCAATCCGAAGTCCTCGGGCCGCATCCCCAGCCATTGCCCAATCGCCCGGCGCGATTCCTCCAAAAGACCCGGGCCGCGACGCGCGAGCAGCTCGATTGGCTCGGCCTCCACGCGCAGCCGCCAGCGGGTCTGCTCGACGAAGACGCACTTGGGCACCGCGCCGAACGACCCGTGGTTCAGGAACGTGATCGTCGGGTCCAGCATCCACTCGGATCTCAGGTCGGGACGCAACGGGGCGGGAGGTTGGATGGGCTCGTTCACGGCGGAAAGAGTAGCGGTGGAGGTGGTAACAGCAAAGCGATTGCAGATTTCGGATTGCGGATTGGGAGGGCGAGGCTCCTGCCGAGCCGAGTCGTTTGAGCAAGCCCCGGCTCGGCGCGAGCCTCGCCCTCCCGGTCATCCGCAATTCAAGCCACAATCAGCAGTCCGAAATCAGCAATGGTTTACTCCTGCACCAGTCCGATCCGCAACTCACTTACCCCCGCCCGGCGGCAGAGCGTGGCGACGTTGGCGAAATACTTCATGACGCTCCGCTCGTCGGCGCGGATCAGCACGGGCCGGCCGGGCTCGGATTTGACTTGCGCGGAAACCAGCTTTGAAAGGTCGGCTTCGCCGACCGGCTTGCCGTTGACGACCGTCGTGCCGTCCTGGCGAATGTTGATTATCAACGGCTTGGGCGGGATCGTCGCCGCGGCCTTCAGCGGCGCCGTGCGGGGGAGTTGGACCCGCATGTCCTTCTCCAGTTGCGTGAACGTCGTCGCCGCCATGAAGAAAATCAGCAGGTTGAACGCCATGTCCATCAGCGGGACGAGATTGAACGGCTCCTCGCCCTCGGCTTGTGCGTCGCGGATTCGCATCGAAAAACCTATGTGGCACAGCCGCCCTCGGCAGTGTCCCGTGTCCGTCCAGAGAAGAACACAGCCGAGGGCGGCTATGCCACAATCAGAGCGCATCCGTTGCCGCCACCTCGTCCGCCGGGGTTCCGTCGAAGCCCGCGTCGCGGCCGAAATCGTTGACGGCGTCGTTCAGGTCCAGGACGAGCTTTTCAATGCGTCCTTGAAAATAGTAGTAGAAGACGGTTACGACGATCGCGATCGCCAGCCCCGCGAAGGTGTTCACCATCGCCTCGTAAATCCCCTGCGCCAGGACGTCGGCGTGGCCCGGGCCTTTGAACGAAACCGCATGGAACGCCGTGATCATGCCGGCGATCGTCCCGATCAACCCCAGGAGCGTGGCGACGCTGCCAAGGCTGTAAAGGAATCGCATGTTCTGTCGGAGCTTGAGTGCCTCGTTGGCGCCGGCGTCCTCGATGGCCTTTTCCGCCGCCGCGACACCCCGTGGCAGCCGCCGTAGGCCGGCGGCGATCGTCCGGGACAGGGGCGAATCGTGCTGCTCGCAATACGTCAGCCCACGCTCCCGATCCTCCTTGGGATCGCGGAACACTTGCCGAAGCCCGGGGAGAAAGTCGGGCGGAAGGACGCGGGTGTGACGGAGGGCGATGAACCGTTCGATGATCACCGCCACCGACAGGACGCTGCACGCCGCCAGCGGCCAGATGAAAATGCCCGCCTTCCAGAACAGATCCATGGGAGACAGGGGCGGGATCGCCGGCTCGTCTGTCACGCTGGAAGTCGAGGACGCCGCCGTCACGGTGGTTGGTGCCGCAGCGGGCGCCGTCGTTTGCGCGATGGCCGCCACGCGCACGAGCAAAACCATCGCCGCCACGAGGATCGCCTTCAGGAGCAGGACCCGCGCGGGCCGTCGCTTGAACGAAACGTACATCATCAGTTCCTTACCGCACCGCACTGTGGGACAATCGTCCCAAGCGGAGCCCAAGGGTACGGGATTTGCCGCCCGGCAATCAAGCGAGGTGGCCACATTGTTCGGCCGCCGGATTGTTAACGCAGGGAGGTACTCATGTTCCCGGTTCATAACGGACAATGCGGGCTGTGCATCCATTTCGGCGAGGCCCATCCGGCGGACCAGAAACTCGTCCATATCCGGAGCAGCCATACCGCGCCGGAAGACATGATCGACGAATGCGATCACCACCGGCACGCATCGCTGCACCTGAAAGTGACGCCGATCAGCGGCTGCGACGGGTTCGAGCCGGCCCAGCCGGTGCAGTAATCGTTCACGATGCGAACGAAGGGGCACGAGCGCGCGATCGGGACCAGTGAGTCTTCGAAGCGGCCGAGGAACGTGCCGCGATGCGCGCCGGCTTCCGCGCCTTGCAAGGCGATCGCATCCACCTCGGCATCTTCCAGCGCAACGGCTTCTGCAACGGTCGTCGCGGTGCCGACCAGCTTCGTGCCGGCAGCACGGAATGCCTGCATCGTGTCGCGAGCCACGCCGCCCATGGGAGACAATACGATTGGGTATCGGGCGCCAAACATGAGAGCGACTCTTTTTGTCGATCCTAGGTCCTCATTCCCCCAAAGGCCGCGAACGGGCCATTCTTGTGCAGCACCTCGACGCGGGCGAAACCGACGCGACGCAGCAGGTCGAGCTGCTCCATCAGCGGTCGCGGCGTGTCCTCCTGTTCGACGTAGGCGAACACGTGATCACGATACGATTCGTCGCGAAGCGAGGCGAGGTATTCGCCGTATCGGTTCCACATGAGCTGCTGGACCCGCGGCGTCGAGTGTTCGACCAGGTCGGAAATCCAGAGCGACCCGCCGGAGCGGAGGCTGCGGTAGAGCTTCGCGAAGACGCCCTCCCATTCCGCTTCCGTCCGCAGGTGGTGCAGCACCGCGGCCGCGAGGATCACGTCGAAGCCGCCCTCGGGCAGCGGCAGTTCGCGAATGTCGCCCAGCAACGGTGTGACGGCCGTGGCGCCCGCACCCTCCACCCGCTGCACCGCCCGGTCCAGCATCGGCTGGCTGAGATCGATCAGCGTGGCATGACGCCCGGGCAGTTTTCCGAGCAGCTTGATCGTGTAATTCCCCGCCCCACACCCGACGTCCAACACCGAGCGCGCGCCGGGCGTTACCGCGGCGGCAGCGGACGTGATCAGGTCGAGCACCAGCGGCGCGTCGATCGTCGCCGCCTGACCGGTTTCGAGATTGGAGAACCGTTCGACGTCGTTGTCGAACCGCTGACGGATCTGTTCCACCGTGGATTTGCTCATTTCCTCGCTCCCGACACTCGGATCACCGAGTCGTTCAACGCGACAACAACAATCTTACCGCGGCCGCGAAACGTGAGGCGTTCGCCGGACCCCAGGAGGTAGTCGTTGCGGTCGCCCTTCCGCGTCACCCAAACGCATCCGGCCATGCAGCACACATCGATCCCGCGCTTCCGTCCGAGGGTCGAGTAGGTCTGATCCGCGGCGAGCCGGATTCCCGGGCTCCCCGCCAAACACGTTGGTACCGCCGTACTGCGGCTCAGATTCACAGCGCCGCGTAAGGGCCAAAGCCGCAAGGTGCTTCGGATCGCGTCCATGCCAGGATTATTCGACTCCGCCGGCCGCTGGAACAGACTCAGTAAATCGGATTTCCATATGGTACAGTTTGGGGCATGGGGTATTCTTTCGCAGAAGAGGAGGTCGCGCGATGACGATCGCCGTCCGTGAAACAAAGAGAAGAAAAGCTGCCAATCGTTCTGGCGACGCGCGCCGCTACGAGAAGGTCGCCTTCCGCGTCGCGGCGTTGATCGACGCCGGCACGCTGCGCGTCGGCGACCGCATCCCGTCCGTCCGCGAAATGAGCAAGCAGCTCGGCGTCGCCATCGGCACGGTGCTGCACGCCTATCGGCTGCTGGAAGTCCGCGGCCGGATCGAGGCGCGGCCGCAATCGGGCTACTACGTCCGCCCCGCCCTGCCGCCCCTTCCAGAGCCGAGGGTTTCGTCACCCTCCACGCAAGCGATCCGCCCCACGATCGGAAAGATGGTTGTGCGCATGAGCATGCTCTCGACCGATCCCGGCATGGTGCCGCTGGGCGGGGCGATCCCCAGCCCCGAGTCGCTGCCGACGCGGCAACTGAACCGCCTGGGCGCCGCGGCCGCCCGCCGC
>DASXMX010000587.1:0-10080 GCA_036495445.1 Tepidisphaeraceae bacterium
AACCCGTCGCTCCTGAACAGCTTCGGGCTGGGCATGGCCGACGTGAAGACGGCCCTGTCCAACGCCAACGCCAACCGACCCAAGGGGGACGTCGAGACGGCCAACCATACCTACGCCCTGGCCACGACCGACCAGCTCTTCAAGGCTCGCGAATACCGCCCGCTTCTGGTCGCCTACCGGCACGGCGCGCCGGTCCGCCTGAGCGACGTCGCCACGGTTAGCGACAGCATCGAGGACGTCCGCACGGTCGGCCTTTACGACACCCAGCCGGCGATCCTGATGATCGTATTCCGCCAGCCCGGCGCGAATATCATCGACACCGTTGATCGCGTCCGCGCGTTGGTCCCGCAGTTCCAAGCCGAGATTCCCGCCGACATCAAGATGTCGGTTGTGATGGACCGCACGACGACGATCCGCGCCAGCGTCCACGATGTACAGATCACGCTGCTGGTTTCCATCTGCCTGGTGATCGTGGTCGTGTTCCTGTTTTTGCGCAGCCCGCGGACGACGTTCATCCCCACCGTGGCGGTGCCGGTCTCCCTGGTTGGCACGTTCGGGGTGATGTATCTGTTCGGGTACAGCATCGACAACCTGTCGCTGATGGCGCTGGCGATTGCCACCGGGTTTGTCGTCGACGACGCGATCGTCGTCATCGAGAACATCGCCCGCCACCTTGAGGCCGGCATGCGTCCGTTCGAGGCCGCGCTGCTGGGAGCGAAGGAGATCGGGTTCACCGTCGTCTCGATCAGCGTCTCGCTGGTGGCCGTCTTCATCCCGATCCTGCTGATGAGCGGGATCGTCGGGCGGCTGTTCCGCGAGTTTGCGGTAACGCTGTCGGTCGCAATCGGCATCTCAATGGTCGTCTCGCTGACCACGACGCCGATGCTTTGTGCGCTGCTGCTCAAGCCGCACGACCAGGAGCGGCACGGGCGGCTCTACCGGGCGAGCGAGCGCGTGTTCGACTGGATCCTGGGCGCGTACGAGCTCACGCTCGGGTGGGTCATGCGACATTCCGCCTTGATGCTGGTCGCCACGATCCTGACGGTCATCTTCACGGTCCTGCTGTATTTCATCGTGCCGTCCGGCTTCTTTCCGCAGCAGGATACGGGGCGGATGATGGGGCAGGTGATCGCCGACCAAGATGTCTCCGCCCAGGCGATGGCGCATATCCTCGCGCAATACGCGGAGATCGTCAGCAGCGACCCGGCGGTGGACAACGTGGTCGCGTTTGCCGGCTCCAACGCCGGCGCGATCAACAGTGCCCGCATGTTCATCGCACTCAAGCCGCTTGAGCAGCGGCAGGGGACGATCGACCAGATCCGGACGCGGCTGACGAAAGCCGCCGCGCGCGTGCCGGGCGCGCTGCTGGTCTTTCAAGCGGTCCAGGACCTGCGCATCGGCGGGCATTCGACCGCCTCGCAATACCAGTACACGCTTCAGGGGGACAACCTCGCCGACCTGTCCCACTTTGCGCCGCTGCTGCTGGAGAAGATCCGTAAGCTTCCGGGCATCGTCGACGTCGTGAGCGACCAGCAGAACCGCGGGCTGGCGGCGACGCTGGTCTACGACCGGGCCACCGCCGCACGCCTGGGCATCAACCCGCAGACGATCGATTCGACGCTTTACAGCTCGTTCGGCCAAAGCCAGGTGTCGACGATGTACGAGCAGTTGAACCAATACCACGTGGTGATGGAGGTGGACCCGCAGTTCTGGCAGTCGCCGGACGGGTTGCAGCACATCTACGTGCCCGGGCGAAATGGCGCGCAGGTGCCGTTGAGCGCCTTCACCCACTACGCCCCCTCGACCACGCCGCTGGCCGTCAACCACTCGGGCCAGTTCCCGTCGGCCACGATCTCGTTCAACCTCGCGCCGGGCGTGTCGCTGGGCGCAGCCGTGTCCGAAATCGAGCAGGCCGAGCGCGATTTGGGCGTGCCCGCGTCGCTCCACGGCAGCTTCGCAGGCACCGCCCAGGCCTTCCAGGACCTGAAGCTGAGCGAGATCCTCCTCGTGATCGCCGCCCTCGTGGCCGTCTACATCGTGCTCGGCGTCCTGTACGAGAGCTACATCCACCCGATCACGATCCTTTCGACGCTCCCGTCGGCGGGCGTCGGGGCGCTGCTGGCGATGCTGGTGTTCAACGTGGAATTGAGCCTGATCTCGCTGATCGGAATCATCCTGCTGATCGGGATCGTGAAGAAGAACGCGATCATGATGATCGACTTCGCGCTGCTGATCGAGCGGCAGGAACACAAGCCGCCGGAGCAGGCGATCTTCAAGGCGTGCATGCTTCGGTTCCGGCCGATCACGATGACGACGATGGCGGCGCTGTTCGGCGGGCTGCCGCTGGCGCTGGGGACGGGCAACGGCGCCGAGCTCCGCCGGCCGCTCGGCATCGCCATCGTCGGCGGGCTGATTTTCAGCCAGATGCTGACGCTCTACACCACGCCGGTGATCTACCTGTACCTCGACCGCTTGCGCCTCTGGTTCGAGCGGCTGCGCGGCCACCGCCCAACGCCGGTGCTGCCCGCGCCGGCGTCGCCGGGCGTGTGAGGCATTTTGCGATTTGCAATTGTCAATTTGCAATTTGCAATGAAAGCCTTTCCGGGACGGGTGACCATCACCGACACCCGGGCCGGGCCCGCGGCCTACAATGGGGCCCGCTCGTCATGGGGCGGTCCCCGTTTGGTCCTCAATGTTTCGTTCGTTGTTGTTTCTTGTGAGAAAGGGTTCAAGACAGGCATGTCGCGCTTCAACCGCCCCGGCGGCGCATCCCCCGCACGCCACGATTCACGCTCGCTCAAGCTCCTCCTTGCCGCGGCAGTAACGGCGACGGCCCTGGCCGGCGGTTGCGTCGACCAGCAGAAGGAGGTCGACAACTATCGCAAGGTCCTCGGCCGCGACAAGCAGCCGGCGGTGAAGACCGAGTATTCCAAGGGCGAGGAGCTGACGCTGGAAGCGGCCCTTTTGCTGGCCAACGCCGGGTCGGAGCAGCTTTCGATCCAGGGCGAGACGTATCTCCAATCCCTCATCGCGCGCGACCGCGCGTACAGCGCGTTCATGCCCACGATCAGCCTCGCGCCGGCGGTGAACTGGTCGAACCGCCGCGGCGGCACGTCCTCCGTCGTCAACACCGGCAACACCGGGACGGGCACGGGCACGGGCGGAACCGGGAGCACCGGCGGCACGTCCAGCGGCTCCGTCACCGGCACCGGCACAAGCCACGGGTACACAACCTTCAACGCCCCGATCCAGGGCAACATGAACCTGTTCAACGGGTTCCGCGACGTCTCGACGCTCCACGCCAACCAGTTCAACGTCAAGTCACAGCAGAACACGCTGGTGAACCTGCAGCAGACCGTCCTGCTGGAGACGGCCCAATCGTATTACAACGTGCTGCTGGCCGAGCAGTCGGTGCAGGTGCTTAGCTACTCGGTGCAGTACCAGGACGCGTTCGTGCAATATCAGCAGAACCGCTTCCGCGCCGGGATCGCGCAGCCGCTGGATGTGGCCCAGAGCGAGGCACAGGCCGCCGCCACCCGTGCCCAGCTCATCACCGCGGAAGACAGTGTGAAGACGAACCGCGCGATGCTCGCGTTTATGACGAACGCTGCTGTGGACAACGCGTCGCTCGTGGATCGGCTGCAGGTGCCGGAGCAGATCGCGGGGATCGACGAGTCGGTGCGGATCGCGGAGGTCGAGCGGCGGGACATCGTCGCCGCCGCCGAGCAGGTTCGCGTCCAGCAGCAGAACCTGCAGGTCGCGATCGGCGAGTACTACCCGTCGATCTCGCTCGACCTGAACTACTACCTGCACCGCGACAGCTTCCCAACGAACGTCGAATGGGCCGGGATCATCACCGCCAGCGTGCCGATCTTTTCGGCCGGCGAGATCCGGGCCGACGTCCGCAACGCGATGTCGCAACTCCGCACGGCCACGTACAACGAGTGGCTGATCATCCGCCAGGTGCGCGAGAATGTACGGATCGACTGGGAAAATCTGAACGCCAGCAGGCGGCGGATCAAGGAGCTGGAGACGGAAGTCGCAGCGTCTCAGGAGGCCCTGCGGCAGGCCCGGGAGCGGTACACGGTGGGGCTGGCGATCAACCTCGACGTGCTCAACGCGATCACCCAGCTTTTGAGCGCGCAGCTCAGCCTTGTGCAGGAGCGTTTCAATTACAAAGTCTTCTACCTGGATCTGCTTCGCGACATCGGGCGGCTGCCGCTGCCGAACTCGATCTCGTCGATGTCTTCAGGGCCCGCGAGCCGCCCGACGACGCAGGAGCTGCAACCGGTTGCGCCGGGGATGCCCGGGCTGCCGCCGGGCGCGACGACTCAGCAGCAGATGTACCCGCCGCCCGCGGGCTTGCTGCCGGGCGCGGCGACGCAACCGGCCGGGTCGATGCCGACGACGTTCCCGTCGCTTGAACCGACGACGCTGCCGGCGATCGACTTCAACCTCCAGCCGACCGTCACGCCCGACATCGGTCCCGCGGTTTTCCCGGATACGCGACCGACGACAGCGCCCGCGACGTCAATGCCGCCTCCCGGCGCCCGCCCGCGCGGGCGCCGGCCGAGGTGATATACGATGCGCCCCGGGTGGCATTGGCACGTACTCATGCCCGTGCAGTTTGAACACGCGGCCCTCCGGGCGCGCCGCGGAACGGAGGGAGGCGGGAGATGGGCGCGCATGACCGGTCGCGCTTCGCCCCCAATTTGCATTTTGCAATTCTCAATTTGCAAATTGCAATGCTTCCGTTCTTTTCCCTACCGTTTTGGCCCGCCCGGTTGTCCCTGTCCCTGACCGCCTCCACCTGAGCGACCCCCGCCTGGAGCGCCCCCGCCCTGACCCCCGGCAGGCTGGCGCGGCGCCTCGCGCGTCGGTGCGGGCGATGGGGGCGGATAATTCCTCGCCCGCTGCTGGCCAGCGATGCGGGCGTTGTAATCGCGGTTGAGTTCCGCCGGCGGGCCCGCCGGGCGGGCGGGGGCTTCGCGGGACGGCGCCGGGCGAGCCGGCGCTTCGCGCGACGGCGTCTCGCGCGCGGGTATTTCGCGGGCTGGCGGCGTCCGCGCGGGGGCCTCGCGGGCAGGCTCTGGTGCCCCCCGATCGGCCGCCGCGGGCCCGCTCGGGCCGCGCGTCGCTTCCCATCGGTTGTTTTGCCGCTGTTCCCATCCGTCGATCGTCTTGCGATAGACCTCCCCGTTCGGCCCGGCGAAGACGTTGTTGCGTTCGTTGCCTCGCGGCGCGGCCTCGACGCGGCGCGGGGGCTGGGCCGCGCCGGGCCGCCCGTTAACGGGCCCGCCTCGCTCCGCCGGCCGCACGTCCTTGCGGCGCTGGTACAGGTTCAAGCTGTCGGCGTGCGACTCGAAGCGGTTCCCGCGGAGGTTGACGTTGACGTTGACGTTGACGTTCGTGAAGCGCGTCTCGTTGCGGATGACGACCGGCCGGTACCCGCCGTGCCCGAAGAACGCGCCGCCTGGCGTGCGGGCGGCGCCGCGCGCGAACCACGCGTCCCCGCCGAACCGCGCCGCGGCGACGTTGAACCCCCAATGGTTCGCGTACGCGTTGTAGTGGGCCGCGAACCCGAACGTCCACGGCCGGGGGTAATACCGTCGTCCCACCCATGGCGCATATCGGAACCCGGTCCCGTGGACGACCACGTGATTGAAGTGGTAACAACCAAGATACCCCGGCGTGTAACCGACGTAGACGAGGGTCGGCGTTGATTCGTACACGTAGCAGTACCGCACGCTGTAGATCGGACAGGTCGGCGGGATCGTGTAGATCGGCGCCGGCACCGACACGCAGATCTGCCACGGCCCCAGCGGCGCCGCCGCCATGTACCAGACCGCGTTGTGGCAGCAGTAATACCGCCGATCGACCAGCAGCACCGAACTGGACGTGTTGACGGCGTACTGGACGGGCGAATTCTGCTGGGCCGACACGAACTGCGGGTCGCCGTCGTATTGCACCGGCGGCTGCTCGAAATTCTGGCGGTCGATCGCGGCGGTCTGCGGGATGTAGGCGTCGGCGATCGCGTCCTTGGCCTGCTCGGTCCCGGCAACGCTCGCCAGCACGTTCCCCTTCTCCGACTGCGGCGGGATCCGCGCGAAGTCCGGCGGCAGCTTGTCCGGCGGCACGTACGCCCACGGGCCGTTGCGATTCGCCGCCACATACCACCGCCCGCTCAGCAGCACGAAGATCTGCTGCGTGTCGATCAGCAGGAAGACGTCGCCCGGGGTGTTGGTGACAAAGAGCAGATTGGTGTTGGGGACCGTCGCCATCTCCTCCGGGCCGTCGGTCCAGACCAGTTCCGTCGGCTCGGTCGCCGTGACGATCTCGACTGGGCCGGCGGGGGGCGACTGGCCCTCGGCCGGCGCCTGCGGGTCCTGGTACCCGCTGCTGTCCGCCAGGGCTGCCACCGCCGGCGGCACCTGCGGCGCGGGCTGGAAGGGGCCGAGCGGATTGGGCGCGGCGTACCAGAGCGATCCGCCTTTGAGGAAATAGGTTTTCGTCGGGGGATCCAGCACCACGAAGAACGGCGTGTTCACCGCCCGGATCAGGGGCGAGTTCTCCACCTGCATCAATTTCGGCTCACCGTCGTACACGACCAGCACCGCCGGGTGGTCGAGGAACAGGATCTTGGGCGGGGCGGTTTCGATGTCCGTCGCCGCCGTCTTCTCCTGCTGCGCCGCCTGCAGCATTTCCAGGAGCTGATCCAATGAGAGCACGACCGGCGCCTGTTGGCTGCGATAGGTCCGCATCGCGTCCGTGAGTGCCTCGGCGGAAATCCCGCCCGGGCCGGGGAAACGAACCTTCGTCACCGTTGTGTCGAGGACCTGGACCGTCCGAGCGACGCGGTCGGTCGCCACACGGCTTTCCATCCACATCGCGCCGAAGATCGGCTCCTGCTGCCCCGGCGCCAGCACCGACACCGCCGCCCGGCCTTTGAGCTGGTTCCCGTCGAAGTCCCGCAACTGCGGCTGGTAGATCGTGATCAGCCCCTCCTGCGTCTGCAGCCGCAATGGCCACCGCGACACCGCGGCCGCCTCCGCCGCCGGCGGAAACTCCGGGGGCATGGGCGGCTGAATGCCTCCGACTTGCGCAGACCCGCACGCGCCGCAGACCCACGTCAACACGATAGCGACAACGCAGCGCCCGATCCCGCGCACCCAACCATTCATGTCAGCCTCCGTTCCCGGCTGTGCCACAATCCACAATCGCGATTGTACCTCGCCCCACGTCCGATAACCCATTGCCGAGACTATGACAGCGGCAAATGACGCTCGTTAGCCGATGATCGGCGACGGCTTTCGAAAGGAGTCGAATGTCATCGATTTCGAGTCTCAGCAGTAGCGCCTCGGGGCTCTACTCGTTCATTCAATCCCTCTCCGGCAACAACCAGACGTCGGCCACGAGCCCCGCGTCCTCGACGGATCCCACCCAATCCGCCTCTGGCCAGGCGGTCGGCGCCGCCGGCGCTCACCATCATCACCACGGTGGCGGCGGTGGGGCGATGAAGCAGATCCAGGACGCCGTCACCAACGCGCTGCAGACCGCACAGTCGGGCGGCTCGTCCTCGGACCCGAACCAGATCATCGAGGACGCGATCGCCAAGGTCCTGCAGAATAACAATGGCGCGACGACCGGCACCATGCAAGGCGGCACGAGCGATCCCGACGGAGATGGCGACGGTTCGACCGGCGCTAACGGCGCCGCCGGCACGAACGCCCAATCGTTCCAACAAATTCTGCAGTCCTTCGGCGTGAGCCCGCAACAGTTCCATCAGGATTTCCTGGCCGCGGTGAAAGATGCGCAGGGCGGTCAGATGAATCCCCTGACGGCGATGCAAAGCTTCCCTGTCGGATCGACGGTGGACACGATCGGGTAGACGACAGAGCTGGCCCAACCTGGGATGGCGCGCGTCACCGTCGAAGCACCGTCCGCACCGCCTCAATGACGTCGCTCACGTCCTCCTCGCTCAATTTGGGGGATAGCGGAAGGCTCACCGTCTGCCGGCCGATGCGGGTCGCATGCGGGAATGATTCGGGCCGCCAGCCGAAGCGGTCCTGGTAGAAGGGGTGCTCGGGGATGGCGCGGTAGTGAACGCCGATGCCGATGTTCTGTTCGGTCATCCCGTCGAGGAACGCGTCGCGGGAGATGCCGGCCGTCGCCTCGTCGATCAGGATCGTATAGAGATGGAAGGCGTGGCGGGTGTCCGGATCGGGGTCGGCCGGCGAGGTGATCGGCAGGTTCGCGAACGCCTCGTTGTACTGGCGCCAGATCTCGCGGCGGCGGTGCCAGTAGGGCTCGATCCGCTGGAGTTGGTGGATGCCGATTGCAGCCTGCAGGTCCATCATGTTGTACTTGAAGCCGGCGTCCACGACCTCGTAGTGCTTGTACCCGGCGTCGCTGAACCGCCGCCACGCATCCTTGCACATGCCGTGCAGCGCCAGCACCTTGATCCGCGAGGCCTTCGATTCGTCACGTGAAAGGACCATGCCCCCTTCGCCGGTGACGATGTTCTTGGTGACGTAGAAGCTGAAGCACCCGTACTCGCCGAAGGTGCCCGCGGGGCGGCCGTTGAATTCGGTCTCGATCGCGTGGGCGCAGTCCTCGATCATCTTCAGGTCGTGCCGCTTGGCGATCGCGACCAGCGCGTCCATGTCGCACGGGCGGCCCGCGAAGTGGACGGGCACGATGGCGCGAGTTCGAGGGGTGATCTTTGCCTCCACTACAATGGGGTCGAGGTTCATCGTCCGCGCATCCACGTCCGCCAGCACGGGTGTCGCGCCGGCGTGAATGATCGCGTTCACCGTCGCGCAGAACGTCAGCGGCGTCGTGATCACCTCGTCGCCCGGCCCCAGTTCCTCGGCCAACAGGCTCAGGTGCAACGCGGCCGTGCACGAGTTCACCGCCACGGCGTGCGGCACCCGACGGTAGCGCGCGAAGTCCGCCTCGAATTGCGCCACCTTCGGGCCCGTTCCGAGCCAGCCACTCTGCATGCTCGCGACGACTTCGCGGATTTCCGGGTCCTCGATCGGCGGCGAGCCGAAGACCAGAAAACGCTCTCGGGGACCGACCGGTTGCCGCTTCATCAGGATTTACTCTCCCGGTGTTCGAACAGGTAGTAGTTCTTGCCCGCCGTGGTTGGGCTGGCTGCGACGAGATGATAGTCCGCCCGCCCGCGAACCAGCGGCAGGGTGCGGTCGAGCATCGCGCTGTAGGGCGTGTTCGGGTCGTCCTCCGGGTTGCCCGGGTCGCCGATGATCACGAACCGGCTAAGGTCGAGCCATCGCTCGAACGCGGCCAGGTCCTTGTTCACGAAATCGCTTTGGAACTGCAGATCGGTCAGGCCATCCTTGTCGGCCATGTAGCCGAAGGCGTCGGCGTTGGCGAAGACGCCGGTGACGGCGACCATCACCTTGCCATGACCGTCCGGATCATGGGCGCGGATCGCCTGATACAAGTCGTTCATGTACCGGTTCCGCATCACCACGTCGGGCCGGTTCCGCTCGCCCCAGTACATCGGCCACTTCGCGTACCACGCGCCCGCGACCAGCAGCAACAGGAGGACGACGCTTGCCCCCGTGCGAATCGGCCGCGCGAGATCTTCCTGCAGCAGCCCCGTGAGCACTTTGAGTGTCGCCGCGATGAGCAGGAAATCGAACGTGACGGCCAGGAACTGATCCTTGATCGGGTTGAGCGTCGGCCCGGTATAGGCGACCGCGAGGACGAACGCGTAGCACGCGGCCGTCACGACCGACGTCTTTCCCCCTCGCGGGAGCAACACGATCGCGCCCGCGACCAGAACCACCAGCATCAGAGCCAGGTGCCGCCCCAGCATGATCTGCGCCCCCTCGCCCGTCAGGTAATACAGGAGATGCGTGGCACGGCTTGCGTGAAGCGTCCAGATATCGCTGTTCGCTCCCAGTGCGTTGACGGTGATGTAGTAAAAGATCTCCTTCCGGTTGAACAGGTAATACGGCAGCGGGATGAGCAGCGCCGGCAGCAGGATCCGTGCCCAAGAACGGGCCAGCGCTGCGGCGCTCGCTTCCCGGCCCAGCAGGATGCGATCCCGCA
>DASXMX010000588.1:0-6025 GCA_036495445.1 Tepidisphaeraceae bacterium
GTCGTTGTCGAAGGATCCAAGCGACCGCCCCCACCGTCGCGAGCGCGCCGCCCACGTAGCCTCCGAGGTTCATCCCATGGACCGTGAGGAAGCGATGGGGACGGAACAGGTTCTCGCGCAGGAGCGCCCGCAGGTCGGCCGAAGTCCACACCAGCCATCCGCGACTTCCGACGATCGCGCCGATGAGTGCGAACAAGGCCGCCGCGAGCAGGATGATCGGCAGCAACTGCATCAACGTGCGATAGGGAAGTTGCGGTCGGCCTTTCCGCGGGTTGTTCGCGATCAGCAGCGCGACCCCGATGACGAGCCCGACCGACCAGGTCGCCTTGAGCCCGACCTTGCACGCCGCCCACCGCAGCGCCGCCGGGTCCGGCGGCACCTGCGGGCCGAGCTGCTCGTCGAGCCCTTTTCCGTAATAAAAGTATTCCCAGGAAACCCCGCTCGCCACGCGGTCGTTGATCACCCCGTACGCCATCCCGAACAGCGCAGCCACGAGAAGGAACAGATACTCGCGCCACCGCGTCGCCTCCCTGCCCCGGCGGACCAGGTCCACGATCGCCAGCGCGGCAAAGATCGACGCGCCAATCCCGATGCGCGCCAGCAGGCCCGAATCCGTGTTCAACCACCAATGAAGGGAATCGCCCATCCGTCGGTGATTCTACCGGAAGATCGGACCAGGCAATGGAGACGGTAGCGGCAGATTCATGGGCCCGCCCACCCCGCCGATGCGGAACCCTGCGGGCTGATCAACGGGGCCAGTTGGTCGTACAGATCGACGCGCGTTTGGCGGAGTTGATCGAGTGTCACGTTGCTCGCCAGCAGCCCGCCGGGCGCGCTGCGGATCGTGTAAACGGGCGAAGTCGCCCCCGCGGAAATCACGACCGTATAGTGGCGCGAAACGAGTCGCACGATGACCGGCCCCGGCGGGGCAGCCGGTGGCATGATGCCGCGTGTCTTCGCAACGGGCGCCGGGGCGGGATGCCGCGCACAACCTGCGACCAAGCCGAAGCCCCACAACGACAACGTCAGGATTGAGATTGCCCCACCGAACGATGACAGCGGTTGTCGCATGGGATTTCCTCCGAGTTGAGGCACCGGACAGGAGTATGACGCGCCATCGTCATCATATCGGAATTGCTTGACGGCGGGCACCACCCTTCAGCAGACAATTGCGAATACCCTCTCCCTTTTTGCCGCTTGCGGCTTCGCCAACGCCGCCCCCCACCCGCCTCAGTGCCCGCAATCGATCGCGCATGCATTGCGAAACCGCAAGCGGCGATCCGGCGTACTCGCATTCGCAAAGCCCCGCGGTATCCCGACGTCCCCCCCGACGCGCCCTACCGTTCCGGCGGCGGCCCATCGAGGTCCCCCGGTCCCGGCCCGCCCCCAAACCCGCCCGGCCCCCCGCGCCGCCCAAACCCCGGCCCGCCCCTCGGCGGCCCCCCAAACCCGCCCCGATCCCCCTCCGACTTCCCAATCCCTCCCTTCACCGCCCCATGGTCGTCCTCCGGCGTCAGCCCCATCACCACGTCGAAGTGGGCGGATAGCTCGCCGATCTTCGAGTCCTCGATCGGGTTGAACTCCACCGAGATCGCATCGCGCGCCGCCGCGCTGCCGGCGCTGCGGAAGACGCCGTCCCGGTCGTTTTGCGGGTCGCCCTTGATCATCAACTGCGTCGTGTAGATCCGCCGGCCGTTCCGGCTGATCGCCACGTGGATGTGCGGGCACCGGCCGGGGTACGGCACCGGCTTGATCGTGCGGAAGTAATACTGCCCGCTGGAGTCCGTCAGGAATCGCCCATACCCCTGGAAGTTCTTGTCCCGCTTCTCGTGGTTGCGATCGCGGGAATTGAGATAAATGCCGTTGTGGTCCACCTGCCAGATTTCCACGACCGCGTTCCGCACCGGCGACCCGGTCGAGCCGAGGATCCGGCCCGACAGGTGCGTGATCGCCCCCACCGCCGGGGTGATCGAGTCGTTGACGATCAGCAGGTCGTTGTCCGTATCCAGCGGCATCGCGTCCGGATAGAACGGCCCCTCGGTGAGCCTGGGCGTGATGACCAGTTGCTCGGCGAACGCGCCGCGGACGAAGTGGAGCGACGACAGGAACGCCGCCGCGCTTGCGCCGGCCCCGAGCCGCGAGAGGAACTGACGCCGTGAACGGTTGGATGGGTTGGGCATGACGAACTCTCCTGGGTTCTGAGATGGATCGCGGGCAACGCTCCCCTCCCTTATCCACGGGTCCCGCTGCGCGTCAGGGGAATTCCCGGGAAGCGAAGCGAAAGGGAGGGCACAAGGGATCGGTTGCGGATCGGTCGAATCGGACGCCGCGGGAAATTGGAGATAACGCTCCGTTGTGGTCGCCTCCCCCGTGACACGGGTTTCCAACTGTTTCCAACCCGTGCGGAACACGCCCCGCATGAGGGCGCCGCTCATCGAACCCATTTGAAGCGAAGCGCTCTTCTCCTTTGCTCCACCGCGCTCGCGTTGCTCCGAGCGGGCACGCTCGACCCGATTGCGTCCCCCGGGCATCGGCAGGTTCTCGGCACGGGTTGAAAACCCGTGTCACGGGGCGGCCGCCATAAATGAGGGTCGCACCCAGGGAATTCGCCCCCCATCCTCGAGAATCGGACATTGGCCTCTGCGGGAGTCGCAAAGCGCCTCGTTTGTCTCATGGGACCCCATCCTTTTGGCGGCCAACCCTCCATCGACACGAGACTTGCCAGTCCGCGAGCCCGCTCGGCCGGCGAGACGCGCACCCGGCTGTCTCACCCTCTGTCTCACGGTTTTCCGCGTTTTTAGGCTGCGGCGGGGGTTGGCATCGCTTGAGCGGGCAGAAGGCGGGCCAGTGTCTCACGAAGTGTATCGCCGCCACCGTCACTCTCGTGCCTGCGAGTCGCTCCCATCCCGACGGGAAAATCGACTGGGTCTACCCTATAGGCGCAGACGTTAGATTCTGAATCGCAACGCCCTCAATAGGCTGCAGTTACAACTTCGTTGCGCGCTTCTACGGAATTGGCGCATCAGCCTCGTTTTTGATCCTCGATGACGGATCGGATGATCTCATCCAGCTTGTGTTTGGGCATGAACCCGATCGCCGCACGGATCTTGTCGAGCTTGGGGACGCGTCGCGGCATGTCCTCGAATCGGTGGCCGTAGGCTTGTTCGTAGCTGACGTGCTCGATCCGGCTCTTCGACCCCGCCAGCGCGATCACCCGGCGGGCCAGGTCGTTGATCGAGATCTCCTCGTCCCCGCCAATATTGAAGACCTGCCCCGGCGCCGATGGGGTTTCGGTCAGCTTTAACAGGGCTTCGACGACGTCACTGACGTGGGCGAAGGAGCGGGTTTGGGTGCCGTCGCCGTTGACTTGCAGCGGATCGCCCCGGAGGGCCGAGGCCGCGAACCGCGGCAGGACCATCCCGTACCGCCCCACCTGCCGCGGGCCGACGGTGTTGAACAGCCTCACGATCGTCACCGGCAGCTTGAACTGCTTGAAGTAGGAGAGGCCGAGGAATTCGTCGATCCCCTTGCAGTAGGCGTAGCAGTAGCGCGTCGTGTTGGTCGGTCCCATCACGACGTCATCGTCTTCGCCGAACGGGACGCGGGCGCCCTTGCCGTAGACTTCGGACGAGCTGGTGATCAGGACGGGGCGGACGTAGCGGTTGGCCGATTCGAGCACGACCTCGGTGCCGTGGATCGTGGTTCGGATCGTCCGCACCGGCTCATCGAGCACGAGCTGCACGCCGACCGCCGCCGCGAGGTGGAACACCGCATCGACCGAGCCCATGACGGTATTGACGGTCAGCTCGTTTTCGACCGTGTCGCGGACGAGCCGGAAATTCGGATTGCCCACCACCCCCGCCAGGTTCTCCATGCGGCCGGTCGAGAAGTCATCGAGCACGGTGACATGGTGCCCGCGCGAGAGGAGCAACTCGCTCAAGTGCGACCCAATGAACCCCGCCCCGCCGGTGATGAGGAACCGCTTGGCCATGGGACCCAAGATAGAATCGCCGCTGAAATGGGTAAAGGATCGTGGAAAGGTTTATTTGTTCCCAAGCCTTCGTTGTTTTCGGCGCGCCGCCAGGCTGAAGGGGATTCTCCTATGACACCCGGTAAGTTCCCAATTCCGTAAGGTCGGCGGCGCGATTAGCAAGACGGCGATGCTGACCGCAACACCGGACGCCGCGATCAGCGCCGCAGGAGCCCGCAACCACGCGGTCCCCAAGGCCGTCGCGGCGGGAACGACGATCGCCCCGATCGGAGCAATCATCGCGTAGTCGTACCCCGGGATCACGAGCCGCCCGGTCAGCAGGCGGGCCAGAGGCGACATAGGTGCCCGATAGTTGCCGTAATACTTCGCGAAGCGCACCAAGGCACCAAACATCGCGAACAGTGCAATTACTACGAAAGCGCGCCCTCGATCGATTGTCCCTTCATTCAGCGAGAGCAGTGCCCAGACCCAGGCCCCGAAAAACACAGACGTTGCGATCGCCGTTCGGAGGGAGACCAATGGCGCGCAGTCGCGTGGGATCATCGACAGCCAACCCGGCCTCGGCGGGGCTTGCTTCGATGGGTCGATCTCCCACGGGAAACCGCGCAGCGACTGCCGGACGGAGAATTGTGCCCAAGCAGCCAGCCCCACGGCGATCGCACTCCCCAGATACAGCATGGGAAGCGATTTGAACGTGACCGCCGATCCCACGGCCTTCAGCTCGAACGCGAGCCCTAGCGCGATCACATAGGCCCCCCAGCCGAACGTCTGGGTGAGGACCGGCAGGCAGCCGACGGCGAACCCGCAACACATGCCGAGGATCGGCAGCGCGATGGTCACGTGAAGGTGCCAATGGGCCAGCGCCGCAAGGATCAGGAGCACGATCCCATCGGACCAGACGAGCGTCGCCGGCCCAAGCGGCAGCGGCATTCCCGGGTGCCACGGAGTCGTTCGCAACCATTTCCTGTAACCCGCCTGGGAAGTCATATGGCATTTGGACGCTCTCACCAATGTCCAGATGAGCGCGGCCCCGCAGAGCACGCCCAGATGCACGAGCAGGAGGATCCTTCGCAGCTCCGCGTCGAGGAAGGGCTCGCCGTGCGCGACCGCGCGAAGGAGCCACACCAGACCGTCGACGCAGAGATAGCATGCCGCGAACATGACCGCCAGCTCGACCCAACGCGGGACGCCCAGCGCGAATCTCATCGGTTCCCTCCCTCGAAGTAGCTCTCGACCTTCTCGTAGGTATGCGGGCTGGCGATCCGCTCGTAGACCTCGTCGAGCCGGCCTTCGGTGCCCGCCTGGCGGCGCAGGTTGGCCAGCGTGTCGAACGCGACGATCCGCCCTTCGCGGAGCATTGCGACCCGGTCGGCGACCTCTTCGACCAGTTCGGGGACCGGCGTGGCCATCACGATCGTCGCGTCGCGTTGCGTGCGGTGATGCTGGAAGACGCGCTTGAGCGCGATGATGCCGGACGGGTCGAGCCCGCCGGCGAACGGCTCGTCGAGCAGCATGACCGGCGCGTCGGTCACCATCGCGGCGGCGAGGGCGAGCTTCTTGCGCTGGCCGGTGGAGTAGCTGGTGATCGACTGATCGATCTGCTCTTCGAGATTGAACAGCGACGCAAGCCGCGGCACGTGCTCCATCAGCTGCTCGTCGGAAACCTGGTAGACGCGGCCGACCGCCATCAGCCACTGACGGCCTGAAGTGCCAGCGGGCAGCCACGGCTCGGCGGGGAGCCAGACGGTCTGCCGGCGGATCTGCAATTCCTCTTCGGCTGTGCGCCGGCGGCGAAGGCCGTTCACTTCGACGTGCCCGGTGATCGGCGCCATCAGGCCCGCCATGATCTCCATGAGCGTGGTCTTCCCGGAGCCGTTGGGGCCCATGATGGCGACGACTTCGCCGCTGTTGACGCGCAGGTTCACGTGCCGCAGCACGGGCTTGAGGCGGTAATGATGGCTGACGTTGACCACGTCGATCATGGGGGATTCCCTCTCGTCGCCGAGAGTATAACGCCTGCCGCTTGCGACGCAT
>DASXMX010000589.1:0-3441 GCA_036495445.1 Tepidisphaeraceae bacterium
CCCCCCCCCCCCCCACCCCGATGACGCCGACCCCGATGACGCCCCCCGATGATGACGCCCCCCGATGATGACGCCCCCCGATGACGCCCCCGACGATTCCACAATCCATCGTCCTTTCCGAAGGCCCGGGATGGGGCGCGATCTGGCTTCCGGTTGCGAATGAAGAGCGGCTCGCCACGCTACTTCGTTACCGGCAATGAGACCCGCCCGCGCCGCCAGACGCCATCGGTCCGGCCCCGAAGCGGCCATCCGGGACTCCGCCTATGCCCCGCCCTTTAGAGGAGCAGTCCGGGCGGCAATTGTTGGCCCGAATTCCAGTCCCCCGGACCCATCACATCCGTGAATGTCGCCGTCGCGCCAATCGCCTGGTCGGAAAACAGGAACGACGCCGATTGGGGGAGCGGGTTCGGGAAGCTGATCTGGGTGTTCACGTCCGCGGCGAGGAGTGCCGTGAGCGACGGGATCGGAATCTGGTTGCCCGTAAGGGGCCAGGCGGTGGAGCCCGGCGATGAGAGGGTGCCGGTCGCCGTGGCGTTGCGCGTGCCGTTGGCCTCCACGGTGACGAGGGTGACGCCCGGCGTGCTCCGGTCGATGGAGCTCGCCGTGGTGATCGTCGCAATGCCTGAAGGTTGCCACGTGATATCTGCGTGGGCCGGAAATGTGGAGAATGAGACCTCGTCCACCATCCCTATGTCGGCGACGAGATGAATCGTCTTGCCGCCGGGGCCGATGCTCAGAGTTGCGGATTGGGGCTGGGACGGGTCGCTGGTGGCGAGGAGAAGGACAACGGAGTTGGTCAGATCGGTGACCTGCAGGCTGACGGTGGCTTGCGTCAATGCAGGAGCCCACCCCTTGGGGGTCGCGTTGTAATCCGTCGTGGCCGCGACGTTCACGTCCGTGACGATCACGGCCCCGTTCACGACCCGCTCGCTCTCGAAGAAGGCCGAGGCATCGAGCTCCGCCGTCTGGGTGACGTGCGGCAGGGCGGCCGACAATAACCGGCGACGTTCGACCGCCTCGACCCGGGCAGGAGATGATTTGTTCATGGCGAACATTCCTCTACGGCCAGTGTCGATGTTCCCGCCGGCATCGATTGGCCGTTTTGCGACGGCGGCGGCGGAAGGAGGCGCGGGCGGAATGCAGGGCGCGGACACGACTTGGCCAGCAGTTCGCCGCGGCTGTTGACGTCGAGCAGCCGGTGCAGGCGCGTGATGTGATTGTGGACCGTCGGCCGGCTGAGCCCCAGGTCGCGCGCGATTTGCTTTTCGCTCAGGCCCCGCTCCAGCCCCTCCAGCACCTGGGCCAGACGCGGGCTCAGCGACTTGCGCCAATCCGGCACCGGCTGCAGCCCGGGGGTTCGCCACAGGCAGGCCAGTTCGGCGTGCAACATTCTGAGGATGCCGACCTCCCGCGGCCCGTAGGGCGCGTCGCCAAGCCCGCCGGTCAGGCCGATGGTGCTGAACACCCGGTTCTCGGGCACGGGCATGACCGACAGGACGTAATGATCCAGCCGGCCGGGCCGAAGCACTTCGTTGAAGTATTCCGAGCCGTACCACGTCCGCTCGTCGCACATCTGCTGGCGGATCCCCGCGAGCCCGCGGTGAAGGCGGGCGACGATCCAGGGGGTGCACGGGTCGGGCCGGACATCGAGCCGGGCGACATACTGCGCCCAATGCGGTTCGATCCCCCGGCCGACGAACGTCTGCAGCCCCACCGCCGCCGCGTCGAGGGGGAGCGGGGCAACGAACATCATCCCCATCGTCATGCCCATTAACCCGTCGATCCGCTCCAGCACATGCGCGCGCCACGCCGTGGCGTCGTCGCCCAGCTCGCAAGCCTCTCGAACGGTTCGATATACCGCCCGCATGTCGGCCGCCCGCATCCTGATGGAATGCCCCATCGCTCGCTCCCCAAGAGAATGTGTCGCAAGAATATATAACAACTTCTTGCCAGAGAAGCAATCGCAATCGAGCCCCCAGTTGGTCTGTTTAGACCGATTGCGGCGAGGGCGCGTGACGGCTTAGCCTCGAAAAGATGGGCGAGCGGGCAAAGGGGTTCACGTCCACACTCGTCCCCCAGGCACTCGCACGATTCGTGTCCTTCACGAAGGAGGTTCGTCATGCGTGACCTATCGAGTCGATCTCGGATCCGGAAAACCGGCGGCGCGGTGGCCAGCGTGGTGCTCATCGCGCTGGCGGTTGCGGTGGTCGCCGCGACATCGCGGCAGCCCGCTCGTGCGGCAGCAGGGACGCCACCGGGGCATTCCGATGCCTTCGGCGACTCGTTGGCCGACTGGGAGGCGCTGTGGCTCGCGTGGTTCATCGGGGACGTCGACATCCCGCCCGACGACAACGGAAACGCCGACGTCGGGCACGTCGTGCTGATGCCGATCCCCAACGCGGCCGGCGACGGCACGCCGGCCAGCGTCGACGTCACCCTCGACGCCGGGCAGGCGTTCGTGCTCCCGCTCTGGAGCGCCTACGGCTTCAGCTATTCCGACGGCACGCCCAACGACCCGCTCGTGCCCATCGCCGTCTTCAAGACGCTCGACCTGACGTTCACCATCGACGGCAAAACGGTCATCGACCACCGGAACCTGATGGACTACTACTCGCAGACCCTCTTCCCCGACGGGCGCCTCCCGCTCGATTTTCCGCCGGCCGACGCGATCATCTCCCTGCAGTGCACCGGCCTGACTCACGCGCCGCTTCCGCCCGGGAAACACACGATGACCCTGGACGCGGTGAATACCCAGGCCCTCCCGCCCCAATACGGCGGCGGGTTCGCCGACTACCACAACACGTGGGACGTCACGGTCGAGCGCGGGAAGTGAACCGGACGTCCTCACAAGCTCCGCGGCGGGCGCGGTAAACGGGGCACCACCTCAAACGCCCGCTCACAGTTGCGGCCCGTTCTTCCCGCCGGTGCCCAGCCCGTACTGGATCTGGAACACGCCGGCCTCATTGTCGTCCGTGAGCCCGTCCCACAGGGTGGAACCCGTCGCCCAGTTATGAGTGTTGCCGGCCCCGTTGTCGTACTCGACCTGGAGGATGCCGGCGTCGTCGCCGCTGACCATGCCTTCCAGGGCGTAGTCGCCGACGTACGTGTACTTCACGATCACGTCGTTGGCCCCCAGCGTCTCGCTGGCGGTGCCGACCGTCCACTTGGACAGCGGGCCGAAGACGAGTTGGTTGTTGTCGACCACGCCCAGCGCGACCTGCTCGTACCCTTGGGCGTTGAAGACCGCGGCGGCCGCGGACGAGTCCAGGCCGTTGCCGTTCCACGTCCCGTCGGGCGTGGCCGCGTCGCCGTGCCGGCCGATCTTGGCCTGGCCGAAGACGTTGTTGTACGCCGTCGTGCCGTTGGCGTCGGATGAGCCCACGTGCAGGATCAGGTCGTTGTCCGACAGGTCCAGCTTGCTGGTGGCATCGATCGAGAATG
>DASXMX010000590.1:0-4403 GCA_036495445.1 Tepidisphaeraceae bacterium
GGGGTTCAGGGTTCAGGCGCGTCGAGGAACGTTCCTTCCCAATCTGAACCCTGAACCCCGAACCCTGAACCCTTATGTTCGAGCGCCGCCTCAAAATCTACCTGTTGATCATGGCCGCGGGCGTGTGCGGGCTGCTTTGTCGTGCGGCTCAGCTCCAGTTCTTCCAGCGGGATTACTGGCGCCGAGAGGCGGCAGACACGCTCAAAAAGGTGCGGTACCTTGACACCGACCGCGGCCCGATCCTCGATTGCAAGGGGAGGGAACTGGCGGTCGATCGGCCGTGCGTGGACGCGTGCGTCGACTATCGGGCGATCGTCTTCCCCGCGGACCCGAAGTGGCTACAGGGCATCGCCGGGGATCGCGTGAAGGCGCGGCTCGGCGATGCATGGACGCATACGGCGCGGAAGCAGCGGGAGAAGCTGCGCGACGCGGAGATCCCGCGCGTGCAGGACGACGTCAACGCGATGTGGGACAAGCTCGCGGAAGTGTCGGGCAGATCTCGCGAGGAGATCGAGCAGGTCCGCCAGGCGATCCTGTAGCGGGTGGACATGCGCAAGAAGTACATCTGGTGGCACGCCTACTCGCGGGCGCTGAAGAAGGGGGGCGCCGACGCCGCCGACCCCGGCGAGTCGACGATCGAGAAGCTGCTCAGCGGCGACGGCAGTGACGAGTCGGCGCAGATCGACAAGTTCTCGGTCACCGTGGCCGAGGAGACGCAGCCGCACGTGATCCTGCACGCGATCACCCTCGACGTGCAGAATGAACTGGGCCGGCACATCGAGAAATACACGGGCCTGATCCTGCGGCCGGGCCTGCACCGGTATTACCCGTACGAGGACGTCGCCTGCCATGTGCTGGGCAACCTGGGCCGGGTGAACCGGGACGACCTGCAGAACGACCCGAACAAGCACGACCCGCGCCGCGCCTACCTCCCGAACGACGACATCGGCCGGGGCGGGCTGGAACGGCTCTGCGAGCCCGCGCTCCGCGGCACCCTCGGCCGCGTCACCACGACCTACGGCGAGGACGCCTCATCGACGACCGAGCCGCCGGTTCCCGGGGAGGCGGTGCGGACCACGATCGACGTCGACCTGCAGGAGGAAATCCAGCGGTTCTTCGCCTCGGCCACGCTGCACGGGTACGTGGACGGGAAACTCCAGGAAACGGAGCACGACGCGGTGCTGCACGGGGCGGCGGTGCTGCTGGACGTGAAGACCAACCGCGTGCTGGCGCTGGTTTCCTACCCGACGTATGACCTGAACCATTTCGACGAGATGTACCAGGCGTTGCATGATGACGACATCAACGACCCGCTCCGCGATCGGGCAACCGAGTCGCAGCTCGAGACCGGCTCGACGATGAAGCCGCTGGTCGGGCTGGGCGCGATCACCGGCGGGGTCATGGGGGTGAACGAGGGGATCGAGTGTACCGGGTACCTGGTCCTGCCGCGGCATGGCAAGTACACCCGGATGGGGCGGTGCTGGGTGGCGTCGATGTATGAGAAGGAACTGGGCCCGGCCGGCGTCGCGCATCATCCGGTTCCCTATCCGCACAAGGGCCACGACGGGAACCCCGACGGCTTCCTCACCTACAGCGATGCGCTGGAGCGGAGCTGCAACGTTTATTTCGAGACGGTGGCCGACCGGATGGGCGTCAACCGGTTGACCGACTGGATGCGGCGGTTTGGCCTGGGCCGCAAGACCGACATCGGCATCGAGGAGTACAAGGGCTACCTGCCGGCCGACGCGCCGATGCCGGATCGATCAACTTGTTTCTTCGGCGGCATCGGCCAGGGCTACGTGGCGGCGACGCCCATCCAGATGGCCAATGTGGCGGCGACGATCGCCCGCGGCGGGATGTGGATGCGGCCGCAGCTCGTGATGCCCGAGGACAAGGGCGGCAAGCTCCCGCCGCTCCGCGCGGGCGCGGTCGAGGGGCCGGACCTCGTCGACCTGCACCTGGACCCGAAGGCGGTCGCGGCGTGCAGGCTGGGGATGTACAACGTCGTCAACGCGCCCGCCGGCACCGGCAAGGCCGCGCGGATGGACGACTTGGTCCTCTGTGCCAAAACCGGCACCGCCCAGGCGGCGAAGTTCAAGGTGCTGAAAAAGGACGCCAAGGGCCAGCCCCTGTTGGATGAGAACCAACATCGGCAGTACAAGGAATTCGCCCCGTCTGTCCCGGGGCATCCCAATCCCGAGGTGCCGTGGTACCGCGGCGCGGGCGCAAACAACGAGAAGATCGACCACTCGTGGATGATCGGCTTCGCCCCCGCCGACGACCCCAAGATCGCGTTCGCCGTGCTCGTCGAATACGGCGGCAGCGGCGGCGGCGCCGCGGCCGACGTCGTCAAAACCGCCATGGAGGCCTGCATCGCCCACGGTTACCTGCAACCTCAATCGAACATGCCCAAACCGGAGGAACAGCAGCCCCAGCAAGCGAGTGCAGCCCCCGCGCCCCGCGCGACGCTGCCGCCCGGGTCCGAGTTGTTGACCAGCGAACCAGTGACGCGATAGCAAGTGTTGAGCCCTGAATTTGAGGAGTAAGAGCAAGATGAAGATTAAGATTAGGAAGAGGATTAAGAGAAGGAGTAAGATTAAGAGCAGGATGGCGCATTCGGAAGCGCGGTCATAATCTTTCTCCTGCTCTTGCTCTTACTCCTCTTCGTAATCTTCATCTTAATCTTTCTCTCCCCGCACTCAGCACTCAGCACTCAGCACTTAGGGCTTCTTTCCCCCATGCGTCGTCTTTGGGAACAACTCGCGATCGCCACCAACTGGCCCGTGCTCGTGTCGGTGCTGGTGCTGTCGTCGATGGGGATCCTGAGCATCTGGGTGACGGACCGGGCGGACGGGATCAAACAGACGGTTTTCCTGGGCGTGAGCCTGGTCTGCATGTTCGCGTTCCAGGCTGTGAACTACCAGAAGATCGGCCGGTGGTCGTGGCCGTTCTACCTGTTCAGCCTGATGCTGATCGGCTATACGGTGGTCGCCCAGAAGTTGCATGGGTTGCCATTCGTCCACGAGACCAAGGGCGCGTGGGCGTGGATCAACCTCGGCCCGGTGAGCCTCGAGCCGGCCGAGCTGATGAAGATCGCGTACGTGCTGGTGATGGCCCGATACCTGCGGTTCCGCTCGAACTACCGGTCGCTGACCGGGCTGCTGACGCCGTTCGCGATCACGCTGGTGCCGCTGGCGTTGATCCTGAAGCAGCCGGACCTGGGGATGGCGTCGCTGTTCGTGCCGACGCTGTTCGCGATGATCTTCGTCGCCGGGGCGCGGCTGCGGCACCTGGCGATCGTCACGCTGATGGGCCTGGTGGCGGTGCCGGTGCTCTGGATGTCCGGGCCGAAGGAGGAGGGCGCGCCGGGCCTGCCGATCCTGCGGCACGGGCCGGTCTTCGTGAAGAAGTACCAGCGGGAGCGGGTCTTCGCGATGTTCAAGCACGACCCCAAGACGCTGCGGGAGTCGGCCTACCAGACGCAGCGGGCGATGACCGCCTTCGCCTCCGGCGCGCTCACCGGCAAGGGCCCGGGCGTGATCCCGCTGGGGCAGAACGTGCCCGAGGCGCACAACGACATGATCTTCGCCCTGATCGGCGAGCAGTTCGGCTTCGTCGGCGCGTGCGTGGTGCTGGGGGCGTTCCTCGTGCTGTTCGCCGCCGGCATCGAGATCGCCGCCGCGACAAGGGAGCCGTTCGGGCGATTGATCGCGATTGGTATCGTTGCCATTCTCGCCGCACAGGCCTTCGTCAACCTGATGGTGATGCTGCGCCTCATGCCCGTCACCGGCATCACCCTCCCGTTCGTCAGCTATGGCGGCAGCAGCCTCGTCTCCGGGTACATGGCCATCGGGTTGCTGCTCAACGTGGGCCAGAACCGTCCGCTTGTCATCGCCCGCGAGTCGTTCGAATACGACTGAGACGCGGATTATTTCCGGAACCCGCACCGCCGTCTTTCGTATTTTCCCTCAGCCCCTGCATTGATTTTGTCGATTGACACGATATGGTAGGGGCCGAGGTCCGGTAAAACGGATTTCCGCACGTCGAGTCCGCGGCACGGATGTCAATCGGTCGGCGGGCGAACACGAATGGGCACGGGGCGGGAGACATCGATGGATCGGTGCTCCCCACGCCTCCCCCTACCAGACAACGCAGTTCGGCGAGCCGTCCGGTGCGGTTGTTTGCGCCCCGCGTGTGTGCGCGTCGCGCGCAACGCCCTCGCCAGCCGCCTCCCGGCAGATCGGGTGGGCTTTATGTCGAAAAACCCCGTCCTGGATGTTCCCCTCTCCTCCGTCATGCGGCCCGAAATCGCGCTGCCGCTCCAGCACGTGCTGAAGCTCTACACGGTCGGCAGCCTGCTGAAGGCCTGGCGGAATCCGAAAAACCATCGCAGCATCGAACAG
>DASXMX010000591.1:0-20410 GCA_036495445.1 Tepidisphaeraceae bacterium
CCTTGAGCTGCACGCGGCCATCCAAAAACTGGCGGTCGTGGATGCGGGTGTGGGATTCGATGAAGGCGAGCAGGCGGCCGTTGGCGACGTCGGCCTCGAGCGTCACGTCCACTTGCTGGCCGCGGACGTGGTGATAGACGGCCTCGACCAGCTTGTCGAGCCCGGCGCCGCTCTTGGCGCTGACGGGGATCGCATCGGGGTTGAGCGTCCGCCAGACGGGGTAGGCGTCGGCGCCTTCCTCGGTGTCAATCTTGTTCAAGAGCAGCAATTCCGGCTTGCCCTTCGCGCCGATTTCTTCGAGCACTTGATGCACGCTCCTGAACTGCTGCTCGGCGTGCGGGTGGCCGACGTCGAGCACGTGCAGGAGCAGGTCGGCGCGCACCGCTTCCTCGAGCGTCGCCTTGAAGCTGGCGACGAGGTTGTGCGGCAAATCGCGAACGAAGCCGACGGTGTCGCTCAGTAGCACCTCCGTGCCGCGTTCGATCCGCCAGGCGCGGGTCTTCGTGTCGAGCGTGGCGAACAGCTTGTCGTCCGCGTACGTGCCGGCGGCGGTCAGCGTGTTGAAGAGCGTGCTCTTGCCGGCGTTCGTGTAGCCGACGATGCAGACCGTGAAATGCTCCAGGTTCCGCTGCTGTACCAGCCGGCTCTTGCGGTCCTGGATATTTGAGATTTGAGATTTCAAATCCGAGATTCGCTTGCGGACAATCCGGCGGTCGGTTTCAAGCTGGGTTTCGCCGGGGCCGCGGGTGCCGATGCCCATGGGCTGCCCGCCGCCGGCGATCCGCTCGAGGTGGCCCCACATGCGGGCCAGACGCGGGTAGGTGTATTGCATTTGCGCCAGTTCCACCTGCAGCTTCGCCTCGTGCGTCTGCGCCCGGCTGGCGAAGATGTCGAGGATCAGCTCGGAGCGGTCGAGGATCTTGATCCCCTCGCCCCGCTTCTTCTCCGCCTGCTCGTTTACGATGCGCTCGATCCCGCCGATTTGGCCCGGCGTCAGATCGTTATCGAAGAGGATGACGTCGGCCTTCTCGCGCTGCGCGAGGGCCGCGATCTCGGCGACCTTGCCGCTGCCGACGTATGTGCCGGCGTCGGGGCTGTGCCGCTTTTGCAGGATCTGGCCGACGACCTTAGCGCCTGCGGTCTTCGCCAGCGAGCCCAGCTCGCCCAACGGGTCGCGCGGGTCCGCGGTCGAACCCGGCAAGATTACTCCCACCAACACGGCCCGCTCCTGGCGGACCGACAGTTCCGTTCGCTTCAGTTCGGCCAATGCAAATCCTTGTCAAAAGATGCGACTCAGTCGCTCGCGAGGCGACGTGAACCGTTGAGTGAAACGTGACGACAGACGCCGCCACGCCACGTTTTCGTTCATCATGTTTCACGTGCCAGCGGCATTATATCTACGTTCCCCGCTCGCATAAGGTTGCCACATCGGGGAAGCGTGTACAATCCCGGCCGATGTCACGCAACGACGACGATTTTGGCCTCCTCCGCCATTTAGACGACCTGCTGGGCGAGCTCCATGACAGCGTCCCGAAGGCGATCAAGGAATTTGACGCCGACGGGATCCACGACGCCCGGGTGGCGACCCGCCGCCTGAAGGCGGCGATCGGGCTGCTGGAGCCCGTCCTCTCCAGCAGTCGTCGCAAGGCCTTTGAAAACGTGCTCAAGAAGCTGCGCCGGCGGCTCGGCCCGCTGCGCGACCTGGACGTGATGATCGAGAACCTGGCGAAGCTCCAGTCCAAGCCCGCCCAAGCCGTGGCGTCGGGATGGCTCCGTGAACGGCTCGAGAAACGCCGCGAGGACGCGCGGGCGTGCATGAACGACAAGTCGGGCAGTGCTGACACGCTCGCGAAACTGGGGGCTTGGTGGCACGTGCGGGAGGAGATCGAGGAGGCCCGGGAGGCGGCCGACACGCTGCTGGGGCAGTCGCTGCACTTGCAGCTCGACGCGTTCGCCGAGCGGGCCGCGGGAGTCGTGCGGCAATTGGCCGCGAGGGAGGCTGAAGAGGAGCCTGCCGAACGGCACGACCCGCACGAGCTCCGCATCGCCGGGAAGCTCCTGCGGTACACGCTGGAATGTGCCCAGTCGCAGGGGCACGACCTTCCCTCGGGGGTCCTGCGCGACTTCAAGCAGATGCAGGAGGCGCTGGGCAACTGGCACGACGACGTCGTGCTGATGCAGCAGGCGATGCAGGTGTCGCTGGACGAAATGCTCGCCCTGCACGATCCGGCGATGCAGGAGAAGGTGCTCGATTTGGGCCGGTTTCTGCTCCGCCTTTCGGTGCGCGAGCTGGCCAACTTCGCCCGGCTCTGGGCGAAGCGGGGCGAGGCCGTCTCAAGGACGATCCGCGAGCGGTTCCCGCTGACGGCCGCGCCGACGCCGGCCGAAGCCCAGGCCCCGGTGCCGGTCGAGACGGTCATCGAACCTGAAACGGGTCCCGGTCCTGTTGGCTCAGATGGCAGGTCAGCCCCGGAAGAACGTCCGCCAGACGTTGCTTCAGGCGTTTGAGCGTGGCCCGCTCGCTGTTGGAGTGGAGGGTGCAGACGACGGTGAGCCCCGCGCGGGCGGCCTTGATCGCGTCGTGGTGCCGCATCTCGCCGGTGAGGCAGAGGCCGGCCTTTTGGGCGATCGCGTCGTCGAGCAGGTCGCCGCACGCCCCGGCGCAGGCCGCGACCCGCTGAACCGCGCCCTCCGTCGGCCCTGCGACCAGCAGGTGATCGAGCTCCAGCCCCCGCTTGATTCGCGACAACAACTCCCCTCGCTCCACCGGCGTGTCGAATTCGCCCACCCGGCCGATGCCGATGCCCTCCGGCGCGGCGGCGAGCTGGTTCAGATCAAACGCCGGCTCCTCATACGGATGTGATTCCCGCAACGCCTCCACGACCGCCGCGACTTTGCTGATCGGCACGACGGTTTCGAGCCGAACCTCGGGCGCCTGCTCGAGCGTTCCGCTCCGGCCGACCGCGGGGTTGGTCCCTTCCTCGCCGAAAAAGGTTCCCGTCCCCGTTAACCGAAAACTGCACGCCGAGTAGTTGCCGATCCGGCCGGCCCCGGCATCGAACAGCGCCCGGCTCACCCGCTCGAGCGCATCTTCCGGCACGAACGTCACCAGCTTGTATTGCGTTACCTTCGTCTCCGATAACTTAAGTGGCGAGCGTCGGTCGACCCCCAGCACGTCGCACAACACGTCGTTGGTCCCGCCCTCGGCCACGTCCAGGGCCGTGTGCGGCGAATAGATCGCCACGCCGCGGCGGATCGCGTCGAATACCAGGTTCCCGGCGGTCAGCCGCTTGATCGCGCTGAAGATCGGCGGGTGGTAGGCGATCACCAGGTCGCACCCGAGCGACGTCCGCTCGGCGGCAACTTCGTCGGTATAATCGATCGTCAAAATCGCCCGCGACACCTCCTGCTGCGGGTCCCCGGCGAGCACGCCGACATTGTCCCACGATTCCGCGTAGCGGGTGGGGGCGATCTGCTCCAATGCGTCGATGACTTGTCGCAACTGCATGCCGTGTCCTCCTCAGCCGATAAACGTTCGGGAAGGCATGTTCTCCCAAATCGCGTGGAGGGAACATTCTGACGCCTATTCGCGCGCATTCGCGACAATTTGCAGACCAATTCTCTTCAGCTTCACACGCGGGGGGCCGAGCCCGTCGCGGGCCATCACAAGGCGTCCCCTCGAAGGGTCCAGATCGCCCACGTCGCTTCGGAGTCGTCGAGCTTGATCGCCTGCATCCGGTCGGAGATGCGCTGGCGGACCTGTTGGGCGTCGGGGAAGGACCGGTCGGTCCAGAACCGGCTGTCGGCGGTGAAGTAGCCGATCTCGTGGAGGAAGCCGACGCCGAAGTAGAAGGCGGAACTGAGCGTGTCTTCCTCGGGGCTGTTGAACGAGCCGTCGGGCTGTAGTGATTGGTGGAGGCAGAAGTCGAGCATCTGCGCGATCGCGGCCGAGATCCGCTGCTTTTGCTGCGGCGTCGCGTGCGGCCAGCCGAGCCGCCAGAGGCGGACGAGGTCCATGTTGTGGTGGTTGGACATCGTCTTCCCCTCCTCCAGCCAGCCGAAGGGGAAGCGGCCGTTTTTCATTGCCAGGGTGGTGTCGATCAACTCGGGCCAGTGCTTCACGCCTTCGCTGTCGCGGTAGCTGACGAGGTGGAACGTGACGCTCAGGTCGCAGGTCTTGACGACGGAACCGTCCGCCGAGCGATACCACGGGCCCCACATGCCGGTCTTCGGGTCCTGCCACTTGTTGTCGAGGTAGTCGAGGAAGGTTTGTTTGAGCTTCGAGTCGAACGCGAACTTCGTGGGCAGTTCCTTGAGCGTGCCGTCCCAGAGGATGAAGCGTTCGAGGTCGGCCGAGGCCATGTTCAGCTCGAGGCCGTTGTTGCTCCCCGTGCGTCGGACGTCGGAGACGAGCAGGGAATCGAGGTATGCGCGAAGCTTCTGCGGCGAGTTGATCTGCGCCAGCAATTTGACCTCGTGCTTCGGCTCCTGCCATTTCCGGGCGAGCGTGATCAACTCGTCGCAGGTCATATCCATTCGGAGCCACCACGCATCGCAGCAGGGGGCGAAGCTGCCGTCGGCTTCGGCCTGCTCGGGGCCGTGTGGGTCGACGGGGCCGGCGAGGGTTCGCCGCAGGTCTTCGATCCGCCGCCTGGCCCGCGGGTAATCGGCGGTTTGATAGACGAGCCACTTCGCCTCCAGGAAGACCTGCCGTGTGCAGAACGTCATTCGCCCCGCCCGCTGTTGGCGGATCATCTCCGCCTGGGCGGCGTCCAGCGCTTTAGAGAGCTTGTCGTGCTCACGCGGGTAGTTCGGATCGAACGCGACGAAGTCGCGATGGACGTCGTAGCCGTATGCAAACAGATCATGCTCCGACGTGGCGGCAAGGGCAGGAACACACCCAAGCAGAAGCAGGCCGGCCACGACAACGATTGACGACCAACGGTAGACGTTTGTGTCCTTCACCTGCGGCCTCCTGTGACCCGGTTAGACCGAGACCTACCGCGCGACGCAGCGCCAATTGCGCTCGCCGACTATTGATCTGATCGCCCGCAGTCTAGCACGCTTTGAGGATGGCGGGGATTAAACGCCTCCGAAGCGTGGCGCGCGCCCATGTCATGGAGTTCACCGAGACTCATCGCCTGCCCAAGTACGGTGCGTAGATGAGCACCAGCACCCCGGCCACGATGAGAACGGCCAGGACGACGAGGCTGGCCACGAGGATCTGCCGGCGTCGGGCGGCGCGGAAGAGGCGCTCGGTGTCATTAAGGGCGGGGCGCATCCGCTGCATCTTCTGGTCTTGCGATCGCCTTCGCTCTTCGCCGGCGACCCAGGCGATGATCGGCCGGATGTTCTCCTGCAGGGCCGTTGGGAGGGCGATCTGCCGGGATTCGATGATCGACTGCCACTGCTGTAGCACGGCTGACGCCTGCTCGTAATCGTTAGCCTTCCGGGCGGCTTGAAGCTGGACGAGCAGCGGGCGGAGTTCCTCCTTGGCGTGATCGAGCCGCACCAGCCCGACCGCCCGCTCGACGCCGCGGCGAAGGTCGTCAGGCACTTCCATGTGCGCGACCTGCGCCTGGATCTCGGCGGCCATCCCTTCCAGCGCCGGCAGGTCGCGGGACTTGTAGGCCGCCTGCGCCTGAGCGCGAAGCTCCTTGAACCGGGCGCCCCCGAGCGTTCGCAGGTTTTCGACCCAGACGGGATTGCCCGGGTCCTTCTCGTGCAGGGGGAAGAGGACTTCCATCCGGTCGCGCAGCGGCGCTTTCGCCAGCGACAGGACGCGATACCGCTCGGCCAGCGGCCGCAAGCGATCCTCGATCTCGGCGGCGGCTTCCAGTTGTGGCAGGCTGTCGGTCAGCAGTTCCGGCGGGGGGACCAGTCCGTGCGCGACGCACGCCTTCGCCCATGCCGCGAAGTCGGGCAGCCGCAGCGCGTCCACCATCGGCAGCAGCTTCGGCTGGCACTCGGCCAGGTGCACCGCCTCCGAACGCATTCCCCGTCGGAGGTAGTCGGCGCAGCGGCGCAGCCGCTCGTTCGCCTCCCGGCAGAGCCGCGCGTACGCCTGCGCCACGTCCGTCAGGTCCTCGCCCCACGGATGCCCCGCCGTCGCAAGAAACGCGCGAATCGTCTCCGGGATTTCGTGGTAGTCTGCCATTCGTCGCTGCGGTCCGTGTACCCTGTGATTCCCTCGCGAAACCGCCACGGGCATGGGTACATGCCCATGCCACCGCCTTTAAACCGGTGCGGGGTCATTACCGGTCAAGTCGATGACGAGCCCCGGCGCCCCCCGCGCCGCGGCGACGGCTGGGCTGCCGGCGGGGACGCACCGCCAGGCGCAGGCAAGGCCGGCGGGCAGCTCGGTGAAGTAGGTGCTGAACGTCACCTGCCACCGCAGGGCCGTTGGAAGCAGCGCGACCGCCTCCCCCAGCATCGGCAGCAAGTCGGCCCCGGCTTCGTAGATCACGTACGCCGGCCGATCCGGGTCCGCCACGAACGCCTCCGCCAGCCGGGCCGGCCACGTGGCGCCGCTCGCGCCTGGCGGGTCCTGCGAAGGCGCCGCCTCGATAATCCTCGCCGGAAGCATCATCGGCCCGGCCTCCCATCGCGCTTCCATCACGCCCGGCTCGCGCAGCAGCGCCACCGGCCCCGCGGGCGCCTGCTCCGAGGGTTCCAGCAACACGTGATGGGCGAAGTTCCCGGCCCGCCCCGTGTAATCCGATGCGACGAACGCGACGCGCGACAGCACGCTGCGCGTCCGCGCGCCGACCGGGATCCGCCAGTGCGACCACGCGACCGGGTTCCGGTCGGCCCGGTCCGATCCGGCAGGATAAACCGGCGAATAGTGACTAAGCGATTCCAGTCGCTCGACGACAGCGATCGGCATCGTTTCGGTCCGCGCGACGGTGCAGAACCCGTGGCTGTGCGGGTTCACTCCTCGCTCGGCGGACGTGTAATAGAGTTCCCAACTCATTAGGCTGATCGCGCGGCAGGCTTCGGGGTGGCGGACGTTGACGACGACGGAACGGACGGAGCAGACGCCGCGGCCCGGGCAGGCGTTTTGGCGGCTGCGGGCAGCAGCGCGCTCCACTTGGCGAACAGGTAGAGGATCGGCGCCGCCGCCCACTGCGGGCGGATGTCGCGCGGGCGGATCCCGAGCATCCCCGTCTCCTCCTGCAATTCGGGGCCGCGGCCCAGGGCGCTGGCGGGGATGTAGACGATCGTATGGCAGAAGTCCTCCGCCGCCGCGACGATTTCGGGCGTGTATCTCAGCAGCATCTTCCGCAGCGCCGCCGACGTCCGTTCAATCCGCGGGATGTCGACGAGGGCCATGTCCGTTCCCGGCTGCGACGGGTCGGGCAGCAGCGGCTCGGTCGAGAGGTCCTCCTCCAGCAGCGGGGCCCAGATGTCGGCCTTCGAGACCACCACCACCAGCGGGCGGTCGTGCTTGTTCTGCGGCGAAAGCCCCGCGTACCGCCGGACGCGCGACGCGGCCTCCGTCAGGATCGTCTCCTGCCGCAGCGTCCGGGCGGCACGGTAGAGCTGCGGGTCGTCGCTGCACATCCGGCAATGCTCGCGGAAGCCGGGGTGCTGGGTCGGGTCGAAGAGGAACATCAGCGCCTTCGAGCGGGCCATATGCTGCGTGCCCGGTGCGGCGGCCGAGTCCATGCCGGGCTGGAAGTGCTCGCCGGCGTTGTCGTACAGGCACATCACCCGGAGGCGGTCGCTGGCCGCGGGCTTCGCCTGCGTGCGCATCGTGAACAGGAACGGCCTCGGCAGGCTGACGATCTGCTGGCCGAGGCGGATCTGGTCGTACAGTTCGCCCTGCAGTTCGGTCTTGCGGATCGAGACGAGGCGGTCGGCCTCGCCGTTGACGAAGAGCGTCTCCTCGTAGCGGTGAATGCTGAGGTTCGAAAGGGCGTCGGCGTCGTTGAAGACGATCGCGAACCGGTCGCGGAGCGTCCGCCGGAGTTCCCATGTCATGCTTGCCAGCAGGTGGGACTTCCCGCTGGCGGGCGCGCCGATCAGCGAGACGAAGATCGGCGGCGTCTCGATCAGTGCCCGCGGGATGATCAGGTGGCACCTGGGACAGGCGAGCACCTGGCACGACATGTCGCGGGCGTCCAGCGCCTCGCCGGCCGCGTTGAACCGGCTCGGCAGGAACCGGGCCGGGGCCTCGGGGCCGAGCACCGGGTCGCCCATCAGCTCGACGTGCTGCGCGACCCACAGAATCTCGTGCGGCTCGAACGCGTGCCAGCAGTGGGGACACGTGATCTTCGGGAGGAGATTCGGTGGAACCGAGCCGTGGAGGCTCGCGACGATCTGTTTGGCTTCCTCGGCCGCGTCATCGGCGGGAGAGACATCGCTCTTCTTCTCAGGCGTGGTCTGTGGGCTGTTTTGTCCGTTCGCGTTGCGCTGAGAGATGCACGCGTCGCACGTGACTTGCCCGGCGAGTTCGCGCAGTTCGGCGGCGGGGTGTTCGGTGCCACAAGCGCCGCAACGGAAGCGAGGGCCGTCGGCGTCCGACCCGGGAGCGCCGTCCGTCGCAACGCGGAGTTCGCGGAAGCAGTCGTCGCACCACGCCGCCTCCGCGGTGTCGGTGCGGAAATGCCCCGGAACGACATCGGTGCCGCACCTTTCGCACGTGCGGCGGCCTGCGACCCGCGTCATCGCCAACCCCCGACTGCTGCGGACGTGGAACACAGATCAGGTTGATGCAAGTAAGTCGTTGCCATCCTGCCGGGCGGACTGGACCGCTCGGGCCATCCATTTTAGTCGATTCGAGCACGGAAGGATACCCAGCGCGGATTCGAGCGACTGCACCGAGCGGGTGGCATGCGCATGTACTCACGCCCGTTTCTTTCAATTCGAAGAGCACGGGCATGAGTACATGCCCCATGCCACCCAACGGACGCTCGGTTGAGCTGCCGATCAGGATGTGCGGATCACCTGTCGAGATTGCCCACGCCGGCGAATACCACCACTTTCATGCAAGCCTTCATGTTCAAGGCGGGGCAGAATGCCAAGCGGATACCGTGGTCGGCCGCATTGTCGCGCGGACGCTGTCGAGAATGTCACCGTCCGTGCCGCGTCAAGCAGTTCACATTGTTGTTGACGAGCCCGCCTGACGATGAGACAATACGTTTTCGCAGATCGATTCCTCACAGCCAAGGGGACAAGCTATGACCGATTCCATTCGCGGCCGAACGCCCACTTCGCGTTCGATTCACGATGTCTCCTTACCCATGGTCCAATCGCTCGAACCGCGCCAGTTGCTGTCGGTCGCCCCTGCGGCGACGGCGGTGACCCCGGTCCGGGGGAAGCCGGTGCCGGTGAAGGCGGTCGAGGGGCAGCCGTTCACCAACACCACGGTCGAGACGTTCACCGCCAGCCCGACGTCCGCCTTTACCGCCACCATCAACTGGGGCGACAAGTCGACCCCGTCGACCGGCACCGTAACTGGCGACGGAGCGGGCAACTTCACCGTGGCCGGCGGCCACGATTATGCGAAGTTCGGCAACTACCACATCAAGGTCACGCTGGCGAACCCCTCGACCAGCAAATCGACCACCTTGTCCTCGCTGGCGAAGGTGAGCGATGCGGCGCTGTCGGCCAGCGGGACCAGCTTCACGACGCAAAAGGGGACGTTATTCGTCGGCGCGGTCGCGACGTTCACCGATGCAGACCCGAACGCCGTCGCCACGCCCAAGGCGACGGAGACGGCGATGATCAACTGGGGCGACGGGACCGTGTCGGCCGGCACGATCACGCAGGCGACGCCCGGCGGGCCGTTCACGGTTTCGGGCAAGCACACCTACGGCGTCGCGAAGACGTTCAACCTGACGACGCTGATCCGCGACTCGGGCGGATCGAAGGCCACCGCCACCGGCCAGGCCACCATCCTCGGGCCGCAAGGGACGACCACCCCGACCCTGATCGGCGACTTCAAGGGCTCGATCAAGGTCAGCACGTTCGGCGTCAGCACGAGCCACAGCTTCGAGCTTCAGATCACCGGCCAGGACCTCAACGGCATCATGGGGAACGTGATCATCGACGGCGTCCAAGCCTTCAGCGGTACGCTCCCGGCCGGTGGCGTGGGCGAACTGACCAACGGCAACGTCAAATACACCTTCACCACCAGCGGCATCAGCGGCGTCGTCTCGGGCCACATCTCCCCCGACGGCAAGCACATCACCAGCGGCTTCTTCCAAGCCAGCGGCCTGCCGGTCCCGGGCCTCAGCAGCATCCACGGGTCGTACACGGCAGACCTGCAGTGAGGACGATCGCTGACTTTGGATTGCGGATTGAAATGCTCGGCGCGTGAAACCTGATGAGTGAAACGTGACGAATGCCCGCGCGTCACGTTTCACTCATCAGGTTTCACGTGCCCACGATCATTTTTTCACGCCGACCGCCCGGGCGGACATGACGTACTCGATCGTCACGGTCGCGCCGACCTTGAGGTTTCCGGTCACCTTGGTGTCGGCGTTGCGGCCGATCTCCCAGCGGTCTCCGGCCTTGTCGACGGCGATGTAATCGTCGGTCACTTCCAGCACCTTTCCGGTGACCTGGTAGGTTTTGGGCGCCCGTGCGTAAATGGGGTTCGTGGCGATCAGCGCAGACGCGACGAGCAGGGCGGACAGGGTGGCGGTGATGCGGGACATGGTCCTCCTCTCGTGTTGAGTCGAAGCGATATCCTAACCCGGGTCCGCGGCCGAACGGTACGTCCATTCCGCCGATTTGACCCACGACGAACAACGTCGAACAATTCCGCGAACCGCTTGGGAATCCCATGTTTCGAAGGAGCGTCGGCGAATGAGCGAGCCGGTCTTGTTGTCGATCCAGGTGGGGATGCCGCGGGCGAACGGTGTCGCGGGGGCCGCCGATCCGATGGACCAGCCTTGGTTCAGCGGCTTTTACAAGGCGCCGGTGGCCGGTCCGGTGCGAGTGGGCCGCTTGAATTTGGCGGGCGACGGGCAGGCCGACCTGAGCGCCCACGGGGGGCCGGACCGGCCGATCCTCGCCTATTGTGCCGAGCACTACGACCGCTGGCGAGAGGAACGAGTCATCGACGACGCGCCATTCGGCTCGTTCGGCGAGAACTTCACGGTCTCCGGCCACCACGAATCAGAGGTCTGCATCGGCGACCAGTACGCGGTCGGCCCGGTGCGGCTGGAAGTCTCCCAGCCCCGCCAGCCCTGCTGGAAACTCGCCCGCCGCTGGCGGAACAAGGGAATCCCCGCCCTCGTCATTCGCCACGACCGCGGCGGGTGGTACCTTCGCGTGCTTGAACAGGGAACGGTGGAAGCCGGGATGGGGGTCCAACTGCTCGACCGCCCCTTCCCCCAATGGACGATCGCCCGCGCCAATCACCTCCTGCGCCATGGCATGGAGGATCCCCAAACGTGTCGTGCACTGGCGGCTTGTCCCGCGATTTCCGCCGACTGGCGGCAGTACCTGAACAAGCGCGCCGACGCAAAGTAGGGCGCGGCCCCGCTTTCGAGCTGGGCGGCTACCGTCGGGATCTCCCGGTCAATTCCGCTTCAACTCGTCCCGATAGGACTCGATCATCTTGGCAAGTCCTTCGCGTCGCGAGATCTGAGGTTGCCAGCCGAGGATCTGGCGGGCGCGGGAGATGTCGGGGCAGCGGACGCGGGGGTCGTCGGGCGGCATCGGCTGGTGGACGATCTGGCTCCGCGTCCCCGGCACCAGGCCGATGATTTCCTTCGCGATCTGCAGGATCGTGATCTCCTCGGGGTTGCCGAGGTTGATCGGCTCGTGGAAATCGCACTCCATCGTCAGGTTGATCCCGCGCACCAGGTCCGACACATAGCAGAGGCTGCGGGTCTGCCGGCCGTCGCCGAAGACGGTGATCGGCTCGTCGTTGAGCGCCTGGCGGATGAAGCTGATGACGACGCGGCCGTCGTACGGGTCCATCCGCGGGCCGTAGGTGTTGAAGATCCGGATCAACCGCGTGTCCGCGCCGCGCTCGCGGTGATAGGCCATCGTGCAGGCTTCGCTGAACCGCTTGGCCTCGTCGTACATGCTCCGCAGCCCGATCGGGTTGACGTTGCCCCAGTAGTCCTCCCGCTGCGGGTGGACGGCGGGGTCGCCGTAGCACTCGCTGGTGCTGGCCATCAGGAACCGCGCGCCCTTGGCAAGCGACAGTTCCAGCAGGTTCCACGTCCCCTGGCTGTTCACCTTCAGCGTCGCCACCTGGTGCTTCACGTATCCGACCGGCGAGGCGGGCGACGCCATGTGGTAGATGCGGTCGATCGGCGCGTCGATCTCCAGCGGCTCGATCACGTTATGGCGGATGAAGCGGAAGCGGGAATTGCCCTCCAGGTGTGCGACGTTCTGCGGCTTGCCCGTGATGAAATTGTCTACCCCGACCACCTCGTGCCCCTGCGAAAGCAGCAAGTCCGTCAAGTGGGAGCCCAGAAAGCCGGCGGCACCGGAAATAAGGATTCGCATCGTAAATAACGTCCTTCGTCCCTTGTCCGTTGTCACTCGCAATCCCCGATCCCTTGCAAAGGACCAAGGACGAAGGACCAATGACGAGCGTCTAGTCCCAAAACCCGAATCGAATAATTGCCAGCACGGCTTTGACGCCGTCCTTCCAGGTGATCTTTTTCCCCTCTTCATAGGTCCGGCCGTAATAGGCGACGCCCACCTCGTAAATCCTCAGCCGCGGCCGCAGCTTGGCGATCTTGGCGGTCACTTCCGGCTCGAAGCCGAACCGGTCGCACTTGAGCGTGATCCGATCCAGCACGCTCTTGCGAAACACCTTGTAGCACACCTCCATGTCCGTCAGATTGAGGTTGGTGAACATGTTGCTCATGGCGGTCAGGCAGTGGTTGACGACGCTGTGCCAGTAATACATGACCCGGTGCGGCTCGCCGATGAACCGGCTGCCGTAGACCACGTCCGCCTTGCCCTCGAGGATCGGCTCCAGCAGCTTCGTGTAATCATCGGGGTCGTATTCGAGGTCGGCGTCCTGGACGATCACCAGGTCACCGCTGGCGCGCGCGAACCCGTCCCGCAGGGCGGCGCCTTTGCCCTCGTTCTTGGGCTTGTGATGGATCTGGAAGTCGACGCCGGGGAAATGGGCGGGCAGCTCGTCCAATTTGGCGGCCGTGCCATCGGTCGAGCAGTCGTTGACGCAGATGATCTCGCGGGTGACGTTGCGCGGGAGCTGCGCGTCCAGGACCATCCGGATCAGCGTCTGGATCGTCGCCGCCTCGTTGTAGACGGGGATGACGATCGACAACTTGGTTGTCGTCCCGACCGCTTCGATAGCGGGGGCCGCGACGTCGGCATTGGCGAGGGACGAAGACAACATGGTTCGCGCGCAATAACCCTCATCCGGACCCGGCCGTCCGGCCGGTGGTCGGCGGATTGTACTGGGGCGTTCAGTCACTGCAATCTTATCGGCTCGATGGGGTCTCGGGGTCAGACGCCCGGTCCCTTTGAGATAGAAACACGGGGCCGAACGACAGGGTCGCCAGCAGCAGGATTCCAATTACCGAGATCAACATCCCCGTGACTGCCCCCGGCGTCGAGAAGTCGAGCCGGATCGTGTGGATTCCCGGCGGGACGCGAACGGCCCTGAACACGTCGTCGGCGATCTGAACGGGTGCGGGCGCCCCGTCGAGCGTCGCGTGCCAGCCGGGGTCCCACGTGTCGAGCCAGAGGACGTATCCCGGTTGGTCCGCATTGACCGTTGTCGTGATCTGGCCCCGGTCGTCGCGGGCGTACTGAATCGCCGGGCTCGCATGGGAGGGGCGGATGGGGGGCGGTTCTCCGTCCCCCGCGGCTCGCGCCTCGGGGGGAAGCATCAGCGTCCGCTGCAGGTCGACGCGCGGATCGCGCAGGTTCTGATGCGTTTGCGGGAGGTCCGAGAACTGAACGGCATCCAGCGGAAAGAACTGCACGCGCGGGCCGGCATTGCGGATGGGGATCGGCCGCCCGCGCGAGCCGTACTTGTTAGTGACGACCGCCTTCACGCCGCAGGTCGATAATGCGCGAAGGTTCAACTCGGACCCGTCGAGGTACTGCGTATTGAGCCGCGGCGGCAGGCCCGCCATGTCGAGGATCGCCCGGTAGGGCTTGGCCAGCGCGATCGAGTCGAAGTAGCCGATGTCATCGATCTGCCGGTTCAACGGCGTCATCAGTCCGACATCGATCGCAACCCGGCCCGTGCCGATGGCCTTGGCGAAGTTCACATCGCCCTCGGCCAACGTGCCGTTGTATGCCACCATGCGGATGAAATGGCGATCGTGGCTGCCCAGGTCGATCGCGTGGACGGTTAACGCAATGGCGAGGGCCAGAACGATCCATCTCGGCGCGGCCCAGAGCTGTCGAACCGGCGTCGCCCAGTCCAGCAGTTGATCCGTCGCGGCCCCGAAGCCGATCGCCAGCGCGAACTCGGCGAAATAGAGCAACCGGGCCGGGCTGCGCAAAAACGTTCCGGGCAGATGGGCGAACGGCGCCCGGGCCGCGGGGAATGACATCAGCAGTCCGCCGATCGCGAGCAGGGCGAGGAACGTCATCGGCGCTGGGGGCCGCTTGCGAGCGACCACCGCGCGAACCAGCAGGAACGCGGCCGCCGCCAGCGGCAGCAGGCCGATGTAGTTCACCGTCTCCCAGAAATATGCGGGATCCGCAAACGCCAGCGGCACGCGCGGCGAGCGAGTCACCGCCGCCGGCCACCCTTGGGCCCAGGGCAGCACGAGGGCAATGAGGCGACGGTACGGAAACGCGATGTCGTTCGAGGGCGGATCCAGCGCCAGCACACGGGTGCTGCGGCCGATCAGCAGCCACATCGGCCAAAGCACAAATCCGGCGCACAGCCCGCCCGCCGCCATCACCCCGGCCGCGCGAACCGCGGCCCCCCAGGGCAGGCGGACGAGCAGGTAGATCAACGCCGCTCCGCCCGCATAAAGCGGGATCTGCGGATGCCCGGCCAAGGCAAGGCATGCGCACGCGACGCCCAAGACCGCCAGCGACAGCGACCGGCCCAGGTCTGACGGGGCGGCGCGATATCGCTCGATCAGCCACAGCAGCAGCGGCAGCGCCCCGTACACTTCCAGCAACGGCAGGTGCCCGGCCATCACGCGGGAGGCGTAGAACCCGGCGCAGGCAAATGTCCACCCCGCGGCCGCCGCCGCGATGCGCGAGAGGCCGATCCGCCGGGCATACAGGAACGTGAACAGCGCCGCCAATGAAGCGCCGAGGATGACCGCGATCGCGTAGACGTTCAGCGGGTCGAGCCCCAGCAGAATCAGCCGGGTTGGCAGAAACGGGAACGATTGGATGTTCGACCAGAACGGCGTCCCCAGCAGCTCCCGCGGGTACCACGCCGGCAGGTGGGGTTGCGGCCCAAACAACGCCGCCTGGGCGAAGCGAATCCGGTTGAAATGCAGCTCGAAAAAGTCCGCGCCCCACAACGTGTTGTCGCCCGGCGCGGCTGGGACGGGCACATAAACCGCGATGACCGCGACGATCATCGCCGCCACGGCACCACAGCTTTTCAGGTCGGCCCCGCGCCGTGCGGCACGTGCGGCAGCCGGGCTCTCGTTCGTCCCGGGTGTCGTCCGGAGCGACTTGCCGCGCGCCTTGGGGCGTAATGACGCCGGAGCTTTGCGCATCGATCCCTTCCTATCCGCCGGGCAAGGGAATGTCGAGCGCCCCCAAGGGATGCCGCCCCATGATGGCGAGCTTTCCGTATCCATGAGATGCTGGATGCGCTCTACGAGAGCGCGGAGAAGGGGTGGGAGGTGAGGATCGAACGATCCGGGAACCTCGCCGGTTTCGAGGGGACGGGTGGACTTTCGGTCCGACCGCTATGCATAGGGGAATCCACATCGCGTTCCGCGGCGCGCCCGGCGGGCCAAGAGTCCCTTTGCTATCCGGGTTGCGTCGAACATCAAAGCGATTCAACCCGTGCCTGTTCCTGAAGACGCTGAACGTCCTCCGGTCGGAGGTGGCCCGCGAAGGGGGTCAGCGCGTTCGCGGCCCCGCACGCGGCAGCGAGTTTCAACGCGTCCTGCAACTGGATCCCGTCGCTTAACCCTGCGCCGAGTCCCGCCGCGAAGGCATCCCCGGATCCAACGGCGCTGATTGCTTGAATCGTGGGGGAGTGGACGTGCCAGACGTTGGTCGCATCGCTGCCGATCGCGCCGGACTTGCCGAGGGTGATGATGAGCTTCCCGTCGGGGGGCGTGTGCGTGCGGATCGCGTCGATCAGGGTGCGGTCGTCGCTCAGGTCGGTGCCGAGCGTCCCAGCGAACTCGTCGCGATTGAGCTTGTAGATCGCGTTGCCGTGTTGGAGGGCAAGCGTGAGCGGTTCGCCGCGGGCGTCGAGGATGGCGGTCGCGCCGGTCTCGCGCGCCAGCGGCAGCCAGCGGGCGTAGAAGTCCTGCGGCGCGCCGGGCGCGAGGGTGCCGGAAAAGATCCAGAGGTTCGACTGAGGCAGCAGCCATCGGAGCTTGCGGTCCAGCTCCTGCCAGGCGGGTTCGTCGACGGGGGCCGACTCTTCGACCAGTTCCGTGGCGATGCCAGCGGATTGGTCGATCACCGTGATGCACTGCCGGGTTTCCGGCTTCACCGTGACGAACTCGTGGCGGATGCCCGCGGCGTCGAGGTCGCCGCAGAGCATCCGGCCGCGCGACCCGCCGACGAAGCCGGTCGCGAGCGGGTCCTTGCCCAGCGTGTGCAGCACGCGGGCGACGTTGAGCGATTTGCCCGACGCGTAGTCGGCGACCTGCTTGGCGCGGTTGACGCCGTCGGGCTTCACGCGGTCGAACGTCATCGACCGCTGGTACACGGGGGTGGTGCCGAGGCAGAGGATCATAGTTCAATCAACATCTCCACCACGCTCGGCCGGAACCCGCAGGCCTTGAACAGGTCGCGGGCGGTCGCGTTGTCCCAGACGGTGTCGCAGCGGACCTGGGCCGCGCCCAGTTCGCGAAATCGCTCCACCGCGGAGGTGACGAGCTGGCGGCCGATGCCCTCGTTGCGGTAGTCCTCCTCCACCCAGACGTCGTGAATGAACCCGAACTTCCGCAGGCGGTAGATCGGGATCTCGCGCTCGACGGTGCCGACGAGGAAGGCGACGACCTTCCCATCATCCGTCTCGGCGACGAGGAAGACGCTCTGCGCGTCGCTCGCCCGCGAGGCGAGCCACCCGTGGTACAGCTCGGCGGGGTCGCCGCGGTAGCCGTACTTGGCCGGGTCGAGTTGTTCGTGCATCGCCGCGATCTTCCGCACCATCGGCAGGACCGCGAGGACGTCGTTAGTCGTGGCGGGGCGGATGTCCATGAACGATCTCATCGACGAAAAAGCAAATGCGGCCGCCAAGACGCCAAGAAAGGCAGAATGCAAAATGCAAAACAGGAAATGCAAAACTCAAAATGAAACGACCGGGAGCCGTCTTCCCGGTTTTGCATTTTGCATAGCATGTTTTGCATTTTGCATTCTGTTCCTCTTGGCGTCCTTGGCGTCTTGGCGGCGCCTTTGTTCTTCCTCTACGTTCTCTGCGTCTCCGCGGTGAATCCTCTATTCCGGCAACGCCGAGGTAAAGAACCGAAGCCAGTTGCCGCCGATGATTCCCAGCACATCGGGATCGGAGAACCCGGCGGCCGCGAGCGCGTCGGCGACGCGGGGCAGGTCGGCGGAGGTCTCGATCTCCTTTGGGATCTGCTCGCGGCCCAGGCCGCCGTCCATGTCGGTGCCGATCGCGACGTGGGCGGCGTCGCCGATCAGGTCGCACATGTGCTTCATGTGCGCCACGACGTCCTGCAGCGTCGCCCGCCGGTGGGCGTACTCGGCGGGCGGGATGAGGAATCGGTCGTAGAAGTTGATGCCGATCACCCCGTCCCGCTGCGCGATCGCACGGATCATCGCGTCGGTGAGCTGCCGGTCGGTCGGGATGATTGAGCGGCAGTTCGAGTGCGACGCGATCGTCCGCCCCCCGGTCAGGTCGAGCAGTTGCCAGAAGGATTCCTCGGCCAGGTGCGAGGCGTCGTGAATGATGCCGAACCGGTCGAGCTCGCGGACGAGTTCGGCGCCCTCGCTGGTGAGCGGCCCGGGCGCGCCGGTCCCGCCGGCGTAGCGCGTCCGCTTCCACGCGAGGCCGACGATCCGCACGCCGGCGTCGACGAATGCCTTCACGTCCGCGGGCGAGCGGAGCGGGTCGGCGCCTTCGAGAAGGAGGATCGCGTTGATCGGGCCGGCGCCGCCTTGCCGAGTGGGCGCGCTCTGCACGGGCGAGACGCGACTCGACTGAGCTCGTCGAAGTCCCGTGCCGCTCGGAAGTTGATCGCGTCGCCCGATGAGCGAGAACTGTCCGGCATCGGCTTGCTGCCGATACCAGCGGAGCTGGTCGAGCCCCATCGCGTGCGCCTCTTCCGGCGTGCGGTAGCCGGGCTCCTTGGGGGAGGTGGGGGCGCAGAAGATCGTGGCGCAGATCAGGCCGACGCCACCCGCCCGCAGGTCGGGCAGGCCGACGGAGGGAATTCCTTCGCTGTCCGGCGTCTGCTCCCGCGCCGGGCGGAGCACGTCGCGACCGCGGAGCGCGTTGTATGCCAGATCGAGGTGCGCGTCGAAGATGAACATGGTGCGGGCATTGTAGCGGAATGGCTGTCCGAAGGCGCGGCTATGCGCTCTGTGGGTGGCATGCAACGCCGCAAACGATCCCGGGTGCCCGCGGCGGCTAAGGCGCGACGGGCGCGCAGTTTAAAGCCTCCCTGCGTATCACCGCGACGCCGCAGGAAGTCCAGTTGGCCGCGGAGATAAGCGATCGGAAGGCCGCCGCATAGTTTGCGGCGTTGGGTGCCACCCGGAACTCCCCGATTAAGGGGCAGCATCGGGGGAACGCAACACGCACTTGCGGGACGCTCATCCTCATCCGCCCGTCGGCGGCCCCGTCTCCAGCACGAGCACCCAATCCCCGTCCCCGTCCGCGTTGTTGCCCGGCGGCGTGAAGGGGCGCTTGCCGGTGTTGGGCAGCCGCGCGTCGGCGGCGGGTTGGTAGATGCCGCGGGCCGGGTCGTACCAGCGGGCGGTGGCGGGGGCGCTCAGGCGCGACAGGTCGACCGTGATCGTTCGCCGCGACGGCAGGTAGGCCATCGCCAGCTTGCCGTCCGGCGTGCGGGCGGCGGTCACGTAGTCGCTGGTCATCACGAAGCAGTTGCCATCCGTCGTCGTCCCGTCGAATGTGCCATAGCCGTCGGTTACCGTCTGGTGCTTCTGGTCGGGAACCAGGTCGTACCACGCCCGGGACCCAAACAGCGCCTGCACGTACGCCATCTGGATCGCGCCCGGCGTGTCGAGCTTCTCCTTCCATCCTTCCTTAAAGGGCCACGTGTAGCCGTTGCCGTAGAGTTGCCCCGTCGCGCCGCTCAAAAGCGACCAATATTCCTCTCGCCGCAGAATGGCCGGCGTGCTGTCGCGCTCGAACTCGTAGTCCGATTCGACCATGAAGACCGGCATCGGGTCCGGGCGGTTGTAATCCTTCAGCACCTGGGCGTAAGTCGGGTAATACGTGTACGACGCGCACAGGTCGATCAGCGGCCGCCACGTCGGGTCGTCCAGCGACCCGCTGACCCGCGGCTCCAGTTCGATCGTCTGCAAGTGCCGCGGGTCGGCCTCGCGGATGCCCGCCGCCAAGGCGCGAGCCGCCGCGTCGGCGTCGGCATCCTTCCGCTGGAAATCGTTGCCGCTCATCCAGAGCAGATTGTCGAACCGCTTGTACCGCTCCCCAAGCATCCGCCCGAACGCCCGGCATTTCTCCGGCCCATTCTGCACCATCACCTTCGCGTGATCGATTGTCTCGCACGGATCCAGGATCACCAGCAGCCCGTGCCGCCCAGCCAGCTCGATCATCCGGTCGCACCGCGCGAAGTAAGCTTCGTTGAGCGTCGCGAAGTCGTCGGCCGTCGTGAACGGCACGATCCCGTCAAACGTGCTCCCGTCCGCCCGCCCGCCGGTGCCGGGGCGACAGAGGAGGTTGATCCACACGGCGTTGAAGCCGTGCGACCGCCGGTTCGCGAAGAACATCGCCGCGTCCGCCTCCGACACGTTCACCATCAGCGCCTGCGGCGATTCCCCCGCGATCAGGAACGGCACGCCCCTGGCATCGACCAGGTACCGATGGTTCTCGCTGACCTTGAGCGGGTAAGCCGGGGCCGAGGGCTCTTGAACGCGAGGAGTCTCCGCCTTGGATTGTGCGATAAGCGAGCCTGAAAGGATGAAGACCCATGCGATGAACGCCAATCGATTGACCATGGCTCCTCCGGTGCGTTGGGTGGCATGGGCATGTACTCATGCCCGTGCTGTCCGTGCGGTTTTGGCAGGTCGCGCCACATTCTCCGGGTGGCACGGACATGTACTCATGTCCGTGGTCTTC
>DASXMX010000592.1:0-5458 GCA_036495445.1 Tepidisphaeraceae bacterium
GCGGCTGTTCGGGCTGACGGAAACGAGTGAAGCGGAACGGCACCTTCAGTTCGAGCATTCCCTGCGATTGATTCAGGGGGCGTGGCGGTCCCATTCCACGTTTCTTCCTGCGATCGCTTCGGATCTCCCCGCCCGATGTTGGGTCGCGGTCAATAGCGTCGGCTCCGCCCGAATCGCCGGGGCGTTCGGCTTCAACATGCTGTTCTCGCACCTGCGCATGCCAGGGCAGTATCGCGAGTATGGGGAGGCATACCGCGACGCTGGCGGGAGGGGCCTGATCGCCGCGAACCGGCCGGTCTTCGTCGGCCCGGATGATGGAACCGCATTTCGCATCGCCGAGCCGGCACTGCGAATGCTCTGGCGGCGGTTTCAACGCGAGGGGAAGATCGCCGCCAGCCATTGCGAACCCACTTCCGTTGCGGACCTTTGTGCCCACCCAATCAACTTCATCGTCGGCGGCCCGGAGTCCGTCGCCGAGCAACTGCTGATGCTGCACGAAGAAGTTCCATTCGATGTCGCGAACGTTGAGGTGCGGTGGGCGGGGCTGACGCACGATCAGGTGTGCGACAGCTTGCGCCGGTTGAAGCAGGACGTGATGGCCAGGATGCGCGAAACGTGATGAGTAATGTGGCACAGCCGCCCTCGGCTGTGTTCCGCCGCCAGGCGGATGTGGGATTTCGACCTGTCGGTCGACCACAGCCGAGGGCGGCTGTGCCACATCGTGTCCCTACACATTCAGGCTGTACCGATCTTCCGCGAGACGATAGAGGCGTTTCCAGAAGAACCGATTGAGCAGCACGACGAACGCCGCCATCGTCACGACGCCGGCGGCGAGGAGGGAGTAGTTTGCCTTCGTCGTCGCGGCGCTGATGGTCGAGCCGAGGCCGAAGGCCATCAGCGTTTCGCCCTTCACGGTGACGAATTCGGAGACGATCGTCGCGTTCCACGCGCCGCCGGCGGCGGTGATCAGACCAGTCACCAGGTAGGGGAAGACGCACGGGATGTATAGCCGCGCCCACCGCTCGTACCGCGACATCCGGTACACGTCGGCCACCTCGACCAGATCGTGCGGAATTGCGGAGGCGCCCGCGATCACGTTGAACAGGATGTACCACTGCGCGCCCAGCAGCATCAGCGCCACGCACCCGGCGGTGAACGGCACGTGGGCCGCCGCCAGGCCGAGCGTCACCAAGGGGAAGAGCATCGGCGCCGGAAAGCTCGCGACGACCTGGATGATCGGCTGCAACCGTCGCGACCAGACGGGCGACCGGCCGATCATGATGCCGACCGGCAGCGCCCATGCCGCCCCGATCAGCACCGCGGCGCTGGTCCGCAGGAACGAGGCGAGCAGCGCCAGCACGACGCTGATCCAATCCTCATGGCCTTCCGGGTCATATCGGAAGGGCAATTTGACGAGCAATTCGACGATCACCCACGCGCCCCACGCCGCCGCGAGCACGCCCGCCGCAATGACGATCCACCGCAGCACCCGCTTGAGCTGCGCGACGATCCGTTCACGTTGCCGCGTCCGATATTCGAGTTTGATCACGGCGGGCTTCACAGCCGGATCCGATCCGGCGGGAACCGGGATTGCCGCGGCGGCATCCTGACGGCGCCGCCGGGTGATTGCGTGGACCCACTGGAACAGCCGCGAGTGGGTCAGGATATTCAGCACCCAAGACTGCGGCGTTTCGCCCGCCTGGTCTTCGAGCTTGTACCGCTGGCTCCAGACAACGATCGGCCGCCAGAAGAGCTGGTCGACCGCGACGATCATGGTCACCATCGCGACGATCGCCCCCACGATCGGCCGCCACGTTGCCCCGGCGCGCGGGTCGAACTGGTTGATCGCCTCGTTCATGTACGACCCGATGCCCGGCAGCCGGTAATCGTGGTCGCCCAGCGTAAACGCCTCGTTGACGGTCAGGAAGAACCACCCGCCCGCCATCGACATCATCGAGTTCCAGACCAGGCCGATCATCGCCGCCGGCACTTCCAGCAGGCGGAACGTCTTCCACCAGCTCAGTCGCTGAACCGCCGCCACCTCGCGCAGCGGCTGCGGAATGCCGCGCAGGCTGCCGTGGAAGCTGAACGTCATGTTCCAGGCCTGCGCGGTGAAGATCATCACGATGCAGGCGATCTCCAGTCCCACCTCGCGGGTCGGGAACAGGCGGACCATCGCCAGTACGAGCCCGGGCAGGAAGCCGAGCACCGGGATTGCCTGCAGCACGTCCAGCGCCGGCAGCATGAGCTTCTCGGCCCGGTGGTTGTGGGCGGCGATGGTCCCGTAAACGAGCGTGAAGATCAGCGAGAGGACGTAAGCCGCGAACCCGCGGCCGAGGCTCAGGCTTGTGTACTTCGGCAATGCCCACAGCGAGAGGCTGATGTCCAGCTTCTCGTGGTATTGCCCGCTCACCTGGTGCCCCAGGTTGGCCAGCCCGCCGGCCACGGCGGCGATCAGCAGGATGAAGAACAGGTCCGCCCCCCAAGCCTGCGGCCGCTTGAGCGACTCGCGCACCCGTCGCGTATGAAACAAAACCAATGGCATCCCAGGCCCTCGCGCTTGAATCCACGTTTCCCGTATCCCAGTTATCGGCGCGGGGATGATAAACGTGAAACGTGATGAGTGAAACGTGACGAAATGCGTCTATCCCGCCACGTTTCACTCATCACGTTTCAGGCGCGGATTGACTCAAGGCTGAGTCGTCGCCTGTCCCGGCCTGCGATTTCTCAGGTCCAAATACGCCTTGAGCGGATTGGTCCGCGGCGTGTTGGGCGTGGTTTGCAGGACCGTGACCTTGCCGGCCTTGGTACGCTCGACGACATGGAGCGGCTGATCGTCGGTTCCGAGAAAGCGAATGGTCGCCTTGTCCGGCGTGAGGGTGAGGGCAACGAAGCCGAAGGCTTCGCGGGAGAAGCCGCGGTCGTCGCGGGCCAGTGGGGCGGCGTGGGCGCCGCCCCCGCCGGAGACGACGAAGCTGGGGAACCAACCGGGGATCTGCAGGTGCTCCAAGTCGTGCTCGTGACCGGCCAGGTAGAAGTCGACCTTGTGCTTTTGGAAGAGCGTGCCCCAGTCCTTCTGCAGCGGGCCGTTGCCCCAGAAGAAGCCGTTGCTAAACAGCGGGTGGTGGGCGACGCAGATCGTCCATGCCGCCCGCGGGCTCTCGAGCTCGTTCCTGAGCCACTCGATCTGCCGGTTCCACTGCAACTCGGTCAGGTTCTCCTTGTTGCTGTCGAGGATCAGTACCGTGGCCAGCGGCTTCTGTTTCGGCAGATCGACCCGATACCACTCGTCCGGCAGCTTGAACCGCGAATCCGGGTGCTGCCGTGCGTAGGCCAGTTCGTACTTCAGGTTATTCCCGTCGTAATCGTGATTGCCCAGGCTGGCGTAGAACGGGAAGTCGAGCGCCTTGGGGTCGTACATCCGCTCAAAGACGGTCTGCCACCGCGGGTCGTCCGGCCCGGTAAGCTTGAAGTAAAAGTTATCGCCGCAGAGCAGGGCGTCTTGCACCGCGTCAGGCCCACGCTGCGACGACGCGAACTTCGCCATGGCTGTGGCAACTTGCCGTTGTGCGGCGGTGTCTTCGCCCCAGTCGCCCATGACGAGGAGGTTAAGCTCTTGGGCGGGACCGGTTGCGCTTGCGGGCTGCGTCGTCGCCTCGCCCGTTTGAACGCCGATCGGCGCGGCGTCGGATTGGCAACCGACCGCGACCAGGGCGCACGTGATCAGAAGAAACCGCATGAGGCGGCTCTCGAATTTGCAGAACTCAACTGGCATTCCCGCTCCCGTGTAGCCGGCACGCATGCGTGCCGGCTAAACTTAAGTATCCCGCATCCGATCATACCCTCGACGCGGAGTTCATCATGCCTTTGCCGATCGCGGACGAAAACCAACGCCTGGAGGAAAAGCAGCGGCTCAAGAGCCTGAAGGACATGCTCCACCAGCACAGCGCCCCGGCGGCCGAGGCGCTGATCGAGCGGCGGGCGGACGGGGCGGTCCAGTGCTTCGCCTGCGGCCACCGGTGCGTGATCAAACCGGGCCGCGACGGCGTCTGCCGGGTCCGCTTCAACGACAACGGCACCCTCCTGGTCCCCTGGGGCTACGTCGGCGCGCTCGCCTGCGACCCGATCGAAAAAAAGCCCTTCTTCCACGTCATGCCGGGCAGCGATGCGCTGACGTTCGGCATGCTGGGATGCGATTTTCACTGCGGATATTGTCAAAATTGGGTGACAAGTCAAATGCTTCGTGATCCGGACGCCGTGGCCCCGCCGCGGGTTGGGACGCCCAAGGAACTGGTGGATCTGGCGATTCGGAACCGCGCGCCGGTGGTGGCGTCGAGTTACAATGAGCCGCTGATTACCAGTGAGTGGGCGGTGGACGTGTTCAAGGAGGCGCAGGGCCGCGGGCTCTTGTGCGCGTACATCTCGAACGGCAACGGCACGCCGCAGGTGCTCGATTTTATCCGGCCGTACGTCTCGGCGTACAAGGTCGACCTCAAGACGTTCGACCCGAAGCACTACCGCGAGCTGGGCGGCGTGATGGAGAACGTCACCGCCACCATCCGCATGCTCAAGGAACGCGGCTTCTGGGTCGAAGTCGTGACGCTGGTCGTCCCCGGCTTCAGCGACAATCCCGATGACCTGAAGCGGATGGCCGAGTTCCTGGCGAGCGTCGATCCGCTGATGCCGTGGCACATGACCGCGTTCCACCCCGACTACAAGATGATGGACCACCGCCAGACCGAGGTGGACGACCTGATGCGGATCGTCGAGTACGGGAAGGCCGCGGGGTTGAAGTACATGTACCCCGGCAACCTGCCCGGCCAGGTGGGGGAGTGGGAGAACACGCGCTGTCATCACTGCGACGCGACGCTGATCCGCCGATACGGGTTCCTCGTCACCGCGAACCGGATGAAGGACGACGGTCGCTGCCCCGACTGCGGCGGCGCGATCCCCGGCATCTGGGGTGAGGCCTCAGGGCACGGGGACGGGCGGGTGAGATCGTTGCTTTGATGGTGCGCGCGGCCCAGCCCTTGTCGGGTGTCAGGACAGGAGTTTTCTCAAGGATTTCAGGAAGTCGTCAATCTGGTGATTGAAGCGATCCGAATTCTGGATGCCTGATCGCGCCAGATGTTGCAGGAGTGGCCTCATGAGTGCGGATATAGCCTCCACATCGCGAGTCGTCCGCGGTCCTGAGAGCCGACCTTCCACGCCTCGAAAGAAGCTTGCCAGCGCAACCGGCGACAGAACCGTGTCGACGGACACATCTTTCGCATCTTTGAGGCACGCACTTGCCAAATCGGACATGGATTCTGCGCAAAAGTTAACCAAGGCTCGCTTGGCCGCTTGAGCGGTTCGGCTCATCCACAACCCCGATGTCTTGAAGTAAAACGAGGGGACGATACGGAATGTTTCGTCGTTGGAGGGCAGCAGTTGCACCTGCGTTATGGTCGAGCAGTGA
>DASXMX010000593.1:0-14852 GCA_036495445.1 Tepidisphaeraceae bacterium
CACCTGGTCTTTGACGTCGTTGCGGGACAGATCGAGCGTTCCGAACCCGACGAGCCGCGATTGGGTCGACAGTTCGCGCGCGAGCCACGCGTTGTGATCGATGCCGGTGCCCTTCAGTTGATTTGAGAACGGCGCGAAGCAGACCGCCCGTTCGATGCCGCAGGCGTCGAGCAGGCGCAGCAGGCGGGGGATCGTGCCGTTCGGGTTGACGGATTCCGGAAAGACGTGTGCGTGGTTTGCGAAGATGCGAAGCGCCATGGGTTCCCTCGTGCAATTCTAACGGCAAGCCGTACAATCCGCCCGTCGTTTCCCGCGGGGCGATTCCCGACGAATGGTTCGACTGCTGATCATCTTTTTCCTTCTGATTCCCGCCAACGCCTTCTTCTGGCGCGAGGCCGATCGGCGGCTGCGCCGGCTGCCGCTCGGTGCGGTCTGGCGTGTCGCCCTCGCGGCGTTCGTCGCCGCGCAGGTGGCGTACGCACTATGGTCCGCAGTGGGGGTTTTCGTCGAAAACCTTCAGGATCCGGGCCCGGCGGTCTGGCCGACGGCCGCTTACGTCTGGCACATCCTGCTCCTCCCCGCCGGGTGTCTGCTGTTCCTTTGCGGGGCCGCGTGGCGCTGGTGGCGCGAACGGAAGCCGGAAACGCCCGCGCAGGCGGCGCCCGCATCAAGTCGGACTGATCCCGCCTTGCCGACCCGGCGTCAGATCCTCGCCGGCGCCGCGGCGGCGGCGGCGGTGCCGCCGCTGATCTGCATGGCCGTCACGGCCCGCGCCCGCCAGCAGGAGGGGACGTTCCGTATCCGACGGATCACGCTCGACGTTCCCCAACTCCCGGCCGACCTGGACGGCCTCACGATCGCCCACGTGACCGACCTGCACATCGGCCGCTTCATGCCGGTCGCGCTCACCGCGCCGGTCGCGGACGCGACCAACGCGCTGGAGCCGGACCTGATCGTGTTCGCCGGCGATCTGATGGACACGTCGGAGGATCGCGTCGCGTTCGGGATCGACTTCATCCGCCGGCTGCGCCCCCGGCACGGGTTGGTCATGATCGAGGGGAATCACGACGTGATGCACGATGCGCCGCGGTTTGAGGGGGCGGTGAAGGACGCCGGCCTGCCTCTGCTGCTGGATGAGTCGAAGACGTTTCGCCTGCCCGGCCGGCCGACGCCGGTGCAGTGCCTGGGGATCACCTGGGGCGAGCTGAAAACGGGTGCGCAGTTGCACCGCCATGGAAGGGACCGCAACCGCCTCTTTCGCGAACCGACCGATGAGGCCCGCGAGGCGTCCGTTCGACGGGTGGCGGCGATGCGCGAGCCGGGCGCGTTCCCGATCCTGCTCGCCCATCACCCGCACGCGTTCGACAGGGCCGCAGACGTCGGGCTCCCGCTGGTGCTCTCGGGCCACACGCACGGCGGGCAGATCATGCTGACCGAACACATCGGCGCCGGCCCGATCCGATTTCGCTATTGGACAGGCCTCTACCGCAAGCCCGACTCGCAACTGTTCATCAGCAACGGCATCGGAAGCTGGTTCCCACTCCGCGTGAACGCGCCGTCCGAGATCGTTCACATCACGTTGAAATCCACGTTGTCAGGAGCGAATGTCGCGAGGTGAAGAAGGGCCGATCTGTTATCCATTGCAAATCAGCGGGGCACGGCGAAGGTGGCGTACATCATGAAGCGTGGTGCATACCAATGCGCAGACGGCCACGTCGGCGCTGGACATCCGCGACGGCCGGATCCTCTTGACGCAACGGTTCCAAGAGGACGCGTTTTACAACGCCTCCGGCGTCGCCGCGGCCATTCTCGGCAGGAAGTCGCGGGCGGAATACTACAACGAATCCACCGTGCGGCTGACCGCCGAGCCGGGGCAGGGGAAGTTCGTCATCCTGATCGGGACCGCATCGACGTTCGACCCGAATGCCGACGTGGGCGGGTTGGCGGTGAAAGAACTGGAAGACGTAAGTGCCGGCGACAACGCCTTCGAGCAGATGCTGGCAGACAATCGCGCCCAGTGGGGCGACTATTGGAAGAAGGGCTTCATTCACCTGCACAGCGACAACGGAGTCGCGGATTCTCTCGAGCAGAACTATACGTATTTCCTCTATGTGATGGGCGCCAACTCGCGCGGCGGGAAGTTCCCGCCGCGGTTCGGGGGGATGTTGTGGTACACCAACGGCGACATGCGCGCCTGGGGTTCGTTGTACTGGTGGGCGAACCAGTCGTGCTACTTTAACGGCCTGATGCCGGCCAATCGGTCGGAGCTGATCGCCCCAATGTTCGAGCAATACACGGCGATGTACGATGCCTGCGCGCTGGCGGCGAAGCAGCAGTGGGGCAGCCAGGGGATCTGGATCCCGGAGACGACGTTCTGGAACGGCCCGGCCAAGCTGCCGGACGACATCGCATCGGAGATGCGCGACCTCTACCTGCTGCGCAAGCCCTGGGAGCAGCGGTCGGCGCGATTCGAACAGTTCGCGGACACCAAGGCGTCGTTCGAGAGCCGGTGGAATTGGATCGCCCAGGGCGGGCATTGGGAGGATGGGTACTGGGTCCACCAGGTGAAGCAGCCGCCGTTCGGGCACGTCACGCACATCTTCGGGACGACGGCGAAGATCGCGTATCTGTATCGGCTCCAATACGAATACACGATGGACCCGCGGTGGCTGCGCGATCGGGCATACCCGATGCTGCGGGGCGTCGTGGAGTTCTACCGGAACTTCCCGAACCTGAAGAAGGAGGCGGACGGGCGCTATCACATCCACGGCACCAACAGCAACGAGCCGGCGTGGGGCGTGACGGATTCGGACGAGGACCTGTCGGCGATGCATGGGACGGTGCCGCTGCTCTTGAGGGCCAGCGAGATCCTGAACGTTGACGCCGAGATGCGCCCGGTCTGGAAGGAGTTCCTCGATTACCTCGCGCCGCTGCCGACGAGCGACAACCCCGATGCCCTGAAGCCGGCCGACTGCGCCGGTCCGACCGTCTGGGTGAAGGGGCTCAAGCCGGCAGTTAAGGCGGGCGGACTGTTGCCGGATCCGAACACGCTGCCGGAGTGGAACTTCGACCTCTGCGCGCTGGAGAACCCCGACCCGGCAGTGATGAAGGTCGCCAACGCCACGTTTGATGGCTACTTCCGCCGCGGTCCGATCGGGCCAGGCGCGACCGCGGGAACGCTTTCGCGCCTGCCGATCGCGGCGGCGGCGCTCGGACGCGCCGACGCGGTCAAATACCTCGTCCCCGCGCAGGTGAAGCAGGGCGACGTGGGACGAGGCGTCGTGATGGCGAACCGCATGGCCCTCCGCGAGGGGCCGGGCGCCAAAGAATGCGAGCGATTGGGCCGGGCGGCCGAGGCGATCCACACCGCGCTGCTACAGAGCATCCCGCCGGCGCCCGGCGAACCGCCGGTCACCCGCGTCTTCCCGGCCTGGCCGAAGGGGTGGGACGCGACGTTCGAGTTGGCCGCACGGGGCGGCTTTGTCGTCTGCGCGAAAATGGATCATGGCCGGATCGCGTTCGTCGAGATCACCTCCAGCGCCGGAGGTGACTGCCGCCTGCGCAACCCGTGGGGCGAGCAAGACGTGACGGTCTGCCGCGACGGTAAGCCTGCGGGTCAGGCGCAGGGCTCGCTGCTGGTGCTGAAAACGTCGCGCGGCGAATCCCAACTGCTGGTGCCCAAGGGGAACGCTATTCCGGTGGCGCAGCGGATTCCGTAAGCAAGAGTTTTGCCGCGGTGCCACGCCCAAGTCAGACTGCGATCCTCCCACTCGCCTTGTTGGCCAACGAATTCTCGGCAACAATGCCCGGCATGGCCCTGAGCGCACGCAATCAATTCGTCGGCAAGGTCGTCTCGATCCGGAACGGCGCGGTGATGAGCGAGGTGGTGATCGACATCGGCGGGGGGCATCAGATCGTCTCGCTGATCAGCGTTTCGTCCGCCAAGCGGCTCAAGCTGAAAAAGGGGGGCTCGGCGGTCGCGGTGATCAAGGCGACCGAGGTGATCGTCTCGACCGATCTGCCGGCGGACGAGGATTAGTCCATGAAGCGCCGGGCGAGCGGTGGCCGGAAGGCGTGCGTCGTGCGGGGGCGCGTCTGGGTGGAGATCGACGGGAAGCCCGCCCTGACCGATGCGGGAGCCGACCTGCTGGAACAAATCGGGATCTGCGGCTCGCTCTCCGAGGCCGCCCGCCGGCTGCACTTCAGCTACCGCCGGGCGTGGCTCCTGTTGGATTCCATGAACCAGCGATGGCCACGGCCCGTGGTCACCACCGCGACCGGCGGGCAGCGGGGCGGCGGGGCCAAGCTCACCGAACTCGGACACCAGGTGCTGGGGGCGTATCGCGACCTGCAGATGCAACTCGAACACCAACTCGATGCCGGCAGCGATCCGTTCAGGTTGCTGCTCTGACCTTCGTCCTCTTGACCCGCTATATATTCGAATATACAACGCCGGTCGGCTTCGATTGTAAGACGGGGATCGGCCGTGAACGCGCGCATCAATCCAATGCAGTTCCACCCTCAAAGGTGCCCGGCATTCTCCGCGCGACGCAACGGCGTCACGTTCGTCGAACTGCTGATCGTCCTCGGGATCGTCACGGTCCTGGCGGCGCTGTTGCTGCCCGCCGTCGCGCTGGCGCGCCGGGCGGCGGCGCAAGCGCAATGCGCCGGCAACCTGCGGCAGTGGGCCTTGGCGGTGAACCTGTATGCCCAGGAGCACGACAACTGGCTCCCCCGCCGCGGGCAGGGAAAGATGCCGACGCAAACAATTGTCTGGCCCGACGACTGGTTCAACGACCTGCCCCGCTACCTCGGCCAGCCGAGCTACCGGGACCTGGTCGTTTCCGGTCGCATGCCGCAGGTTGGGAATCACAGCGTCTGGATCTGCCCCGAGCTGGGCGGGTTGCCCAACGCGTTCGGGAACCTGTTCGGCTACGCGATGAACATGGCGTTGTCGGTGCGGATCGCACCGCAACCGGACCGGATCGACAAGGTCGGCCCGGCCTCGACTCTGGTCTTCATGGCCGACGGGCCGGCGGGGTATTCCTCGACCGTGCCGTTCGCATCGACTTCGGACGCGCCCGCGCCGTTCAACCCGGTGCCGCGGCACGGCGGGAAAGTGAACATCGCGTTCCTGGACGGGCACGTGAGCGCGTACGACGGCCAGTATGTGGGTTGTAACACCGCGGGCGATCCGGTCCGCCCGGACGCGTGCAACCGGCCCGACGTCCGCTGGTATTGGTACGTTCCCGGGCCATCACCAGCGCATTGGACCGGGCCATAGAGCGAATTCCGGTTGTTCTCTTGTTTCCAATGAAGGGGCGACAAATGCGTTCGATAATTTGTGATCGGTTTCATCTCGGTGCCGTGGCTTTTGGTGCCCTCTGCGCCGCTGCGGCGTTGCCGGCACGGGCGACGTTGCTGACGACCGAGAGCTTCTCGCTGCCTTACGGCCCGGGCAATCCCGCCGCAGCGCCAACTCAGGAGATGATCGTCAACACGTCGCCCGTGTCGACCTGGGGTGAAAAGGGCGCGGTCGGCCTGCAAGGCGCACAGGCCATCAACGGCGTCGGTGGCACTTACGTGAACACGCCGGCGTCCACCGTTGCGTTTAAGTTCAACATCGGTTCGGCCATCGATTCCTTGAACGCGTCCTACGGAGCGGGCAACTGGACGATCGCCAATCCAAAGCTCACCTTCCAATACACCTACTACGCGAACAACTCGATCTTCGGCGGCGGGGCGGGCACCTTCGAGACCTACTGGGTGGCCAATGACAACTGGGCCTTCGGCAACGGCGGCTCGGCAGGCAACGCGTACGGCAGTTCCAAGTACGTCGCAGGCACCGACGCCGTCTATGCGACCAGCGCCGCGGCGCTGGCGAACTGGGCCGGCTCGGAGGCCGACCTGGGCTCCACCACTTACAATTGGCTGAGCCCAACCGCCAATCCGAATTACACCGGTTGGTCGACCGACAAGACCGGCCCGAATCAGGGCATGCTCACCGCGAATCTGACGGCCGACCCGCTGCTCGTTGGCGACATCGCCGCCGCGAGCGCCGCGTCCGATCCGAACGTTTCGCTCTACCTGATGCCCACGAGCGACACCCTCGGGCTGACGATTTTCACCGGCGGCGGCAACGTCACGCCCGAGTTGAGCTTCGACGTGGTCAGCACGCCGGAGCCGGCCGCGATGGGCCTCGTCGTCGTGGCGTTGGTTCCGTTGCTCCGGCGGAGGCGACGGTGAGCCGCCGGATTGAAATGTTCCTCATCGCGACGCTCGTTGCCGGCATCGCGGCGGGGATGTTCTGCCTCATCCTCGCCGCCCGATCGCGGCAGCAGATCGCGGCCGCGCAGGCGCCGGTCACGACGCGCTACGAACAGCCCATTCCATCGCCAATCGCGCAGACTCAAGCCTCAAAGGCCGGCCCAAGCATTCGCGTCGCGGTCATCGGCGGGATGGTCTTCACCGGGTTCTGGAATGCGCTGGCCGAGCGGTATCAAGCCGAAACCGGCGTCCGCGTCGAGCTGATCGCCGCCGGGCCGAAGAACGACATCATCAACATCTTCAAGAAGGGCGGGGTGGACGTCATCACGATGCACTCGAGCGACGCGATGATCAACCTCGTCGCCGACGGCTGCACGCTCGACCCGCAGCCGTGGATGCGGAACGACCTAGTGATCGTCGGCCCGCCGGACGACCCGGCCGGCATCCAGGGCATGACCGATGCCGCGGCCGCATTGAAAAAGATCGCCGACACCAGGTCTCCCTTCGTCGTGCACTCCAGCCTCGGTGCGCAGGAGGTCCTGCTGAGCATCCTCGAGCCGAACCAGATCCAACTCGATCCCGCGCGCGCGACGGTGTTGTTCGACGACCCGCAGCGCAGCGTGTTGAAGGTGGCCGGCGACAAGCACGCGTATACCCTCGTCGGCCGGATTCCGTTTCGCTCCGGGCGGCTTCCCAACAACGGCCTGGTCCTGATGGTGCAGGGCGACCCGCGGCTCCGCCGGCCGTATTTGGTTGCCGTCACCGATCCGCGCTGGATGCCCGGCGCGCATATCACCGATGCCCGAAGATTTGCCGCGTGGCTCCGCATTCCGCGAACGCAGGCGTGGATCGCCCAGTTCGGCAAGGGCACGTTGGACGCCGGGCCGGTCTTCTTTCCTGTAACCGTCCGTGACTCGGATTGATCCGATTCATTTCCCGGCCACGGCGACCCGGTGAAGCGTGGCTTTGCGGGCCACTTCGAAGCCCAGCCGCTGGTAAAGTTCGATCGCCAGACCATTGGCGGTCCCGACGTGCAACCAGGAGACGACGCCCTGCCGGCGGTGGGCGATCGCAAGGTGCCGGACCAGGTTCTGGGCGAAGCCTTTGCCGCGATGGGCCGGGTGGGTGCAGACGCCGCTGATTTCCGTGTACCCGTCCAGCGCCAGTCGCTCGCCCGCCATCGCGACCAATTCCCCTTCGCGCCGGATGCCGCAGTACGAGCCCATCTCGTGGGTCCGGGGACGGAAGAAGCCGGGGAACGCGATGTCCGTCAGGGCAACCATTTCCGCGGCGTGGGCCGCGGAGAGCGGGCACACGTCGAACGTCGGTTCGTGCAGCGTGGCCGTTGGCGGCAGCGCCATCCTCACGCAATCCAAGGTTCCGTCGATCGCGAGCCCGTCTACCGGCATCATGCGTCCGCAGGCGAGCCAGACCGATTCCCCGCGCAACATCAGCGACCGAAGATCCCGCATGCTCTGGCCGCTCATCGATGCGACCGCGCCGAAGGGCGCGACATCGGCGGGATATCGGCACGCGTCGCCTGCGCCGATGGCGAACCGCCGGTGGCCCGTTTGAAGGGCATCCCATACGGGGTTGGCCAGTGCGTCCGCAGCGGAGGAACGTGGAGGCATGGTCAATCTGAGGCGCTTCCCGGCGTCGGGTCTACGCCAACTCCGCCAGCTTTAGAATGGTGTTCCAGTTGCGGCCCGTGACCGGCCCGCCCAGCGCCCGCTCGACGAGCGCCGTCGTGACGCGCGAGCGTCCGATTCCGTCCGGGAAGTAGATGTAAACCCGCCCGCCCGACTCGCCGACCGTTTCGCGGCCGCCGGTTGCCGAAACGGCCGATCGCAGCGTGTCGAACGCCTTCCGCGTCACCGGCCGCTTGGCCATCATGGCCAGCAGGTGACTCGGGTCGCGCTTCGCTTCGTCCGGGAACGGATTTGTCGCCACGAGATCGTCCCACTCGGCGGCCGACCGGACGACCACGTCGGTGCGAAGCCCAAACCGCTTCAGAAACTCGCCTTCAAGAAACTGCTCCAACTTCACCCCCTTGAGCCCATCCGCGCCCATCACGACGTTACCGCTCTGCAAGACCGTTCGCACGTTCGCAAACCCGAGCGACACGAGGTAGTCGCGCAGATCGGCCATCGCGACCTTCCCACGCCCGCCGACGTTCACCGCTCGCAATAGTGCAATCTGAGTTGTCATCCGTATCCTGCCGCCATGGGGAACGCCCGAACGAAATCCGCGAAGGACCTGCCGGTCATGCCGTTCGCATCCCAAATTGCCTGGGAGCGATGGCTGGAGAAGAACCACGATCGGTCGCCCGGCGTCTGGATCCAATTTGCCAAAAAGCACGCCGGCATTCCATCGGTCACCCATGACGACGCGCTCGACGTGGCGCTCTGTTTCGGCTGGATCGACGGGCAGGTGAGGCGCGTTGATGACAGACACTTCCTCCAGCGTTTCACGCCACGGGCGTTGGCGAGCAAATGGTCGAAGGTGAATTGCGGCAAGGCCACGCGGCTGATCGAATCGGCGCGGATGCGTGCGGCCGGACTCCGGCAGGTGGAAGCCGCCCGGGCCGACGGGCGTTGGGCGGCGGCGTACGATTCGCCCCGCACCGCCGTCGTGCCCGAGGATCTTCGACTCGCCCTCGATTCCAACGACGAAGCAAAACAGTTCTTCGCAACCCTGGACAGCCGAAACCGCTACGCGATCCTCTACCGCATCCAGGATGCGAAACGCCCCGAGACGCGGGCGCGACGCATCGCCAAATTCGTCGCCATGCTCGCACGCGGGGACACGCTCCATCCGTGATCCGCGGATTATCGCGGCGGCTCGTCCAGCCGCAGGCGGAGTTCCATGTACTGCCGATCCGACGGGCAGAGCAGGTCAAGGGCCGCCAGCCGTCGGCGGCGCACCGCGGATTGTTCCGAGTCCGATCGCAGGACGCGGGAAAAGAGAATCGTCTCCCAAATCGCCGCGTGGGCGGCCTCCCCACGGAGATGCAGCGGATCCTGCTCCATGCCGATCGTTAAATCGACTCCGACCGTTATTTTCATTCAGGAAAATCGAAACGTTCATCGGGGTTTGCGGAACCCGCGCGCGTCGCGATCGGGTTGGGTGATCTGGCTCGCGTTGCTCAGCGGAAGAGCTGTGGCGCGAACGCCTGCAGGTAATCCCGCCAGTTGATCCACGTGTGGCCGCCCTCGCTTTCGTCGAAGACGGGATTGAAGCCGTGCTTCTTGAGCAGGTCGACGGTCTGGCGGGTCTGGTTGAGCAGGAAGTCGCGCGAGCCGGTGCGGAACCAGAGGAGCTTGAGGCCCTCGCGCGCCTTGGCATCGTCGAGCTGGGCGCCCAGCGCCTTCTCCCATTGGTCGGGGTTGCGGAACAGCAGGCCCGAGCTGAAGACGCCGACCCAGGCGAAGTCGGTCGGGTGCGCCAGCGCGAGGTTGAGCGTCTGCGCGCCGCCCATCGAGAGGCCGGCGATCGCGCGGTTGGGGCGGTCGGCCAGCACACGGTACTGCGACTCGACGCAGGGAACGATGTCCTTGACGAAGTCGTCCTCGAAGGCGCTGGCGGCGAAGTTCGGCCGGCCGTCCGCGCCGCGCGGCGCGCCGGCGCCGAACGGGCCGGTGTGCCCGGCGGGCATCACCACGATCATCGGCCTGGCCTCGCCGGAGGCGATCAGGTTGTCGAGGATGAAGTTGGCCCGGCCGACGCTGGTCCATGAGTCGTCGCTGTCGCCGGCGCCGTGCAGCAAATAGAACACGGGATACTTTTCCTGGCTCGTTTCGTACCCCGGCGGCGTGTAAACGTGCATCCGCCGGTCGCGGCCGAGGGCCGTCGAACGGTAATGGACGGCAGTCACCGCGCCGTGCGGGACCTCCGCCTCATCCTCAATCGCATGTCCCGGAACATGAACGACGCTCCAGGCATTGCCGTTGGACTCGCTGACGGCGGGGCTGCGGGGGTCGACGACCTGGACGCCATCGACATCGAACATGTATCGGTACGTGCCGCCGTCGATCGGGCCGAGCGTCAGTTCCCAGACGCCGTTGTCGCCCTTGGTGAACGTCCGCGGCTGGCTCGGCTCGTTCGGGATGTCGCCCGCATTGAGGCGAACGGCTTCCGCCTTGGGGGCGAGAATGCGGAAGACGACGTGCCGGTCGGTCCGGACTTCGGGCGAGATCACCACCGGCCCGCGCGGGCCGCGGGCAGGACGGGGGCGATCGGCTTGGGTCGCTGGCGCGGCGGCCGGCGGCCGTGCGGGCTGCTCCTGTGCCTTGACTAGCGAAGCGCCGACGAGAGCCGCCGCGATCGCGGCGACGAATGGAACGCCAACGCGTTTCGGAGTTGCCATTTGGACCTCGTTCCCATTTAGCTTGCGTTAGTGACCAGACGTGGCGCTTTGCAGCACCATCTGGTTGGCCATGCACCGTATGCTGTCGTCCGAGAAAATCGTGACGAGTTTTGCCATTCGTCGGATTGTAGCACAAGTCGCGATCCGTATTCCGCCAATGATCAGGCGACCGATTGCGTGGCCCGGCGGATCTGCGCGATCCGTTCGAAGCAGGCCGTCGAGGCGTCGATTTCGTTCATCTGCTTGAGGCATTTGCCGAGGTCGTCCAGTCGCGGGATCAGGCCGGCGTTCGATTCGCCCAGCGTGCTTTCGTCGATCTGCAGGGCGCGTTGGAAGTAGCGCGTCGCAAGTTCCACTTCGCCCCGCTGCTGGTGGAGGTGCCCGAGGTGGGCGAAGTTGCGGGCGATCTCCGGGTGAGCGGCGCCGAGTGCCGCCCGGTGGATCGTCGCGGCCCGCTCGAGCGGCGCCTTGGCCGCGTCGGCCCGGCCTGTCCGGCGGAGCACGGCGCCGATGTTCGTCAGGATGCTGGCGACGATCGGGTGATTCGGGCCGACGCTCGCCTCGGCGGTCGCGAGGGCCGCGTTGAACGCCTCCAGCGCGCCTTGCGGGTCGCCGATGGTGGCGCGGGTGTAGCCGAGGTTGTTCGTGACGATCGCCACCTTGATGTGATCGTCACCATAGGAGCTGCGGCAGACCTCCAGCGCCCACTCGAACTGCCGCAGGGCCAGTTCCACGTCGCCCGACTGGTGCAGCACCGTGGCGTAGTTGTTCACGACCTCGGCGACGTGCGGGTGCGCGTCGCCGTAGCTCGCCTGATCGAGCACGAGCGCCTCTTCGAAGCAGGCGCGGGCCTGCTCCAGTTCGCCGACGCGTTTGAGGACGCGGCCCAGGTTGTTGATGACCGCGGCCCGCCGCCGGTCGTTCGCGCCGTGCGCCTTTTCGGTCAGCACCAGCGACAATTCGAACGTCTGCCGGGCCTGTTCGAGCCGGCCGAGGTGGGTGAGGTATTCGCCGATCTGGTTGAGCAGCTTGGCCGTGGTGTCCGGGACGACGCCCGCCGCCTCGGCGTGCTTCGACGCGGCCAGCGCGTGCGGCAGCGCCTCGGCGCACTCGGACCACCCGACCGTCGAATCCGCCTCGAAGTGAAACGCCAGCGCCATCATCCCCAGCGCCGCCGAGCACCAGTTGCGGTGCTGCTCCGCCGGAAGCCGGTCGCGCGTCAGCGCCGCAACCGACGGATGGACGGAGACGGCCCGTTCATCGGCAGCGAGCAGCGAAAACCGCCGCAACAGGTCGACCGCGCGGTCCAGCGCCGGCCCGGCCCCGAACCGCGTCGAGAAGGGCACCGGCAAATGCCCCAGCGCCCGTTGCAGGAACGGCCTTGGCATCTCGACCGGCGCGAGGAACGCCAGGATCTTCGTCAGCCCCGAAACCTCCGCGTCCCAATTCTCAAGCTCCCGGCAGGCCAGTTCCCACGTCATCGCCACCGTGTCGGGATAATCGCCCGACGATGACCGGCCCGACTGCAACAACTCGGCCCAGAGGTTTTCATATCGCCGGAGGTATTCCTCGATGGAGATCCCGGCTTCCGAGATGATGCAGCTCGCCTGCTCCAGCGACAGCGGCAGATCGCCCAACGCCTGTGCCAGCGTGGCGGCGGGCGTTTCCGTTACCGCGCCGAGCCGGCGCTTCAGGAATTCAATCGCCTCGGCGCGTTCCAGCACGCGCAGGCAAAAGGGCACCCCGAACTGCTGCCACCCCGCATTGCGGCTGGTGACCAGCACGTGCCCGCCGCCGCCCGGCAGGTAGGGGGCGATCGCGTCTGGCGCGGGCGCATCGTCGAAGATCAGCAGCCAGTCGGACCGGCGGCTCAGCGCCTCCTTCACCGCCTGCCGCGTCTCCTCGAACAGCGCGTCGCGCTCCGTCACGCCGAGCCGCTCGGCCAGGCGACGGTAATGCACCGCCAGCGTGTTGGGCTCACTTGCCGGGAGCCAAGCGATCGTGCGGTATTGCTCCCGCTCGCGATAGGCGTATTCCAGGGCGACCTGCGTCTTGCCGACGCCCCCGGTGCCGTGGATGACCTGCGCGAGTTGGCCGTCGGCGCGGAACGATCGGTGCATCGCCTGCAGCACCCGCTGGCGTCCGACGAAGTTCCGATTTCTCGCCTGCGGCAGGGGGACTGGATTGGGGACGCTCACGGATGCCGAGGGTGTATCTTGCATGGCGTAAACACTCCGCACGATCAATCAAGGCAGAGGCTCCCCCGCCTGAGAATCTACAAGTCCAAACGGCGGGCGCCGCCGACTTTATCGTACATCGACTGACCTCTGCCCGACACTGAAGCATCCCTCCGCCGCCCGCCCGGGCTGCCCTTGCGCGCCGCGGGCACCTTCCCGCTCCCGACCGAGGAACAGGAGTGGACGCCATCGGCCTGGCAGAAGGACTGGCGCCGCCGATCTCAGCGTCAGCCCTTCATTCCAACTCCTGATTGTTACGCGAAAAGAACGCGGCGGGTCCTTGAAGAAGTGTCTGTGCCAAGCCCGGCGTCCGGGGCGGCCGCCGCCTTCGGCCGGGCACGGGACCGCAGGCTTTGCTCGGACGCGAGGCACGCCGGGATCGTTGCCGCCCGTGCGTCGTCCCCCGGGGCCGCTTGTCATCTATGATTCCCATCTCCTTTGATTCAGTCGTCCCCTTTGATTCAGTCGGGTCCGAACAGTTCTTTCAGCCGCCCCGTACGAGCCCAAGGATCGCCCAGGCGCTGCCGGCTCCGATGATCGGAATCAGGCTCTGGCTCCCCTTGTCGCCAGGCGCAGTTGGCCTCGATGTCATTGGCCACGAGCCGTCATCACGATGCGTCCTGATTAAGAAGGCTCTTCCGCGGGCGACAGCCGGCTCGTCGGGCGCGATTCCTGCACTCGCCAGCGCATACAGCGCCTGCCCCGTCGCCCAGGCATCGCTCGGCATGTCCTTCGTCTGGCTCCAGCCCCCGTCGGCGTTCTGACGTTCCTGAATCCGCCGGACCAGCGGCGACCATTCCCCGGCCGGGCGGCCCAGTCGCGCCCAGAGAATCAGCCGCATGGCCACCGACTGCGGGTCGTCATCGCTCTTCGTTTCGCTCAGCCATCGAATGCCCCGGTCGCGTGCGGCCTTGGCGGGTTCGTCGCCCGCCGCCGCTTCGGGCATCAGGGCCAGCACGGCAAGCGCCGTCAATGACTCATCCGAGCCGCCCAGAATCGGCGGCCGTGATCCGGGCCAGGCGGACCAGGACCCATTGTCGATTTGCTCGTCTTCCACAGTCTTCAGCAGTCGTTTCATTCCCGCCCGCGAGACAGCGTCCGGCTCGGGATCAACACCCAGCGCCAGCGCGAAATACATGGCCTTCGGGCTCGCCGCGTGAGGCGCACCAGCCGGCCTCGTCATGGCGAACTTGCCGTCACCCGACTCGGCCACCCATTTCGTCAGCCCGGCCAGTTCAGGCTCATCCACCGCAATTCCGCGCCCCCTGGCCTCCCGCATCGCCCAAATGACAAGGGCTGCATGGTGGCACGAACCGCAGTTGTGCTCCTTCTTCCACACCCGCGCATCCCTGGCCAAAAAGCCCACACCGCGCTCAATCGTCACACCGACCCCGGAAGGATCCTGGCCATGGCCTTGGGCCGATGCCACGCCCGAAAAAACGACTACCGCGATGACGAGAATTAACCGCATGCAGGACCTCGGACCTGGGAGATCGCGACACGCCACTCAACGGCGTTCTCTGATTGCCGGGCATTGTATCCGCATGAAGGCCTTAAAGAATCCAATGCGCCTGGTGGGACTCGAACCCACAACCAGCCGGATCGAATGCCGCCCGTTCGTCATGTGAGAGTCGCCAGTCATCGAGTTCGATGTTCACCCTGCGACACTTTTGAGGCCATCAAGCAATTCCGCAATCCGCGTTATCCGCGCCATCCGCGGTGACAATCACGAAGTCGGATTCATGTTCCCGCAGGTATCTCTCTAGGGTCTTGGACAAAAGTAATGCAACAAATTTAGTGGCTATGTTCGGCGAACCAGTTCCGCATCTTCGGATTGGTCTACGTCCACTCGAACGGGTGGGCGTAGAGCCGGTTGTACTCCGGTGCCGACGCCAGGACGTGGTCGATGAACGCCTCGCGCGCCGGCCACGACCCGCGCCGCAGATAGCGCGCGGCGCGAACGCCCGGTTCAGCAACTCGGC
>DASXMX010000594.1:0-3186 GCA_036495445.1 Tepidisphaeraceae bacterium
CCACCATCGTTGGCGATACGCTCTACGCGATGACCGACAACGGCCAGCTCTACGCGATCGACGCGAAGACCGGCGAAGTGAAATACCACAAAGGAATGGGCACGCAGGGGAAGGCGTCGCTCGTCGCGGGCGACGGGAATCTCTACATCGCCGAGGCCTACGGGCGGTTCGCGATCGTCAAGCCGGAGAAGAGCAAGTTCCAGATCCTCAGCCGCTCCGACTTCCTCGACAAGCCCGGCCGCGAGTACGTGATCTTCGGTTCGCCGGCGATTTCCGACGGCCATATCTATCTCGCGACGGCGACGACGATGTACTGCATCGGGCCCAAGGAATTCGAGAAGCAGGAGGCGAAGGTCCCGCCGGTGGCGGAGGAAGCGCCGGTCGAGGGGCATCCGCAGCCTGCGATGGTGCTCGTGACGCCGGCCGACGTAGTGGCGCATCCGGGCGAGAAGGTGAGCTTCAAGGTCCACGCGTTTGACGACATGGGTCGTCCGCTGGGCGAGGTGAAGGCGGACAAGTGGGAGGTCGGCCAGCTCACCATGCCGCCGCCCCCGGCCCGGCCGAAGGAGCTGATGCGGACGAATTCCGCCGCCGCAGCGCAGGGCAAGACGGCCGAGGCCAAACCGGCCGAAGCGCCCAAGCCCGCCCCGCCGGCCGCGCCGGTGAAGGTTGGGAACCTGCAAGGCACGGTCGACGAAAACGGCGTCTTCAAGGGCGAGGACAAGGGCCACACGCCGCTGGGCGGCGGGGTGATCGCTCACGTCGGCAAGCTCGAAGGCGTCGGCCGCGTCCGCGTCTTCCCGCCGCTGCCCTGGAAGGCCGACTTTGAGAAGGCCCCGGTCGGCAAGCCGCCGCTCACCTGGATCGGCGCGGGGATGAAGTTCGCGGTGCATGAAGAGCCCGGGAATACGGGCAACAAGGTCCTCACCAAGCTCACCGACATCCCCTTGTTCGCCCGCGCCCGCACCTACATGGGCACGGAGGACATGGCCAACTACACCGTGCAGGCGGACGTGAAGGTGCAGGAGGAAGTCTTCAACGACAACGGGACCGAGGTGCATAAGATGCCCGACGCCGGCGTGATCGACAGCCGGTACTGCATCGAGCTGAAGGGCGCGAACCAGACGCTCAACCTCTACGGCTGGCCCGCCGCCATCCCGCGGAACGAGCTGGTGCCGGGCCTGGCGACCCACGCGGCGATGCCGTTCAAGTGGAAGGCCAAGACCTGGTACACCATGAAGATCATGGTCCAGCAGGAGGCCGGCAAGGCGGTCGTGAAGGGGAAGGTCTGGGAGAAGGGCCAGCCGGAGCCTTCCGACTGGACGATCTCGATGGAAGACCCCACGCCCAACACGCACGGCGCCGCCGGGCTGTGGGGCTTCAGCAACGGGCTTGAGATTTACTACGACAACATCATCGTGACCCCCAACAATGGTCAGGCCGTCAGCGAGAACACAAAATGAGCAACAATCAATCGACCATCGGGACGAGGAAACACCGCGTGGGCGCGGTGGCCCAACGGGTTCTACTGAGCGCCGCGGTCGCTGCGAGCGTCGGGTGGTTGTTCCAACCAACCGCCCGCGCCGACGACTGGCCCATGTGGGCCCGGACGCCCGAGCGGAACATGGTCAGCCCGGACAAGAACCCGCCGACCGACTGGAACGTCAAGACGGGCGAGAACATCCTCTGGAGCGCGGCGTTGGGCTCCAAGAGCTACGGGAACCCGGTCGTCTCCAACGGGATGGTCTTCGTCGGCACCAACAACGAGGGCCAGCGCGACCCGAACGTCACCGCCGATGGCGGCGTGCTGATGGCGTTCGACGCCAACTCCGGCAAGTTCCTCTGGCAGCGGTACAGCGCCAAGCTCCCCACCGGCCGCGTCAACGACTGGCCGGGCGAGGGTGAGTGCGCGACAGTTTACACCGAGCCGGGCCGCCTCTGGTACTGCACCAACCGGTGCGAAGTCGTCTGCCTGGATCTCAGCCCCGGCGCGCTCCCGGAACCGGGCAAGCCGCCCAAGACGATCTGGAGCTTCGACATGATCAACAGGCTGGGCGTGTTCCCCCACAACATGACCAGTTGCGCGATCGCGTCGTACGGCGACTACATCTACGCGATCACCGCCAACGGCGTGGACGACACGCACAAGCACGTCGTCGCGCCCCTGGCCCCGTCGATCGTCTGCTTCAACAAGAACACCGGCCAGGTAAAGTGGACCGACAACACGCCGGGCGTCAACGTCCTGCACGGGCAGTGGGCCAGCCCGGCCATCGTGGACGTCAACGGGCACCACGAGGTCATCGCGCCGCTGGGCGACTCGTGGGTCTACGCCTACGAGGCCGAGACCGGCAAGGTCCTCTGGAAGTTCGACATGAACCCCAAAAGCGCGGTCTACCCCCAGACGCGCAACGAGGTGATCGCCACACCGTGCATCGTCGACCAGGGGAACGGCAAGAAGTACATGTACATCGCCAACGGGCAGGACCCCGAGCACGGCGAGGGGCTCGGCCACCTATATTGCGTGGACATCACCAAGGAAGGCGACATCAGCAAGGAACTCGAAGTCGACCAGCAGCCGACCCCCGGCTCGGTCGGCAACGGCCCGGTGGACATCCGCGGCGAGGCGCGAAAGGGCAAGCCGAATCCGAACTCCGGCATCGTCTGGGAGTTCGAGCACGCCGACAAGCCCGGCAAGCTGCAACGCGGCGACTACATGAACCGCACGATCTCCACCTGCCTGATCTCCCCCAGCGGGTTGTGCTACGCGCCCGATTTTTCCGGGTTCCTCCACTGCCTCGACGCCAAGACCGGCAAGCTCTACTGGACGTTTGACATGGAGTCGGAAGTCTGGGGCTCGCCCATGTGGGCCGACGGCAAGGTCTTCCTCGCCGACGAGGACGGCGACATCCGCATCTTCGAGGACTCCAAGGAGCTGAAGAAGATCAGCCCCGAGGACGACCACCTGAACCTCGGCAGCGCCAGCTACTGCTCCCCAGTATTCGTCAACGGCATCCTCTACCTGACCGACCGCGACACGCTCTACGCGATCAAGACCGGCGCCCATTCGGCGCCCAAGTCCGATTCGGGAGCAAAGTAAGCCGGAAGCATCGCAAGACAAGACGTTTAACCACCGAGGACACAGAGAGCACGGAGAAAACCACAGAGGGATTGGCCACAGATGGGGGG
>DASXMX010000595.1:0-12683 GCA_036495445.1 Tepidisphaeraceae bacterium
CGCCCCCACGAAGGACGGCGGCGTGTACCAGTTCACCCTGGAAAACGATGACAGCACGTCCCATCTGATTACGTTCGCCTATACCATCGCCGGCTATCCCACCGGCACGACCTCCGGGCAAATCGGTTTTGAAGGCGCCACGCTCTCCGATAGCACGCCCTCGTCCGTACCGGAGCCCACGACCGCGGCCCTTGGCCTGGCAGGCGCGGGACTGTTGATGCGCCGTCGTCGGCCGCTACTTCGCCCGGCATAGCCCGTCGTCGGGGAGGGCGGAGTAGGTGTTGGGCGGGAGGAGGCCGAGCCAGGGGTCGGAACTCGGCGTCAGGAACAGCTCCGCGTAGACCCGCTCGTTGAAGGCGTCGAGGTCCATCGACGGCGTTGCGTCCGCGAGCCAGAGGTGGATCTGGCGGTGGAACGTGTACTCGTTCCGCACGGTGTCCTCGGCGATCGAACGTTCGAAATTCTGGACGATCCGCACGAGCGGGTTCTCGACCTTCAATTTGGATGTGGCCCGCCGCCCGGCCTGCAAGGCGGTCGGGTTCTTCGCGGCCATCAACGCCCGGCTGCCCGCGTCCAACTTCGCGTCCTCCACGTGCAACGCCGCGATCTTCGTCCACACGGCATCGTCCTTCGCTGCTTGTAACACGTTCGAGGCGGGCGCGAGGGCCACGACGAGCCGCCGTTCGACGACGAATTTGCCCCGGGCCACCGGCGCGGCCTGGACGGCGGTCGGATTCGCTTTGGGCGTAGCCTTCGGGGTGATCATCGGTTCGCGCAGGGGAAGCGTCAGCGAAGCTTGCACCGGCAGCGCACCGACCTCGCGGAGGTCCTTCTCCCAGCGTGCGAGGATGGCGTTGTTTTGCGCCAAATGCCACTCGCGAAGGGCTTGGGAAGCATCCCGGGCGTCCCGCGCAAAGGTGGCGATCGTCACGGCGTTGGTCAGTTCCTGCATGAAGGCGTTGGGGCCGTAGAGCCCGGGAATACCGTCGATCACGCGGCCGTCGGCATCGAGCACATAATGGATGCTGTTGCCGGTGATGGTCCGTTGAACGACGCGGCCGTCGCCGAAATCGATCGTCACCTTCGGCACGGGCCGGACGGACTTCCAGTGCAGGATGAAATGTTCCGACATCTCGCGGGAGACCGCGGCGTTCGCGTAGAGCACCGTGCGGAAGAATCGGCTGTTGGCACAACTGTATTCGCTGTCCAGCGTGCCGAGCAGCCGCAGCGAGAGGATCGGTTTGCCGGAATCCCGCGCCGCCCGCTTGGCCGCGTCCAGGTCGGTGTACCAATAGAGGCCGGACGCCCACGCGTCCGTCTGCGCCGCCACGGCATCGATCGCCGCCGCGACGCGCGGCCAGGCGGTTTCGGCCGCGCCGGTGGGGGAGACCTCACCGCGCCGGTGCCGGCCAACAATGTCCGCATTCGCGTCAATCAGTGCGGCCAGCCCGCCGGTCCCGCGGCGCGCAGTTCGGCAGTCGCTTCCTTCGCCGCGTTGTCGTCCTCATTCGTGGCGCGGACGGCCAATTCCTTCAGATCCGCGGGTTGTGCCGCCCGGGTCATGGAGAACGACAAGGAGCTGACCAGGAGCATCGCGGACACGATGGGGAATCCGAATAGCTGCCGATACACGAGGCCTCCCGCGGTTGAACCTTTGCGCCCCGCAATTGCCAATACAGCGGGCCGCGACGTCCTCTCTGACGTCCCGATGGGCGAAAGGTTTCAACGACCCCGGGGAACGGCAACGCGAGCGGGTTCGGTCAGTATTATCGCCGGCTTGAGGACATGCGCTGGCCGAGGGCGGTCGGGCGTTGCATTGTTCTGCGGCGACGCGTCAAACGATTGAAAAGGCAGTTCTGGTATCCGTATGTCACGCTGCCATCCCACCACAAGATTCGTGATCGCCGCAACCCTGGCCATGCTGCTCGTCGGCTTAAGCCGGCGGGCGAGCGCCGCGGGTGACGGGAATCGCTTCGTCGCCGGGAATAATGTGACGTGGAACTCGCTCGGCACGGACGAAAACGACTCCATGCCGATCGGCAACGGCGATCTGGCCGCCAACGCGTGGACCGAGCCGAATGGCGACATCGTCCTTCTGCTGGCGAAAGCCGATGCGTGGACGGAAACCGGCAAGCTCGTGAAGCTCGGCCGCGTGAGGCTCAAGCTGACGCCGAACGTGTTCGCGGGGGCGTCAGATTTCAGCCAGACGCTGAGGCTGGAATCGTCGATGATCGAATTGAAGAGCGGCGACAACGTCCTTCGGATCTGGGCGGACGCCAACCATCCGGTCCTCCACGTCGAAGGGCACCTGGCCCAGCCCGCGGCGATCGAAGCGGACGCGGAGTTTTGGCGGAAGGCGCAGCCGTACAATGACGCCTGGCCCGGCGAGCGCGACCCGCGTGTCACGTCGGGCGACACGCCGCCTCATGCCGCGCCGGACATCGTTTTCCCCGCGGCCAAGGATCGCATCGCGTGGTGCCATTTCGATCCGGACAGCTATTTCCCGTATGTGCTCAAGCAGGAGCATCTTGAATCGACCCGCTCGAAGCATCCCGATCCGCTGCTGCATCGTTGCTTTGGGGCCGCGCTGGGTGGCCCGGGGATGATTAGCGCGGGCGAGCGGACGCTCCGCTCGTCCGCACCATCGCAGGATGTACGGCTCGATATCGTCGTGTTCACCCAGAAGCAGTCGGCGTCGCCGAAGGCTTGGTTGAACGCGATGGAGCGCCTGGTCGCAGAAGCCGGGAGCACGGATCTTCAGGCGGCCAGGTCGGCGCACGAGCAATGGTGGCGGGATTTCTGGGATCGAAGCTGGATCCACGTCGCGGGCGGGCCGCAGGCGGCGGAGGTCTCCCAGGGCTACGCCATCCAGCACTACATGATCGCCTGCTCGTCGCGCGGCGAGCTGCCGCCCAAGTTCAACGGCGGCGCGTTCACCGTCGGGCACGACCTTCGCGGCGGCAAAAAGCAGTCCAACGAGAATCACGACCCCGACTACCGCGCCTGGGGCGACTCCTACTGGAATCAGAACAATCGCCTGCTCTTCTGGCCGTTGATCGCGACCGGCGACCTCGACCTGCTCAAGCCCTGGTTCGACATGTATCTCAACGCGCTGCCGCTGGCGACCGACCGCACGCGGATCTACTACCACCACGACGGGGCCCATTTCCCGGAGACCATGGAATTTTGGGGCCTGCCCAACCTGGTCGATTTTGGCAAGGATAATAAAACCAACGAGATCCAGAGCCACTGGCAGCGATACCATGTCCAGGGTGCGCTGGAAGTCATCGCGCAGATGCTCGACGTGTATGACCAGACGCAGGACGCCGACTTCGGGCGCACGCGAATCGTTCCCTTCGCCGATCCGATCGTGACGTTTTACGCCCAACACTACCCGCGCGACGCGGCGGGCAAGATCCGGATGGAGCCGGCCCAGTCGCTGGAGACGTACCAGCTTGTCGCGGTCAACCCGACGCCCGACATCGCGGGATTGATGGCCGTGCTCCCGCGACTGCTGGCGCTTCCCAAGGACCTCACCACCGACGCGCAGCGCGCGGCCTGGGAGAAGACGCTGCACGACCTGCCACCGATCCCGATGGGACACACCGCGCACGGCAAGGTGCCGCCGCTGGGCCACGGCGATTCTGACGGCCGGCCGACGATCCTTCCCGCCGAGCAATACGGCAGGACGAGCAACTCCGAGAACCCCGAGCTTTACGTCGCCTTTCCGTACCGCCTTTATGGCGTCGGCAAGCCCGGCCTCAAGCTTGCGCAAGACACGTTTGCCGCCCGGCGGTCGCCGCAGAACACGTGCTGGGGGCAGGACGGCACGCAGGCCGCCGTGCTGGGTTTGACGGCCGTTGCCCAGAAGGCGGCGGTCGCCGAATTCACCGACTACGGCGACCAACGCTTCCGCTGGTTCTGGAAGCCCGGCCACGACTGGATCCCCGACCTCGACAACGGCGGTGATGGCATGATCACGTTGCAATTGATGCTGATGCAATGCGACGGACGCCGCATCCAACTGCTGCCCGCCTGGCCCAAGGATTGGACCGCGGACTTCAAGCTCCATGCGCCGTACCAAACGACGGTCGAGGGGCACGTCGAAGGCGGGCGGGTCACCAATCTGAAGGTGGTGCCGGAGGCGCGGGCGAAGGACGTCGTGATCGTCCAATGATTCAGGACGCTGGATTGAAACGATGACATCGCCCCCGGCCGCCACCGATGCCGCAACCGGTTTCCCCGGCGTCGTCGTCGGCAAGGGGCCGCCGCTGGTGCTCTTTCCGGGCATGTCGCGCAGGCCCGAGACGCGGCAACTGCCCTATGCGGGGCTGGCTCGCATCACGAACCGGCGCGTGTATGTGCTGAATCGCCCCGCCGGATTGCACCGGGGACTCACGATGAGGGACCTGGCGGCCCGTCATGCGGACGCGTTGGCCGAGCGGTTTGCCGATCCGGTCGATTTGATCGGCATCTCCACCGGAGGCGCGATCGCGCTGCAACTGGCGGCGGATCACCCGGGCCGGGTGAACCGGCTGATCATCGCGGCGGCCGCGAGCTGGCTCGGGGACGAGGGTCGCAGCAAGCTCCGGCGCTACGCGGATGAGATCGCCCGCGGCCGAAGCGGGGCCATGGTGCTTGCCTCCGTGCTTGCACCCCGCGGCGGGGAATGGCTCATGGTGCCAATGCATTGGGTTGCGCACCAATTCGAAAAACGTTGGGATCCCAACGACCTGTTGGCGACGATCGATGCGGAGGCCGGTTTCGATGTGACGCCCCGGCTCGGGGAAATTCGCTCGCCGACGTTGCTGATCGCCGGCGGCCGGGACCGGGCGTTTCCGCCGGAATTGGTACGGGCCACCGCCGCGGGAATCCCGGGCAGCCGACTGATTGTTTATCCCAAGGCCGGCCACCTCGGCACGATGATGAACCGCCACTTCGGCCGCGACGTTGCAGGGTTTCTTGCAACGAGCCATCCGCCCGAACCAGGGGACGCGGCGGGGGCGCCGGCCAGCTAGGCTCGAGCCACGAAACGAACGCCGCCCCACGCCGGGGGAAGCATTCCGCATAGATGACGAAATGCCTCCAACGCAACCACGGCGGAAGATCGTGCGCGCACTGCGGCGGTCAGATCTCCCATCCGCTGCGGAACGCGGGGCGCAGGAAGGCGTCGGCCTCCGGGCAACCGGCCGCACGCATTTGAGTGGGGTCCCAATCGATTGTCTTCCCCACGCGCAGGGCGACGTTTCCCAGCAGGAGGGATTCGGTCAGCACCGAGGCGTAGCCGAAGTTCGAGAGCGGCCGCGGACCGCCGCGGCAGGCGTCGATCCATTCGGCATGGTGGCTGGCCACCCGCGGCAGCGTCGGCGCAGGCGGGTTGTAGTCGGCGAACTGCTTGCGCGGCAGCAGCACGAACCAGTCGGCGGGGGTCTGGCCCCCGTGCCAGGTGCGGGTCAGCAACTTGCCTTTGCTGCCGATCAGCAGCGATCCACCATCGGTATCGGGGACCGGCTCGCCTTCGAACAGGTCGGCCGGGGGCAGCTTGCCGCCGTCGTACCAGGTCATCTTCACCGCCGGGCGTTCGCTCCGCGGCGGAAAGTGCACCTCGATGATGCTCCAGGACGGCGCGGTTTCCTTCATCGGCGCTGAACCCATCCCCGGCGAGCAATCCTTCACCTCGACCGACGTGGGGGCGGTCAGCTCCAGCGCCCAGAAGGCGGTGTCGAGATTGTGGATGCCCATGTCCCCGATCGGGCCGGTGCCGAAATCCCAGAACCCGCGCCATTTGAACGGCACGTAGGCCGGGTTGTAGGGGCGCTCGGGTGCGGGTCCGAGCCAAACGTCCCAGTCGAGTCCTTGCGGCACCGGCGGCGTGCCGGTCGGCCGTGTGATTCCCTGCCGCCAATATCCCTTGGGGCGGTTCGTCCAGACGTGCAGCTCGCGCACCTCGCCGATGGCTCCGGCGCGGATGACTTCGACTGCCTGCCGCGTACCCGGGAAGGCGTGGCCCTGTGTGCCCATTTGCGTGGCGACGTTGTATTGCCCGGCGGCTTGGGCCATCTGCCGTGCTTCCCAGACCGAGTGGGCGAGCGGCTTTTCGCAGTAGACGTGCTTGCCGAGCCGCATCGCGTGGATCGAGATGATCGCGTGGTTGTGGTCGGGCGTGGCGACCAGGACCGCATCGAGGTCCTTCTGTTCGTCCAGCATCTTCCGCCAATCGGCGTAATGGCGGGCGTCCGGGTAGCGTCGCAACGACTCGGCGGCCCGCCGCTGATCGCAGTCGCACAGCGCAACGATGTTGGCCGCCGTGCCCTCCAGGCCCTTCAGGTCTTCCGCCCCGCGCCCGCCCACGCCAACGACGCCCACGTTCACCTTTTCATTGGCACGGGTCGAACGTGCAAGAGACGGCTGCGACGAGGTGGCGGCCGTGGCTGGAGAGGCGATCAGCCCCGATGCCGCGGCGGCGGCGGTCGTGGCCAGGAACGTCCGTCGGGTGACGGCTCCGCGGGATTCTCGCATGTGACACCCGGATTCAATCATGTTAAATCCCCCGGGGCCGATTGTGCGTCACGGCAGGAACGCGTGCAAGACGCACGCCCACTTGAGACAATCCCCGGCCTCACCAAAGTCTGCCGAGCCAATTCCATGGCCCTCCCTTCCGCAGGAAGCTGCGACGACTTCGGCCATCGCCTGCCGGAGGGCATGCCGCGTAAACTGTCGGCCCATGGCCAGAGACCACAAGGAATCCCGGGCGCCCCAAGCTCGCCCCCACGACCGCAGTTCGGGCGAGGCGCCGGGGGCGAAAGATCACGCTGCAGCGATCGCCCGCTACGCGGCGGCGGGGGACGAACCGCTGACGGTGCCGGCGACGTTGAAGATCGACGAGCCGTTCCGGTTCGACCGCGGGTTGGCCAAGCGGCTGCGGATGCGGGAGGTGAATGCGAAGGAGGCGTTTACGCTCCGCGCTGGGGCTGGCGTCTGGTTGCGGGCCAGCGTGAAGGAGTATGACGCGAAGGGCGGATCCGCCGTCGCGTACGAGCGGATGAGCCGGTCGCCCGAGGCGACGATCGACCTCACGCTCGCGTGCGCGTTGCTCGCCCGCCAGCGCATGCACTGGGTCGTGCAAAAGGCCACGGAGCTGGGCGTGCGGCGGATTGCGCCGCTGCTGACGGAGCACTCGGTGCCGGCCGACGCGATCGAACACGAGCAGGCCCACGCGTGGGCCGGGCACGTCGCGCGGGCCGCGAAGCAGTGCCGGCGGTCGTCGCTGCCGCACCTGCTCGCGCCGGCCACGCTCGACGCGTTCCTCGCGTCGCCGCTTGTCGAGGCGGCCGACCTTTGCGTGTTCCTCGACGACCGCACGGACTCCGGTGCGCCGCCCGCGCCGGCCGCGCCGCCTCAGCGGATCGTCCTCCTGGTCGGCCCGGAGGGCGGCTTCTCCGACGCCGAGCGCCACCGCCTCGCCCGCCTCGCCCGCCCCTGGGCCCTCGGCGGCCGGGTTCTCCGCGCCGAAACCGCCGTCCTCGTCGGCCTCACGGCCGTACACATGACGTGGGGGGATTTTAGAAATGCTTGAGCGAACTCGAACGAAGGTGTACCGAACCTCCGTGGAGGTGATCGATGCTAGTCTTGGACGGGCTTACTGTCGGGCTGATCATCCTGCTGGTCATCGGCGCTTATCTGATCGGCGCGATGTACATCTACGCGCCGTTCAAGATCAGGCGGCAGCAGGCCAAGGATGTGAAAGTCGATTACGTCCCCATCGAGTTGCCGGAGCTGGCGCCGGAGGTGGCGCAGGCGTTTTTTGACGCGACGCGCGGGCTGGCGGCGTGCGGGTTTCGCGCGATCGGGCATCTGACGCATTGCACTCACAAAACGGCCCAGGAAAGCTACGTTTCGATCTGGGTGAACCCGTCGGGCGTCGAGCACGCCCAGGTCATCGGCGTGTGCACGCCGTCGGAGCTTCAGGGGCTTCGCGTTGTCACGCTCGTTACCTTCCGCACGGAATTCACCGACGGCTCATCGATCGTCACCACGAGTTCCTCCAGTACCGGCGTGTTCCCACGCGACCCGAAAATCAGCGCCATCCGGTGCCCCGGCATCCGGGATTTCGCCCTGCTGTACCGGTTCCACCGGGCGCGCGTGGAGCGGGACCGCGCAGGCCGAACCGCGACGCTCGATCGCGTGAAGGACGCCCGCACGCGAATGGAGAACGAATGGACGGAGACCTACCACCGGCTCATCGGTGCCGGCTACTACTCGCTTGACCTGACGCGGCAGCAGTACGTCCCGACGCTGAAAGGCGCCTTCCTCATGACCTACCGTCTGCTGCCGCCGTTCAAGCAGATCCAGCGATTCCAGCGCGACCGGGCGGCGGAGCGAACCCTGCGCGAACTGGGTTTCGGGGGGATGGACGCGTTTCGGAATGCTCAATCGCTGCCGGCCGCCGTGGGGGCGGCCTCGACGGTGGCCTCACCTCGCTGAGCAGCCTAAAGGCGGATGCGAGTCGTATCCTCGCGAACTGCCTCGTAGGGTTGTCGCTTGAGCGGCTCATCAACCCCGCCACGCACTCGGTGACCGGCCTATGCCGAATAGCTGAGTCGAAAAATGAAATTCTTGCAACAATAGAGCGGAAGCTGGGGCGTTTCGGGGGTTGGGAGTGCGCGAAGGTCGACTTCCGCGCGGGGCTTTGTGGAGTTCGGCTTCCCGTTGTGAGCATGAACATGCAATCCCATGTGTGTGCGGGTCCCGCCATTTACGGCGAACCGCGCGGGACGTTGTTGCCGTCGGCCGACTCGGATCGTCTGTTCGCCCAGGCCTGTAAACGGGTGGACGACCATAACCTCGCCGGCGCGGCCGCGATCGTGGACCGGTTGCTGGCGGCCGGGCGCTGTGACGTATCGTTGGCCCTGCTGTCGGCCCGGTTGGCGGAGGATCTCGCGGATCGCGAAGGCGAAGCGCTCGGGGCGGTCTTGGGCGTGCTCGGCAGTCACGCGCCTCATCCGCCGCAGACGGCGTCCTCGCTCCATTTCGCCGCGGCGCGACTGCACGAGCAGATGGGGCGATACGATGAAGCGTTCGGGCACGCCACGCGTGCCAACGCGCCGTGGGCCAATGCCTTCAACGTGGCGTCATGGGAGCGATTGATCGCCGCCTGCATCGCGAATTTTTCGCCGGCCGCGCTCCGGAACGTGAAACGGGCGACGATCCCGGACCCGACGCCCGTGTTCATCGTCGGCATGCCGCGGTCGGGCTCGACGCTGGTCGAACAGGTTCTCGCCTCCCATCCGCAGGTGTTTGGCGGCGGCGAGTTGCCTTGGGTCTACCGCTTGTGGCGCAGGCTGTACAGCCGCATCGGGATGTTTCACGTGTCCGAGCATGAGGCGCTGGCGCGGATGTCGTCCCAGGACGCCGATGCGGTTGCGGCCGAGTACCTTGGCCCGCTGCGGGCCCTGCAGCCGCACGCGGCTCGCATCGTCGACAAGAACCTTTCCAACTTCCTGCACCTGGGCCTCATCTGGGCGTTGTTCCCCGGCGCACGGGTGATCGTCTGCCGGCGGGATCCGCTGGACACCTGCGTTTCCTGCTACATGACGGAATTCGAGACGGTGCTCCCGTTCACGTGCAGCCTGCCGGCGATTGGCCACTTCTATCGCCAGTACGAACGGCTGATGTCGCATTGGAGGCAGGTGCTGGACCTGCCGATCCTCGAGATCGAATACGAAGCCATGGTGCGCGATTTGGAGGGCCACGCCCGCCGGCTGATCGGCTTCCTCGGTCTGCCCTGGGACGAGCGGTGCCTCCTGTTCCACAGAAACCGCCGTCGCGTCGACACCGCCAGCCGTGCACAGGTCCGCCGCCCGATCTACACGTCCTCGGTCGAACGCTGGCGTCGCTACGAACGCTGGCTTGGGCCGTTGAGAGAGTCGTTGGGACGCTGACGTTATCGCCGCGGTGATGGCCTCTCCGGTTCCTGGCACGGCTGAATCGGACCGATTGGCGCTCTGCCTTCCTCTCTCATTGGATGCACTCTGTCGCGATCGAGGAGCGGCCCGCGTCGGATCTGTAGATCGCTGGTGGGTGTAGGCCATAACGCAAACCTGATAGGATGCCGGGCGGTGGCGGCCATTGAATGCTCGCCAGTTCTCTCTTCATGGCAAAGCGATTTGGGAAACGTTCACTCTGGCTGACCGTCGGACTGGCCACGACCGTGGTTGTCTACGTTGGCTCGTACGTGGCCATGTCGGCCGGTGGGCAGTGGACCTGGTCACAGTCGGGCCGCCTGCGGTACTCGTTCGGCCTCTCAGTTACCGATGTCATTCGCTGGCAGCCGGCCTTGGCGCATTGGGAGCAGTTCTACGACATCTCGGGTAACGACACGTCGCGGGGCAATGTCATGGGTTACCTATACTCCCCGCTTATTCAGTTGGACCGTTCGTTCGTCCATCGAGATAGGCCCGCAGTCCCCGGGCTGCCGTAGCTCTTGGCCGATCGGCAGTGCTGCTATGCGGGACGACCGAAAGTGCATATAGGGAACCCTCCATTGACGCGCGCGCTGGCCTCCATCCTTGTCCTATTCGCCACCATGGGTGCGGCGGCCCAAACCCGGCCCGCGGTGCCGGTGGTGACGCTCTCGTGTGACCGGCAACTGGGGCCTTTGGCCATTGACCATATTGCGCTGGGGCAGGGCGGGCTGTCGGCGGATCCGATGTTCCACTCGCGTGTCGCCGAGGTCCGGGCGCTGCACCCGGGGCTGATTCGGCTGTTCGTTCAGGAGTATTACGACCTCCTGCCGGAACGCGGCCGGCTGCACTGTGAGGCGCTGGACCGCTCGGTGGATGACATCATCCGGGCGGGTTCCAGCCCGCTGATGTGCCTGTGCTTCAAGCCGCGGGTGCTGTTTCCGACGATTGACGAGCGCCAGGTTGAGCCGAACGACTACGAGGCGTGGGAAAAGTTGGTCTTCGACCTGGTCCGGCACTATTCGCAGCGGCATCCGGGTCGCGTTCGTTACTGGGAAATTGGGAACGAAGTGGACATCGGCGAAATCGGCGGGTGTCCGTACCTATTTCAGCCGGACGCGTACGTGCGGTATTACCGCCACACGGCCGCGGCGATCCTGCGGGCCGATCCGGACGCACGCGTGGGCGGCCCGGCGCTGGCGTCGGTGCGATCGCCCATACTGCCCGCGCTGCTGGCCGCTTGCGAACGCGACAAGGTCCCGCTCCACTTTGTCTCGTGGCATATCTACTCCAGCAGCCCGACGACGATTCGTGCAACGATTGAATACGCCAAATCACTTTTGAAGGAGCATCCCGGGCTGAAGCCCGAAACGATCCTGGACGAGTGGAACATGGACCTGTATGACCCGCCGATGGACCCGGCGTTTCAGCCGTGCTTCGTGCTGGAAACCGCGTTGCAGATGAAGGAGGCGGGGCTGGACTGGTCGTGCTATTACCACGTCCGCGACTATCATGTGGACGAGCGGGAGTTTGGGCGGTTCTTCTCGCCGGGCGGGGTCGCGTTCATGGCCCGGTGGTGGAACCGGATGCCGCAGGCGGACGGGCTTTTTGATTTCCAGGACCACGTCCGGCCGGCCTACTTCGCGTTCAAGCTGCTCTCGCGGCTCACCGGACAACGGCTGCATCTTGACTGTGGCGCCTCGGGCCTGCACGGCATGGCCACGTACGACGAACGCTATCACATCTACAACCTGTTGATCTGGAATTTCTCAAAGCAACCCGCCGAGTTTGAGCTGGCCGTGGAGGGCCTGCCGGGGGCGATGCTCATGCGGCAGCTCAAGCTGGACGCCGTGGCGCCCAGCGACGACGAGAACGCCCGCCTTCATCCCGAATCGCCCGTTCGCGTTCCCGCGTCGCCGCCTCGCCAGCACGTTCGGATCGAACCGTTTGGGGTGCGATTCTGGTCGTTTGAATAAGCGCGGCAATCGATTCCATTGATCCGTGCGACTTCCGCTACGGGATGAACTGGATCCGGTCCTTCCATTCCGCAGGATCGCTGGCGTAAGCGACGAGCGTCAGGAATTCGATGACGTCTGCGATGCGCGCGTGTTTCACGAGGAGCAATACGCCGGGCGAATGATGGCCGAGCGCCAGGTGGGCCGCTATGTGGGTGGACATCGTTGATTTGTCGCGGGAGATCAGGATGCGGTCGTTTTGTTCCGCCCACCTGAGGATCTGCGGATCGGGCGACCCAAGAGGGAGGTCGGCGAAGTCGCCCACCCCAACAACATCGAGCGGCGATTGGCCACGAGTGTTGTGACGCTGAATCGCGCCCCACAGTGGGCCGCGAAGATGCTCATCCAAGAGGAATCGTGCCACAGCCTTGTCCACCCCTCAAGAGGCGCGCAGCTTCCGCATTCGCTCCCGCAACTCCTGAAGGCTCGAACCGTGTGACGCCGCGGCTCTTTGCACCTCGGTTGCCCGCTCCTCCGCGGTGATGTAGGCGTCTATCTCTGGTTGGTTTTCCAGGTAGCAGGCAATGACCTTGTGAATCAAGGCGAGGGAGAGCGTGGGGTACTCGCCGAGGATCATCTCCGGCGAGAAGCCCTCGTTGTAGGAGCGAATCAGGTGGTGCAGGCCGATACGGTGGCCGGTCAGGTGGACGAAACCGTCAGGCTCGCGCGAGAGAAAGTCGGGGAGGGTCATCGGCTGCTCCACGGA
>DASXMX010000596.1:0-1813 GCA_036495445.1 Tepidisphaeraceae bacterium
ACCGTCGTACGCCCCTGCAACACCGGGAGGGCACACGCCGTGTGCCCCTACTCACTCGTTCATCCGGTCGATTTCCTTGAATTGCCTGCCGCTGGCGCACCGCATCAGGACGGCGGCGGCGAGGAACAGGGTCATGATGGCGCCGAAGATGATCGCGGCCCAGACGGGGCGCGGGTCGTGCTCGTGGGAGATCGGGCGGATCACGTCGACCTTGGCCAACGCGTCGGTCGCCGCGTAGGCGCCCAGGTAGCTGAACGTGCCCGCCGCCAGGATCAGCAGCAGCAACACCTTCCACGTCCCGGGCTTGGCCTCGACGGGCAGGGAATCGTCGGCTTCCAACATCTCAGGCGATTTCAACACATCCATCCGTTTCTCCGGGCCCCAAACGCCCAGTCCTCGCGGGGGATATACGATACGGCCGTTAACCCGGACAACCGGGCGGAGCCGCGGGGTCTGGCCAAGCGGGAGTCACCTCGGTGCCCCGGTCTCAACGGCCCTCGCGCCTATCCATATCGCGAAGCATCTGCACCACCTTTAGGTGGGGTCGCGGGAGCGGATAGGCCTCGAGCTCGCCCATCGTCACCCACCGACGGTTCGGTTGATCCCCCGACGTCTGTCTGCCCACACGCGCGACATAAACCTCAAACTCGTACCGGCGGTGGGTCAGCCCGTGGGAAACGGCGCCGAGCCGGCGGCATTCCTTCATTACCTTCGGAAGCCCGTGATCGAGTTCCGCGGCCGCATCGACGGTGATGAATTGCCACATCCCCGCCCACCGCCCGCGAGGTGGGCGCTGTTCGATCAGCCAGCGGTCGCCGTGGCGGATGCAATAGGTCCGCCGACGCACCAGCGGGGTCGGCTTCGCCTTTTTCGGGGCGGGCACCTGCTCTTGCGCCCCTGTTGCCTGCGCTTCGCAATGTTCGCGGACGGGGCAGATCAGGCATTGTGGATTCCGCGGCGTGCAGACGGTCGCCCCCAGCTCCATGAGAGCCGAGTTGAAATCGCCGACGCGCCGGGCCGGCAGGATTTCTCCAGCCCGTCGCCAAAGCAGTTGGACCGTTTCCCGCGCCCGTGCGTCGGCGGTGATGTGATCGAGACGACACAGCACGCGGGTGACGTTCCCGTCCAGGATCGGCGCCGGCCGGTCGAACGCGATCGAGGCTACGGCCCCGGCCGTGTACCGGCCGACTCCCGGCAGCTTTAGGAGTTCATCACGATCGCCCGGCATCTTGCCGCCGTACTCGCTGACGACCTTCCGCGCCGCCGCCTGCAGGTTGCGGGCGCGGGAGTAGTAGCCGAGTCCCTGCCAGAGGCGGAGAACCTCCTGCTCGTCGGCCGCCGCAAGGTCGGCGATCGTCGGGAAGCGGGCGAGGAACCGGTGGTAGTAGGGGATGACGGTCGCGACCTGCGTCTGCTGGAGCATCGTCTCGCTGACCAGCACGTGGTACGGGTCGAGTGGCCTGGGTCGATCGGCTGAAGCCCGCCAGGGCAGGTCACGCCGGTGCCGGTCGTACCACTTCAGCAATCGGCGGGCGAAATCCTTGGATGAATGCAGCACGGGCGGATTGTACGGCGGCCGGCTCATCCGAAAATAAATGCGAATTCATCCAATCGTTGATTGAACCTTGCTTTTGGCGTGGTAAACTCGTTTACCCTGTCGTATCGGGTGGAAGAATCGGGCAGACAATTCAACCGGGTTTTCGCAACCATGGAGGCTGACATGCGACGACCGAATGTGGATGACTATGTCCGGCTCACGCAGGACATCCCTGAGCTTTCCCTGAACCGCGGCTGTGTCGGCATCGTCCGAAGC
>DASXMX010000597.1:0-7255 GCA_036495445.1 Tepidisphaeraceae bacterium
GGTCGGGCTGGGACTATTGCGCCGGCGAGGGCTTTAATCCATGGTTTTGAAGATCGAAAAAGATCACCAGCGGTTTCGGCATATCGTCAAAGGCCGAATCCGCGAAGACCTGCGCCGATTTCTCACCAAGGGTGAGCTGATCGGTAAAGAGGGCAAGCACCTGATCTCGATCCCCGTCCGCGGGATCGACCTGCCGCACTTCCGTTACGGCGACAACTCCCAGGGCGTCGGCGCGGGTGAGGGGAAGGAGGGCGACGTCGTCGGCAAGGGCAAGCCGGGCAGCGGCCGGTCGCAGGGCGGCACCGAGGCCGGGCAGCACATCATGGAGGTGGACCTCAGCCTCGACGAGCTGGCCGACATCCTCGCCGAGGAGCTGAAGCTCCCGCGGATCGAGCCCAAGGGCAAGCACCGGATCACGACGGTGCGGGACAAGTACAGCAGCCTCCGCCGGGTCGGCCCCGAGTCGTTGCGGCACTTCAAGCGGTCGTTCCGCGAAGCGCTCAAGCGGCAGATCATGCTGGGCGACTACGACCCCAATCGCCCGGTCATCATCCCGGAGAAGAAGGACATCCGCTACCGGAGCTGGAAAGAGGTCAAGAGCCCGCAGAGCAACGCCGTCATCGTCTTCATGATGGACGTGTCCGGCTCGATGGGCGAGGAGCAGAAGGAACTGGTCCGCCTCGAGAGCTTCTGGATCGACACCTGGCTCCGCAAGAACTACGAGGGGATCGAGAGCCGATACATCGTCCACGACGTCAGCGCCAAGGAGGTCGACAAGCACACGTTCTACCACCTCCGCGAGGACGGCGGGACGAAGATCAGCAGCGCGTTCCGCGTCTGCAAGCAACTGCTCGACGCCCACTACAGCCCCGACGAGTGGAACATCTACCTGTTCCACTTCTCCGACGGCGACAACAGCTCCGAGGCCGACAGCCGCGACTGCGTGAAGCTCCTCAAGGAGCAACTGCTCCCCAACTGCAACATGTTCGGCTACTGCCAGGTCGCCAGCGCCTACGGCTCCGGCAACTTCATCAACGTCCTCCACGAACACCTCCGCAACCACGAGAAGGTCCTGACCAGCCGCGTCAACAGCAAGGACGACATCTACGACTCGATCAAGACGTTCTTTGGGAAGGGGCATTGATCCGCGGGGCATCTCATGACCACACGTGCGGCGACGCTCATCTCTGCTGAAGAGTTTGCCACCATGGGCGACCTCGGCACCGTCGAACTGGTTCGCGGGAGGGTGATTCCGTTGACGAAGCCCAAGGCGAAGCACGGCCGAATCGCAATGCGGTTCGCCGCCGCGATCGCGCAGTTCGTGTACGAACACAACCTCGGCGAGGTGTACGCGGCCGAAACGGGTTACGTGGTCGAGCATAACCCGGACACCGTTCGCGCGCCCGACGTCTCGTTCGTCCGCGCGGAATTGGTGCTGGGGCATGATGAGGACGAGTGGTACCCTCACTCGCCCGACTTGGCCGTCGAAGTGGTGTCGCCCGGCGATCGACCGGCCGTGATCGACGAGAAGGTCCGCATGTGGCTCGACGGCGGCGCGCGGTCCGTCTGGCTGGTCCATCCGCAGGCCAGGACGGTCACCCTCCATCATCCTTCAGGCAGCCCACAGGTTGTGAGGGAGGACGAGGAACTGCGGGATGATCGCGTGCTGCCAGGATTCGTGATGCGGGGATTGAAAGGCATCTTCGCCCGAGTCGGTCAAACATGACGGCGCGGGTGCCGAAACCGCTATTTTTCTGCTTTCAGCATCTCTGCCACCAGGGTGAGGGGAGCTCGCGAATCAGTCGATCGTCGTTCCTACCGGCTGCTGTTTCCCGATCGGGTTGCCCGTGCCCTTGATCACGAGCATGCGTTCGAGCGCGACGGTCGCCCACTGGCGGGTGTGGGCGTCGACCTTGATCTCGTTGACGACCTTGCCTTCCACCAGGTTCTCGATCGCCCAGCAAAGGTGCGGCAGGTCGATGCGGAACATCGTGGTGCAGAGGCACTGGCAGTCGCTGAGCACGATGATCTGCTGCTCGGGGTGCTGGCGGGCGAGCCGGTTGATCAGGTGGACCTCGGTGCCGATCGCCCACCGCGTGCCCGGCGGGGCCGCTTCGACCTGCTTCACGATGTACGCCGTGCTGCCCGCCAGGTCGGCCTTCTGCACGACCTCGAACCGGCACTCGGGATGGACCATCACCTTCATGCCCGGGTACTTGGCCCGAACCTCATCGACGTGCTCGGGGCGAAACAGTTGGTGAACGGAGCAGTGGCCCTTCCACAGGACGACGCGGGCGAACTGAAGCACTTGTTCGTCGTTCCCGCCGAGATCGTGCTTGGGATCCCACAGGACCATTTGGTCGAGCGGGATGCCCATCGCGTACGCCGTGTTCCGCCCCAAGTGCTGATCAGGAAAGAACAGGACCTTTACCGCCCCGCGCTTCGCCGCAGCAACCCCTTCGGGAGTCGCGCCGCCTCGGAAAGCCCATTCCAAGACGTCGCGGCAATTACTGCTTGTGCAGACGGCGCCACCGTGTTCGCCGACGAAGGCTTTGATCGCCGCGCTGCTGTTCATGTAGGTAATCGGCACGATCACCTGGCCAGGGCAAGTTTCCTGAAGCTGTTCCCAACACTCGAGCGTCTGGTCGAGGTTGGCCATGTCGGCCATCGAGCAGCCGGCCCCGAGGTCGGGCAGGATGACACGCACGTGCTCGTCGGTAAGAATATCGGCGGACTCGGCCATGAAATGCACGCCGCAGAAGATCACATACTGGGCCTTGTTTTGCTCGGCGGCCTTGCGGGAGAGCTCGAAGCTGTCGCCGGTGAAGTCGGCGAACTCGATCACCGCATCCTGCTGATAGTGATGCCCAAGGATGACCAGTTGGTCTCCCAGCGACTCCCTGGCCAGTTGGATGCGCACGCGCAACTCGGCGTCGGAAAGCTTGTTATAAATCGGCGGTAGCGGCTGCTGCCAGACTTTCATTGCGGTTCCTTGTTCACCTTTCGCGGCGACATCAATTATAGGCCCAGATCACCGAAAGCTCGGCCGCGGGCCCATTTCGGGATCCATCACAGAAAAGTGTATGCTTTGGCAAGCGATGCTGTAGTACTCCTCAGACGGCCACAGGGCTCGCCGTCTGATGGGAGGCCGATCATGTCCGATCAAGCGATCTGCGAGCGATGCGGTGCGGCGATGGGGCCGGATGCCGCGCAGGGGCTCTGCCCCGCCTGCCTGCTCGAACAAGGCCTGCGCGAATCGCAAGCCGACACGATACCATCCAATGCGGCGGTGAATTCCCCAACCGAAATCCGCGAACTGGCCCGCCTGTTCCCCCAACTCGAGATCCTCGAACTGCTCGGCCGCGGCGGGATGGGCGTCGTCTACAAGGCACGCCAGCGCGGCCTCGATCGGCTCGTCGCGCTCAAGATCCTCCCGGCGGGCGTCGATCGCAATCCGGGCTTCCAGGAACGCTTCATCCGCGAGGCCCGGTCGCTGGCCCGGCTCAATCATCCGAACATCGTCGCGGTCTACGACTTCGGCCAGATGGAAGGGCGGTATTACTTCCTGATGGAGTTCGTCGACGGCGCGAATCTCCGCGCGATGCTCCAGGGCGGCCACCTGACGCCGCAGGAGGCACTAGCGATCGTCCCGCAGCTTTGCGACGCGCTGCAGTTCGCGCACGAGGAGGGGATCGTCCACCGCGACATCAAGCCGGAGAACATCCTGCTCGACCGCAAGGGCCGGGTGAAGATCGCCGACTTCGGCCTGGCCAAGTTGCTGAGCGGCGCGGTGCCGCAGGACCCGTACACGCTGACCATGCCGCGGCAGGTGCTCGGCACGCCGCATTACATGGCGCCCGAACAATTCGAGCGGCCCGGCACGGTGGACCACCGCGCCGACATCTACTCGATGGGCGTGGTCTTCTACGAGATGCTCACCGGCGAGCTGCCGCTGGGCCGGTTCCCGCCGCCCAGTCGCAAGGTGCAGCTCGACGTGCGATTGGACGAAGTCGTCCTTCGCACGCTCGAGAAGGAGCCCGAGCACCGCTACCAGCGCGCGGGCGAAGTGAAGACGGAGCTGGCGACGATGTCGGTCCCGCCGCCGGTTCCGATGCCGTCGACGTGGCATGCGGGGAATGCCGGCCGAGATCCGGCGCCACCCGCCGGGCAGGCCGCCCGGGTCTCGCCCTACGCGATCGCCGGGTCGGCGTGCGCCCTGCTCTTTCCGATGGTGCTTCTTCTGCGGTTCCTGGCGTCGCCCGACACGGTCGGCGGACCGTTCGCGGATTCGCCAATGATGACACGAGAGGTGATCCTGGTGCTTGCCGGCGCCTGTGCCGTCCTGTCGTGCGGCTTCGGCGTGGCGGGCTTGCGGCAAATTCCGGCATCCGGCGGCCGCCTTTACGGTATCAGGCTCGCGCTGGCCGTCGCGTTGGCCTATCCGCTGGCCGTTTACAACCTGATGATCGTCGCGCTGGTGAAACACCTGCTCGCACCGCACTTCGCCCATCCGCCCGGGCGATTGGCGCTCCTGGGTTGGATCATCGCGATCGCCGCCGACGTGCTCATCATTCGGTGGCTCTTGTGTCGTGCGACGCGGCGGCCGCTGGTGTCGTCGGCCCAGCCTCCCGCACCGTTGCCGCCGACTCGCCCGGGCCAGTACGCGCTGCCGCCGAGGCGGCGCGTCGGCTGCGGGCTGGGCGTGGTGCTCCTCCTGCTCATCGGCTTGCTTGGCGCCGGCCTCGTTGTGGCACTGCTCGTGCCCGCGTATGTCGCCAGGGAACAGCGATACGCACAGCTCGCCAGCGGCGAGGGGACCGTCCGGGCCGACGTGCAGTCCGATTCGGGCGACGCCAGGATTCCCCACACCTATCGCTTCAATGTGCAGGCCCCGCCGGGCACCAAGACGACGGTTTGGGCCGAGGTCTGGCGCGACGGCCAGCGCGATCCAGCGCCGGGCTTCGGCTCAATGCAACGGATCATCCCGCCCGCGGGCCAATGGTTCGGCGGCGTGGTGACGTTCAAACTGGGGCCCCCGAGGCCGGACGGGCGGATCGACGCCGGCTGGCAGATCAGCGGGAACGCGGGCTCGCTGGTGACGGAGGAATCGGCCGCCGACCCGTTCGCCGGCCTGCCGGTGCGCGACTCGACCTGGGGCACGTGGACGGGCTCGTGGTCCGTGCCACCAGGCCGGCCGATGCAGATCTTGGTTCTGCGGGCCGCGAAGGGGCAGTTGGTCGGCTCGGCCGACGACCCGCAACTCGTCGGCCACGCCGACGCCGAGATCCGAATGTTCGTCCGCTTCGACCCATTGACCCCGGAGGATCAAACGCGCCACGGCATCATCGGCGAGCCCACCACGCCATCCGGCGGCGGCTCGCCCGCGGCGCCGCAAACGCACCCATCGCCCGGGGACTCGACCCGGCCGATGTCTGAAACGCAGCCGCCGGCGATTCGAGGGACGGCGGCTGAGGGAATCGCCCGATGATGCTCCCCATGTCCGACGGCACCGACCCGCCCGCCGCGCCTCGCCGCTTCCTCACGACGCGATGGAGTGTGGTGCTGGCGGCCGGCGCGGCGCCCATGGCGGCCGCCGAGGATCCGGCGGCGCAGGACGCGCTGGCGATCCTTTGTAAGATGTACTGGTATCCGCTCTACGCCTACGTCCGCAGCCGCGGGCATGCACCCGACGAGGCGCAAGACCTCACCCAGTCGTTCTTCCTGCGCCTCTTGGAAAAGCGGACGATCGGCCTGGCCGACCCGGACCGCGGCCGGTTCCGCTCCTTCCTCCTCACGGCCCTGAAAAACTTTCTGGCCAACGAATGGGACCGCTCGTCGGCGCAAAAACGCGGCGGCGGACATGCAGTCTTGCCGCTCGATGCCGACTTCGATTCCGCCGAGCGACGCTACGGCCGCGAGCCCGCGGACGCGCTCACGCCCGAGCGGCTGTACGACCGCCGCTGGGCCCTGACGCTGCTCGACACCGTGCTGGCCGAACTGCGCGACCACTACGCCGCAACGGGCCGGGCGGCGTTGTTCGAAGCGCTCAAACCCGCCCTGACCGGCGATCCCCAGGCCCCGGCCCATGCCCAAACCGCCGCCGGCCTGGGCCTCACCCCCGGCGCCGTGCAAGTTGCCGTCCACCGCCTGCGCCAGCGCTACCGCGACCTGCTCCGCGAACACATCCAGCAGACCGTCGAATCCCCCGAACAAGTCGAGGACGAGATCCGCGATCTCTTCTGCGCCCTGCGCGGGTCATAGTTTAGCGCCGCTCGCAGGGCGCGTCCGGACGCGTCTTGCGAGCGGGCGGCTAAATGACGGGGGAGGACCGCCTCGCCCTGGGGGTGCTGTGGAGCTACCGAACGCGGGCCGGCGGCACGTTTCAGATTCATAGGACACGGATCCAACGGATTATACCGCCGCGGCGGTCGCGGCGTGAACGGCCTGCCGGTTCACCGCGTAGAGCTTCGCCGCCGATTCGTCGTGCATGAAGGGCAGATATGCGAAGCGGCGACCGCGTTCGACGCGGAGCACCTCGTGCAACAGCGAGCAGGAGAAGACGGTGGCGGCGCCGGTGGGGGACCGGTACGTCTGAAGGCCGAACTCGCGGAACCGCAGGTCGCCGCCGGCGTACTCGTCGGCGTTGAGGTTAATGGTGACCGCGAACCGTCGGTGCGACGAGCCGGGCGTTGAGTCGTCGCGGTGGGGCAGGAAACGCCCCCCGTCGGCGGCGTCGTAGCATCCTATCGTGTTGCGCTCGACGTGGGTCGCGTTGAACTGGAACGCCTGCCTGATGGCCGGTGCGAGGCGGCGGCGGAGCCGCTCGTGGACCTGGGCGAGCAACGCGGCGTCGGTGATTTCGTAATCGCGGCGGCTCTTGAACGAATCGTTGACGACGCGGACGGTCTGGCCGCCCACCTGGCGGAGGACGCCGGTATCCTGGCCGCCGTCGCCGCGGCGCTCGAATTCGCCGATGAGATGGCGGCAGAACTCGGGCTCGAAGACGCCCGGCACCTGCAGGATCGGCGGAAACCCCCCGAGGCTGAACAGCGGCGTCAGGCTGTCCAGCGCCTGCACCACGTCCGCGAAGTGCTGGCCGGCGCGCTGCTCGACGAACGGGATGACGGCGGCGACGCGCATCCCGCGGTCCAGGATCAGCGTGTGGGGGTGATACGCCGGATTGCCGGCGCGGGCGGCGCCGTACAGCCCGCTGACCGCGCGGTCGAAGTCCCAGATGAACTCGATGCCGGGCTCA
>DASXMX010000598.1:0-12826 GCA_036495445.1 Tepidisphaeraceae bacterium
CAACACGGTGAAGTTCCCGCCCAGGACCTACCGCGGCTGCCAGGCCACGCCTGGCTGGGACCCAGCCACCGGCCTCGGCAGCCCCGACGCGGCGATCCTCGTCCCATTGCTCGCCCACGGCCAGTAGGTAAAGAGCGTCCGCGCGTCGCCCGCGTCCTCACGGATCGCCCGGGAATTGTCGGTACCCCCTGTTAGTGTCGAACAAGACATCGAAAAGGGCGGCGTGCCGAGGAGGTGATCGCGACGAACCGCAAGGTAGATGGGCCTGACGGCGGCGGGGCAGTCCGCCGCGAATCGCCCGGTACCGGGCCCGCCAGCACCGGCCCAGGCAGCACCGGGCCGTACTCCATCAGCGTCACCGACGCCGGGCCGTTCCAGAGCACCAAAACGTTCCTGCAAGGCCAGAACGCGACGTTCACCGACGCGAACGGGCACAAGATCACCGTGACGCTCAACGGCCCGGGCACCGGGCAGTTGATCTTCCAGTCCACCACCGGCAGCGGGAATCTCAGCCAGATCCTGCTGAACGGCACCGATGCGACCTCGACGTTGACGATCCACGGCGCCACGCCGCTGCCAACCATCGTCGACAACGGGTCGATGGGGACGATCAACGCCCAACAGGACGACCTGACCGGGGACCTGTCGGTCACCGGGGGCCTGAACAATCTTCGCCTGGGCTCGGCCAGCGGTGGGCACTCGATCACCGTCGGCAGCGGCGGGCGTTTGAACCTGAGGATCCCGACTCTCACGGACGAGTCGCTGGTCTCCGCCGAGGCAATCGGCACCATTCACGCCAACCAGTGGACTGTGAGCGGCAGCAGCCGCCAGCAGATCTCGGCCCCGTCGATCCAGAACCTGAACGTCCGCGGTGCCTTTAACGAGGACGTGAACGTCAGCGGCACGGTCGGCCAGTTCAACGTCGGCTCGCTGAGCAGTTCGGCCATCCGCGTTCAATCGAGCATCGCGTCGATCCTCGCGGGCTCCGCGGCCGACAGCGAGATCTTCGTCAACGTGACGCCATCGCTCACGACGCTCCCCGCCTCCGCCTCCGACTTCGCCAGCGAGGGCGGGTTGCTGAAGAACGTGCGGGTCCGCGGCGCGTTCAGCGACACGCAGGTCGCCGCCTGGAACATCGGGACGGCGACGCTCAATAACCTGCAGCCGAACAACAACGGGACGACGTTCGGGATCGCGGCCAACCAGGTCGCCCACCTGCACGTTACGCCCGCGGGGGCCAAGACGATGACGATGAACAAGGTGTTCGCCCCGTTCGCCCAGACGTCGCTGGGCGGCGACGCGGTGCTGCGCATCGTCGGGTAAACGGAAGCCGCCTCAGATCAAACGCGCGAAACGCGGCCCTCCCCGCCTCACATGGCGGGGAGGGCCGCGTTGCATCAAGCGACGGTCGCTGGGTGGATCAGTAGGTCAGATAAGTCCGCGGGCCCGCCGCTCCGTTCAGAGTCACGCTGGCCCCGCCTGCCGAGACGGTAATGGTGATCGGCACGCGGATCGCGACCATCACGCCGTTGTCGGCCTTGATCTGGTCCGGCGTGCCGAAGTTGAACGCCGTCACATTGCCGGCCAGTTCATAGACCGGGCTTGTGGTGCCATCGGTGTACGCAAGCTGCAGCGTGATCCGACGATTCGCCGCGTCGTAAGCGTACATCCGCGCGGTTTCTGTCACCTGCGGGTTCTGCAGGCTCGGCATCGCGTACACGAGTTGCTGCCCGCCCTGCACGAACGGCGGCCGCGTAACGGTGACGGAGGTCGACGTCACGCTCGTGGGCAACAGGGAGGTCGTGTTGCGGATGTCCAGGAGGATCTGGTTCATAGCCACGCGGCCCGCCTGCGCCGACCGGAAGAACCGGTCGTTGGCCTCGATTGCCGAGGACGAGGCGGAGAAGGCGGTCGCCACGGCCACCAGGAGCAGGCTGGTAATCGCCAGGCTGATCATCGCCTCCGGGAGGCTGAGCGCCCGCGGGCGACAGCGGGCCGCGCGGCCGCCGGGTTGAGGGGTCTTGGTTACCATGGCTCGACCTCCGCGTAAGTACCCGGCAGCGGCGCGTAGTCGTTGCCGAAGCTCATGCCCTGCGGGAAAACCGTCGTGCCGGTGCTCGAGATCGTGATGTTGGCGTGCCCGTTGAGGGTCATGCCCACGTCCTGCATGCCGATCACGCTCCCCTGGACGGTGCCGCTGGCGTTACCGGTCATGCTGAGCTCGCCGACGACCATGCTCCCGCCGATCGTCCCGAAGTTGCCGGTCATGCTCACGGCGAAGTTGGGCGCCAGCAGGAACGACCCGCCGAGCTTGACGAGGTTGGCGTTGTACGCCGGGTTACTCGTGCTCATCTGGGTGATTGGCGTCGCCGTGACAGTTCCGGCAAAGCTGAGCACATTCTGGCTCGCGTTGAACGGTTGATACCCGGCGGCATTGGGATCGGTGGTGCTGACAATTACGCCATTAATCGTTGTATTGCCCTTGAAGCTGATCTGGTTGGGCGCCTGGACCCACATCACACCGTTGATCGTCGCGCCGCCGGTGAACGACGGGTTGGTATTAGGCGGGATCCAGCAGTTGTTGCAGGTGCCGCTGCCGTCGTACTGCCCCTTGCTGGTCGGGTCAACGAACGCGGTGAAGACGGTGGTGTCGACGGTCGGGAACGTCGGCGCCGGGACGCCGATGTGCAGGTGCTGTTTCATCAGCGTCGGGTCGGTGGTCCCGCCGACCGAGGCGCCCGAAACGTAGATCGTGCCGTTCGGGTTCACGATGCTGATGTCACCGCTGACCATCTTGCCGCTGATCGAGACCGGCGTGCCGCTGCTCATGTCGGCGCTCAGCACGCTGCCTTTGGTCGGGTCGGTGAGGCCCTGGATGACGGTGGCGCCGCCCGTGGTCAGCGTTCCCTGGGTGGCCACGCCGTAGTCCAGGATCGCCCCGGCCTTGGGGGCCTCCGTGTACTGCATCTGGACCGCCTTCATGATGTTCGTCCCGGCCGGCCCGGCGCCGTCGACGGTGACGACGAGCAACTGGCCGGTCGCGTAGATCATGACCCGGAAGCGGGTGCCCATGCTCGGGTCGAGAACCGTCCAGTCGTTGGCCGCCGGGATGCAGATCGCGTTGTTTGCGATCGTGACCGGGTGGCCGTTCATGTTGGCGCTGCCGTTGAGCTGCGGCCCCAGCGCGGTCGCGACGGCGTTCAGCAGCGCCGAATCGGTCAGCGATCCGAGCGGCGCGGCCGGGAGGGTCATCGCGCCCAGTTCGTATCGGATGAACTGCATGCCGCCGTCGGCGGCCGCCTCGGCCTGTTGCAGCGCCCGCTCGTTCCGCGAGATCTGCGCGTTCATCGACGTGGCGGCGGTGAAGCCGACCGCCAGCGTTGCGAACAGCACGAGGAACAGCATCGCCATCACGGATGCCAGGCCGCGCCGGGGTCCGCGGCGGTTCGGTCGGTGTCGTTGCGAGTTCATGACAGCCTCCTGAATCAGTCGTCCAACGGCCCGCGTCCCTCCGGGGGGCGGGCTATTGCGGGACGAAGTTGGGGGCGGTGATCAACCAACTCGTTTGGTAGACGAATTGGCCGTTGTGCTTGACCACCACCGTCATCCGCGCCGTCGGGTACACCGGGCCCTGGGTCGGGTCGGTGTTGTTGTTATTGGGCCGGACTGCGGTCACGTTCGCCGGGTCTACCGTATTGATCGTCACGTTTTGCGACCATTTGGAGTAGGACGCGATCGGAAGCCGCGTTACGTCCAGCGGGGGCGAATAGGTGTCGCCGTTCATGCTCCACAAACGGGTGTAATTCGTCGGCGGGCCGCTTTCCTTCGTAATGGGCGTTTTGCCAGTCGGGTCCTGGAGCGGCAGCCCGAGCGAGATTTCGTGGATGTTATTGGCCAGGTTCACCGCCTCGGTCAGGGTGGCGCCGCTGGCGTTGACCATGGTGCCGGCGGTGATCAGTTGCAGGAGCGCCATGACGCCCGTGCCGACGATGACCATCGCCAATGCCGCCTCCACCAGCGTGAAACCGCGGCGGGCGATTCGCCTCGACCGAATGGCTCGATTAATGGTTCTCACGTCGGGGATATCGAATGAAAATGGGTGGGAGGCAAATCGGATTGGGATGCGGCAGTAAACGATTCCGCTTTTGCCGGCGAACCGCAGGAAACGGCAACATGTGGTACAGTCGCGCCACTGTGGCATGATGGTTGTCGGCCCGTGGTGGCGAATGTTGTCAGGCGGGCCGCCTTACCCGATATTGGTGAGCCTGACGTGTTGGCATGCTGGATTACGGCCTGAACCTCTTTCAACGCCTCACCCGCCGGTGGGAGACCATCCACCCGTATAACGCCGCCCAGGTAATGCGGATCGGCGGGCGGATGGACCCGGGGGCCGCCACGGCGCTTTGGGGCGAGGCGCTCCGCGCGCTGGGGCTCGGGCAGGTGCGGGTTTCGGATGCCGGCCGCTTCCGCCATGACGCGATCAACGGGCAACTGGCGCGATTTCCCGTCCGCCTCCTGCCGGCCGGCACGTCGCTCGACGCACACCTGACGCAGGAACTGAATCGCCGGTTCGACGATCCGGAGGAGCCGCCGTTCCGTCCCTTCCTGTTGCCCGGGGCCGACGAGTTTCATTTCGGCGTCGTTTATCAGCACTGGATCGCCGACAGCGTGTCGATCCGAGCGGTCCTGCAGGAGTGGTTCACGCGGACGTTCGACCCGTCCGCCGCTCGTAGCAAACCACTGCGGCAGGCCCGCGAAGGTTATTGGAACCTGTTCGCCACGCACGACCGCTGGCGGTTTGATCAGGCCTTCCTGTCCGGGTTCCGCTGGCACATGCGATACCGGCGGGCGCGGAAGGTCCGCACCGCAGGAACCGGCGACTACCCCGTGCGGGTGACAACCTACGACGCCCCATCCGGTTTGATCGACGGCATCCGAACCTGCGCCCGCGGCGCCGATGCCAAGGTGCAGGACGTGCTCCTTGCGGCCATGGCCGAAGTGTGCGACCAGTTCGTCCCCACCCAGCGGCGTAAGAACCGGCCCGACCTGGCCATCGGATCGATCCTCGACCTCCGCCGGCATGCCGGCGTCGACTTGAGCGAGACGTTCGGCCTGTTCCTCGGCTTTTCCAACATCGTTTGCCGCCGCCAGCACTTGGACGACTGGCAGCAACTGCTTCGCGCCGTGACCGCCCAGAACCGTGGCCACCGGCGCAACGGCCCGGCCCAGGCGAGCCTCATGTGGATGCTCGGCGCGATGGCCCTCGACCGATTCCTCCGCGACGACCAGCTCTACCACTTCTATCGCAAGGAGCTGCCGATGCTCGGCGGGTTGTCCAACGTCAACCTGAACGACGCCTGGGCCACCCGGTATCATCCCGAGCCGCTGCGGGAATATCTGCGCGTCTCCCCCACCGGCCCGCTGGTGCCCCTAGTCTTTTCAACGACAACCTTGGGATCGAAACTCAGCTTCGCGCTGACCTGCCGCAACGCACTGCTCGGCCCGGACGGCGCGGCAGCGATGGCCGGGGCCTTCCTGCGGCGGCTTTGTGAAGTTGCCGGAAACTCTCACCCGTGTTCGGTTGACAACGGCCGCACAAAATGAACCCTGTCTAGGGCCTGATTCAGCACCCGGCCGCCAGGGATGCGGCCGCGTTACCAACTGGAGGTTCAACATGGCCAAGAGCTATTCCGCCGCGCCGCCCATGACGATCGACCCGAACAAGAAGTACACCGCCACGTTCGAGACCTCCAAGGGCCAGATCGTGTGCGACCTGTTCGCCAAGGACGCGCCGGTCACCGTGAACAACTTCGTCTTCCTGGCCCGCGATCACTTCTACGACAACACCAAGTTCCACCGTGTGATCGAGGACTTCATGGTCCAGGGGGGCGATCCGGAGGGCACCGGCCGCGGCGGGCCGGGCTACCGCTTCCAGGACGAAACCAGGGACAACCCCCACAAGCACCGCGTCGGGTCCCTCTCGATGGCGAACGCCGGCCCCAACACCAACGGCAGCCAGTTCTTCATCACCCACGTCGTCACCGACTGGCTCGACGGCAAGCACACCGTCTTCGGCCAGGTCAAGAGCGGCCAAAACGTCGTCAACGCGATCAAGCAAGGGGATACGCTCAAGAGCGTAACGATTCAGGAGCAGTAGGCGGAATGCAGTAGGCAGTACGCAGAGGGCAGAGGGCAGAATACTGGCGGCACGCAATTCAGTCTCTTTCTGCCTACTGCCTACTGCAATCTGCCTTCTTTCCCCTATGAACGTCCGCTTCGAAATGGTCGCCTGTTTTGTCGTTCGCCCGGGCGAGACGGCGGGATTGCATGAGTTCCTGCAGCTCCGGCGGGCGGCGGACGACTTCATGGGCGGGGCATGGTCGACGGTTCGCGGCACGGTCGAGCCGGGCGAGATCGCCTGGGCGGCCGCCCTGCGCGAGCTGCGAGAGGAGGCCGGCATCGCCCCGCGCGAGTTCTTCCAGGTGGATACGGTCGACATCTTCTACCTGCACGGCGACGACACGCTCTGGCACTGCCCCGGGTTCTGCGCCGTCGTCGAGCGTGACGTGACGGTGACATTGAATGCGGAGCACGACGCGTTCCGCTGGACGGATCGCTCGCGGATCGACCGAGACTTCCTCTGGCCCGGCGAACGGGCGCAGCTCGCCGAGGTCTGCCGCGAAATCTTGGACAACGGGCCGGCCAAGGCGTATCTTCGGATCGAGTTGCCCCGCTGAGCGTATGCCCAAACCCCTCGCCACCCGCCCCGCCCACCCGCCCGTTCCGGCCCCGTACGGCCCGGAGTTCCGCATCGCCGCCATCGACGTCGGGTCCAACAGCCTTCACATGGTCGTTGCCCAGGCGGACCCCGATGGCAGCCTCACGACGCTGTGGCGGATGAAGGAAATGGTGGGCCTGGGCCGGATCAGTTTTCCCTCGCGCCACCTCTCGGCCGACGCGATGGACCGCGCGATCAGCACGCTCCGCCGGTTCCAGCAGGCGGCGCGCGCCCGCGGGTGCGAGAAGATCCTCGCCGTCGCCACCAGCGCCGTCCGGGAGGCCGAAAACGGGGGCGACTTCCTCCAGCGCGCCCGGCGCGAGCTGGGGATGGGGATCAAAGTCGTCAGCGCCAGGGACGAGGCAAAGCTGATCTACCTCGGCGTCCGCCACGCGATCGACCTGGGCAACCGGCCCTACTTCATCCTCGACGTCGGCGGCGGCAGCGTCGAGTTCATCGTCGGCGACAGCCACAAGGCCCAGTTCCTCGAGAGCCGCAAGCTCGGCGCGGCCCGGATGACGGCGCAATTCGTCAGCACCGACCCGATCAGCCCCGCCGACTTGAAAGCCCTGCTTGCGCATTACGAGAAGGAACTGGGGCCGCTGTGCGACAGCATCCTCGCGCTCAAGCCGGTCGGCGCGATCGGCACCAGCGGGACGATGGAAAACCTGGCCGCGATGTGCGCGGCGATCGAGAAGCGGGAGAACGCCGGCGTCGTCGAGCGCGATGCGCTCTCGCGGCTGTTGAACAAGCTGATCGAAAGCCGCTCGAAGGATCGGGCCGGTATGCCCGGGCTGGACGACCAGCGGAAGGACCAGGTGATCGCTGGTGCGCTGCTGGTCAACGAGTTGATGCGGCGGCTGAACCTCTCGCAGATCCGTCTCGGCAAATCCGCCCTTCGCGAGGGGATCCTCCTCGAGTATCTCGGCCGGCACCTGCCCGATTTACAGATCCGCCGCGAGGTGCCCGACCCGCGCCGCCGGAGCGTGCTCGATTTGGGCCGGCGGTGCGACTGGCACCAATCCCACAGCGAGCAGGTCGCCCGCCTGGCCGGCGAGCTGTTCGACTGCACCAAGACGCTTCACGGACTCGGCACCGAGCAGCGCGAGCTGATCGAATACGCCGCCCTGCTGCACGACATCGGCTGGCACATCGCCCGCGAGGGGCATCACAAGCACTCGCAGTACCTGATCCTCCACGGGAGCCTGAAGAACTTCGCCCCGGAAGAGGTTCGGATCATCGCCAACATCGCGCGGTATCATCGCAAGGCGCCGCCGAGCATGTCGCACAAAGAGTTCGCCAGGCTGTCCGCGCCGTCGCGCCGGGTCGTGCGCGTCGGCGCCGCGCTGCTGCGCATCGCCGATGGCGTGGACCGCAGCCACAGCGGCGTCGTCACAGGCCTCGCGTGCCGCATCACCAAGAAACGCGTCGAGATCACCCTCAAAGCCCGCGGCGACGCCGAACTCGAATTGTGGGGCGCCCGCAGCAAGCGCGACTTCTTCGCCGACGTATTCGGCAAATCGCTCCGGTTCAAACTCGCGCCGTCACGCGGCGGGTGAGGACGATCCGGCTCACGCGCGTGCTGCCAAATGTCGCGCCGCATCCGGCAAGTCGTGGGCAACGTAATCCACGAAACGGAAATCCTGATCCCGCGTGTATCGCGAGGGCACCGCGATCGTGTACGCCCCCGAGCGTTTGCCCGCCCGTGCGCCATTCGATGAATCTTCCAAAACCGCACAATCGGCCGGCGCTACGCCGAGCCGGCCCATCGCCTTCAAGTAGATCTCCGGATCAGGCTTGCCGTGGGTCACGTTGTCCGACGTCTGGATCGCGTCGAAGTACGACCGTAAGTCGAGCTTCCGCGCCACGATCTCCACCAGTTCCATCGGCGCGCTGGTCGCGATCGCGAGCTTGTAACGTCCCTTGAACTGCTCGAGCACGTCAAACAATCCCGGCATCGGCTCGACGCCCCGCTCCAGCGCCTGCTTCACCCGAGCCTCGCGCATCGCCAGCAACTCCTGTGGCGATTGCCTCAACCCCAGATCATGCGCGTAAATCTCCACCGACTTGATCGGCGACCGACCCATCATCTTTCCCAACGTCTGGTCCGAGACCTCCTTCCCAAACGCCCGCGCCAGTTCCCGCCCGACGGCCCAGTAGACCCGCTCGCTGTCGATCATCAACCCGTCCATGTCAAACACGATCGCACGCATGGGGCGGGAGGATAGCGAACGCGGCGCTCAGGGGCGAGGATTCAGGGTTCAGACCGATGGGATTCGCGTAGCGGTCGGACCGCAGGTCCACCCGGGCATCCGCATGCGGTGGCGTCCATACGTATTTCAGCAGGCATCGCGATACCCCCAAAAAGGGACGCATGAGTCCCCATTCGCGCCCTCGTGCCGGAAGGGGTCGATTGATAGAATGAACAAATCGACGCGCGACGGCGCTATGGCATCCCGCGCGTCCCCGCCCCGGTTTCGATCCGCAAGGAGGGCTCGGCATGCTCGTGCGGCTGCAGTGTCCGTCGTGTGGCAAATCCATGGTGGTCGAGTGCGACGCAACCACCGAGACGCTTCTCTGCCGCGCGTGCGGCACCTCATTTAATCCTCCCCCCGACTGCCTGTTGCCCGATATGACCGCCGCCGATTGGGCGCGATCATCGATCGCCCCGTCGAAGAGCGGGCGATTACGATATATGGTGCCGATCGGCGTCGTCGCGGGCGTCGCGGTACTGATGATCGGCGGACTGCTGGCCGCGATCTGGCCGCGCCATTCCGGCGCCCCCGCGCAAGCCGCCGCCGCGGTCGGCCCCGTCGCGGCGCTCGCGCCTGCCACTCAGCCGAGTCGCGCCATCGCGGCCAGTGAGCCGTCGCTTGCCGACCAGGTGCTGGCGATGAAGACGGACGCCGACGTGCTGGCGCTATCGGGAAACTTCAACGGCGCGGCCGAAAAGTACCGGCAGATCCGCACCCTGCTCGCCGGCCGCGATGCATCGGATCCGTTGCTCAAGGAACTCACCCGGCAGGTGGGTGAAGGGGAACATCGGCTGAACACGATCCTGGCCGCCCAGCAACCGGCGCATCCGGCGGCGGACTTCACGTCGCCCGCCGCACCACCCTCTGCGCCGCCCGTTTCGACCGCCTCGGATTTCGGCCCCGACAAATCCGCCGTCCAGACCCAAACCCCGAACATCGCGCCCCAACCGGCGGCGATTTCCACCGGTGCATCCGATTTCGGCGGGCCGCCGGCCATCCCGGCCGACCGCCCCAACCGCGTCGTCCCCGTCGCCGCATTGGCCCAGCTCCGCGGCATCAGCGACGCCGAGATCGGCCGTGCCATCGAACGCGGCGTCGATTTCCTGTTAGCGCAGATGAAGGACGGCGAACTCCCGCCGGACGGCGTGCTGAGCGACTCGCAACGGCAGGCGCTGGACGCGCTGTGCGTCTACGCGCTGGCCCAATCCGGGCTGGCCGTCAGCGACTCCCGTCTGAGCGCGCACGGAACGCTGCTGCCCAAGATGCTCGAACGCCTTCGCGGCTATGACCTGCGGAGCGACGGCCAGACGACCAACCGCCCGATCACTTACGGCCGCAGCCTCCGCGCCGCCGCGCTGGCCACCTACAACCGGCAGGAAGACCGCGACGTATTGAAGCAGGACGTCGCATGGCTGATCCACAACCAGATCGCCGGCGCCTACACGTACGACGACATGTATGTGCAGTTGCTGGCCAAGGGCCTCAAGCCGGTCGCGGACGGCGCGCCGACGGACCGAGGTGTCGTGATCCCGCCGAATCAGCGGGACTGCGGCGACGACGGGGGCGATTTCGGCGGCGGGTCGCCCGCGCCGGGCTTCTCGCCGGGCGACGGGCCGTACGTCGGCGGGGGCGGCAGCCCGCCGCCTCCGGCGCCGCCGATTGTCACGGGGGTGCCCGGCAGCGGGCCGGGGCAAGGAGTGGGGGGCGGGTCGGGCGGCAAGCCCGTCCACGTACAGCCTCAATGGTACAACCCGCCACGCTACGCGCTCCCGCAGATCATCCGCTACGTCCCACCTCCCTTTGACCGCAGTTACATGGGATCGCATCTTCCACAGCCCACGCCCCAAAAGTCGGTCTCCGGGCCGACCGGCCCCGCCGGGCCGTACGTCCCGCCCGGCTGGAACGACGGGTTCAAGCCAAAGATCACCCCGACGTTCGTCTACCCGTGGGACAACTCCAACTCGCAGTACGGCCTGTTGGGCGTCTGGGCCGGGGCCGAGGTGGGGATGGAGGTGCCGGACCAATACTGGCGCGACGTCGAGCACCATTGGATCGCATGCCAGCTCGGCACCGGCGAATGGGCCTATCACGCGGCCGAGAAGAAGGGGTACTACGCGATGACCTGCGCCGGCGTCGCCTCGCTGCTGGTGACGCACGACTACCTGGACATCCCCCAGCTCAAGGGCGCGATCGGCCGCGACCCGTTCTCCCCGAGCCTCGCGGCCGGGCTGGCATGGCTGGATGCGGGCAACAACGGCGTCAGCGTCCCCAACGCCGGCACGCACTACGTCGGCTACGACCTGTTCGGCATCGAGCGGGTGGGTCTGGCCAGCGGGTTTAAATACTTTGGCTCCCATGATTGGTACCGCGAGCTGGCCGGGCGGATCGTCCCGTCGCAGTTCCCCAACGGCGCGTTCGGACACGAGGACCACGGGAACGACGCGATCATCGACACCGCCTACACGCTCCTGTTCCTCTCCCGCGGCCGGCACCCGGTCATGATGACGAAGCTGAAGTTCGGCAAATACTGGGACAATCGCCCGCGCGACCTGGCGAACCTCGCGAAGTTCGCCGGCCGTGAGCTGGAGCGGCCGCTGAACTGGCAAGTGGTCGGGATCGAGCACGATTGGCAGGATTATTTCGACTCGCCGGTGCTCTATATCGCCAGCCACGAGGCGCCGCCGCTGCAGGATGCCGATTACCGCAAGCTCCGCAGCTTCGTGCTGGCCGGCGGATTGATCTTCACGCAGGCGGACGGGGCCTCGCCCGCGTTCAACGCATGGGTCCCCGAGCTGGCCAAGCGCATTGCGCCCGGCTACAAGCTCGAGCCGCTGCCGGACAACAGCCCGGTCTATTCGATCGAATACAAGGTCGCGAATCACCCGCCGATGCTGGGCGTCAGCAATGGCGCCCGCTTGCTGCTGGTTCACAGCCCGGTCGACCTGGCGCTGGCCTGGCAGGAGCGGTCGGCCAAGACGCGACGGTGGGCGTTCGAGATCGGGACGAACGTGTTCGTCTACGCCTCCGGCAAGCCGGACCTGCGCAACCGGCTCGATTCCCCCTACGTGCCCGCCCCGCCGGCCGAACCAACAACGACGATGCGCATTGCCGTCCTCAAGTACGCCGGCAACTGGAACCCAGAGCCGGCCGCCTGGTTCCGCATGTCCCGATGCCTGCAATGGGAAAGCGGCCCGGCGCTGGACGTGCGGCCGCTGGCCATCGAAGACCTCGTCCCCGGCGTCTGCCCGATCGCGACGCTCACCGGGACCGACACTCACGCGTTCTCGACATCGGAAATCAACGCGCTTCGGGCGTACGTCCAGGGCGGCGGCACGCTGCTGATCGACGCGACCGGCGGCGAGAACGCGTTCGCCCGCAGCGTCCGCGAGTCGCTCCTGCCCGCCGCGTTCGCCGACGCGGTGGACGAACCGCTCCGCCCCGATCACCCGCTGTTCAAAGATCTCAAGCCCGGGCTGGCGAACGGCTCGCCGGTTCGCCTCCGGCAGTTCGCGATCGACCGGCTCGGGAAGCTCGCCCCGCAAATCCGGCTGATGAATGTGGGCAAGGGACACGTCGTCTTCAGCACGCTCGACCTCACCAGCGGACTGCTCGGCACCAACACGTACGGCATCCTCGGGTATGAGCCCGTTTCCGCCCAGACGTTCGTAAAGAACCTGTTGCTCTGGCGGCCGCCGGGCTGATGTGCCTCTCTGGGGTGGCATGGGCATGTACTCATACCCGTGTCTTCCAAGCGAAGGACACGGGCATGAGTACATGCCCATGCCACCCGGAA
>DASXMX010000599.1:0-12673 GCA_036495445.1 Tepidisphaeraceae bacterium
GCCGGTTGCGCCGACCGCCCCGCCGTATCCAGTGGTCCCATAGAGATTGCCGCTGGCGTCGGCGACCAGGCGGCCGTAGGGGTTGGCGCCGTTCGCGCCGCCGTCGAAACCGTAGAGGTCGGTGATCGTGTGCGTTGCGGCATCGAGTTCGAAGACGGTGCCGTGGTAGTTATCACCGCCACCGTTGGTCGTGCCGAAGAGATTCCCCGAGGCGTCCACGTAAACCCCGGCCAGCGGGCGGGAGCCGTTGGCGAAATTGAAATTGGCCAGCGTCGTGAACGCGTGCGTGCCGGCGGTGATCTCGAAGACGGTGCCGTCGTTGGTCGGCCCGCCGAAGCTCGTGGTGCCGTACAGGTTGCCGCCGGCGTCGGCCGCAAGGCCCGCACTGGGATTGGCGCCGTTGGTTCCGTTGAACGTGGCCAACGTGGTCGGCGTGTTCGAGCCGGCCGCGATCTTGAAGACCGTCCCCTTCCCCAGGGCGCCGCCGGCGTCGGTTGTGCCGTACAGGTTGCCGGCCGCGTCGATCACCAGCGCGCCCATCGGATTGCCCCCACCCACATTGTCAAATGCCAGTAAGGTGGTCAGCGTGGCGGCAAACAACTGCCGCGGCTCCAGCGGCTGGACGCCATCCGTCGCGTGATCCCGGTGACGGTTGCGGGACGTACCTTTCGCACGGCGGGTGATCCTTCGCATGCTTCTAATCTCCTGGGCCCTGGCGGGCGCAGTCCCCGGCCGGGACAGTCAGCGCGCCCAAGGCGAATGACATCGCGTGGTGAATGTTTGGAATGACGGAAACGACGGGGTCCTGCGCTGCGTTCTCTCCTCAACCCACCGAGCGACCATCATAAGGAACGGCATTAATGCTTCAATACCTCAACTCGCTTGGACGGGATTGACGGTGGGTCGCCTTGTTCGACTTATCGGCCGCCGTCCCGGACCGCCTGTAGCGACTGCCGGGGTTCTGACGCCTGCGCCGCGAAAACGGTACCCCGTGAAAACGGTGCCAGCCACCGTTTTTATAAGCTTCTGATACATCTGTCGTAAGCGTTCACCGCTCTGAAACGGTGGCTGGCACCGTTTTTCGTTGTCTTCGGCAACGGCCAACAGGCTTTGACGTCACGCTTGACCAGGGTGACTAGAATTTGCCGGAACGGACCGACGGGCTAATGGATAGAGACGAGGAGGTTTCATGGCCAAGCCCACCCTATTGGCGGTGGACGACGACCCGCAAGTGCTCCGCGCGGTCGACCGCGACCTGCGGCAAAGGTACGGCGAGCAATACCGCATCCTGCGCGCCGACTCCGGCGAGAGCGCGCTGAACACGCTCGAGCAGCTCCGCCAGCGCGAGGAGCCGGTCGCGCTGTTCCTGGTGGATCAGCGCATGCCGCGGATGACGGGCGTCGAGTTTCTCGAGCGCGCCCGCCAGACGTTCCCCGACACCAAGCGTGCCCTGCTCACCGCCTACGCGGACACCGATGCGGCGATCAGCGCGATCAACTCGGCAGGCGTCGACTACTTCTTCAAAAAGCCGTGGGACCCGCCGGACGAGAAACTCTATCCGGTACTCGACGACCTGCTGGCGGATTGGCAGGAGGGATACAAGCCGCAGTTCGAGGGCGTGAAGGTGGCGGGCCACCGGTGGTCGCCGGAGGCGTACCGGATCAAGGACTTCCTCGCCCGGAATCTCATCCCCTACGAATGGCACGACATTGAGCAGGAACACACCCCTTGCGTGCTGATGGAGAAGGCCGAGGCGGAGCACCCGGGGCAGACGCTGGTCGTCTTCCACGACGAGTCGCACCTGCTGGATCCGAGTAACGCGCAGATCGCAACGAAGATGAACCTGCCCACGACGGCGAGCCGTCCGTTCTATGACCTCGTCGTGATCGGCAGCGGGCCCAGCGGGCTTGCGGCGGCGGTGTACGGCGCGTCGGAGGGGCTGCGCACGATCGTCGTCGAGCGCGAGGCGCCGGGCGGGCAGGCGGGGACGAGCTCGAAGATCGAGAACTACCTTGGCTTCCCATTGGGCGTTTCGGGTGCGGAGCTGTCCCGGCGGGCGATCGCGCAGGCGAAAAAGTTCGCGGCGGAGATTCTCTCCGCCGCTGAGGCGGGCAGCCTCCGCGTCGAAGACCCCTATCGCATCGTCTGCCTGAAAGACGGGGCCGAGTTGCGATGCCACAGCGTGCTGATCGCGACCGGCGTCTGGTACAGCCGGCTCGAGGCGCCGGGCGCCGAGCGTTTGACGGGCCGCGGCATCTTCTACGGGGCGGCGATGAGCGAGGCCAAAACCTGTGAGGGGCAGGCCGTCGTGATCGTCGGCGCCGGCAACTCCGCCGGGCAGGCGGCCATCTACTTCGCCCAGCACGCGTGCGACGTCCACATGGTCGTCCGCGGCGCATCGCTGGGCGCGAAGATGTCGCAATATCTCGTGGACCGGATCGAGAACGACCCGAAAATCCACGTCCACCTCAACAGCGAAATCGACGAGGCGCACGGCGAGGAGTACCTGGACGCGGTGACGTTTGTCGATCGCCGGACCGGCGAGCGGATGACGGTCAAGACCCCGGGGCTCTTCATCTTCATCGGCGCGACGCCGCAGACCGACTGGCTCGATGGCGTCGTGCAGCGCGATCCGAAGGGGTTCGTCCAGTCGGGCTCGACCCTGGCCGATGCCGAGAGCCGGCGGCCCAAGGGGTGGAAGCCGGACCGCGACCCGTTCCTGCTGGAGACCAGCGTGCCGGGCGTCTTCGTCGCCGGCGACGTGCGGTGCCAGTCGGTGAAGCGCGTCGCGGCCGCGGTGGGCGAGGGCTCGATCGCGGTGCAGTTCGTTCACGAATACCTCCGCGAAGTAAGGGGTGAAGGAGTTGGCGCATGACCCTGACCGACACAATCCCAACCTCCGACCGCCTGTTTCCCAAGCTCAGCGAATACCAGATGCAGTGCGCGGTCGACGCGGGCGAGGAACTGCACCTGAAGGACGGCGAGGTGATCTTCCGCGAGGGGGTGGGCCGGGCGGACTTCTACGTGATCCTCGACGGCAAAGTCCGCGTCGTCCGCCGCGGGGCGGGCGGGGAAGACGTCCTGCTCACCGTTCACGAGCGGGGCGACTTCACCGGCACGACCGACCTGCTCTCGGGCGAGGCCGCCTCGGCCACGGGGTACGCGCTGGGCCCGGCGCAGGTCGCGCACGTGCCGGCCGAGCACTTCAACGAGTTGATCCTCGCCTGCCCGGAACTGCGCGCCCTGCTGCTGCCCGCCTTCGCGGAGCGACGGCGCGCGGAGTATGCGATCGCCGCCCAGCAGCAGAAGCTGGCGGCGCTGGGGAAAATGTCGGCCGGGCTGGCCCACGAGCTGAACAATCCCGCCGCCGCCGCCCAGCGGGCGGCGCAGACGCTGGCTGCGAGCCTCAACAGTGTTGAGTCGCTTTGCTGCGATCTGCTCAACTGCCTGCTGGCCAGGCACAGCAACGACGGCGTCCCGCTCGCCGACATCTGCGAGCTGGCCCGGCGGGAAAGCCCCGAGCTCGACCCGCTCGCGCAAAGCGAGCGGGAGGACGAACTCTCGGACTGGCTGGCGACGATGAAGGTCGAGCATCCGTGGGAGGCGGCGGCATCGCTGGTCTCGGCGGGACTCACCCGCAAGGACCTCGAGCCGCTGGCCAACGCGCCGCTGCCTCTGGTTCCCAAGCTCCTGACGTGGCTCGCCAAGGACATCGAGATGCGGCAGACCTGCCGCGATCTGGGCGAGAGCACCGGGCGGATCACCGAAATCGTCTGTGCGATGAAGGCCTATTCGCACATGGACCAATCCCCGGTGCCGGCCCCCACCGACCTGAATCAGGGGATCCTCACGACCGGCACGGTCCTCAAGCACAAGGCGAAGAAGAAGGACCTGAAGTTCGAAAAACAGTTCGGCGACGTGCCGCCGGTCCGCGGGATCGCGGGCGAGCTGAACCAGGTCTGGACCAACCTGCTCGACAACGCGATCGACGCGTCGCCCGTCGGCGGGACGGTCCGCATCCGCACGGCACGCGAGGGGGATCAGGCCGTCGTCGAAATCACAGACCAGGGCCCCGGCATCCCGCCGGAGGTCCGGTCGCGCATCTTCGAGCCCTTCTTCACGACCAAGCCGGTCGGACAAGGCACCGGTCTGGGGCTCGATACCTCGTACCGGATCGTCCGCAGCCACAAGGGCGATATCCGGTTCGACTCCCGGCCCGGGGAGACACGGTTTACGGTAAGGCTGCCGTTGAGTTGAAGACGAATACAAAAGCGCCGCCAAGACGCCGAGGACGCCAAGAAGAAATGGAGAGACACGGGGACACGGGGACGGGGAGACGCGGGGAAGGAATTGATTGGCCTTCTTCTTCGCGTCCCCGTGTCTCGGTGTCTCCGCGTCGCCTTTCTCCCCCCTTGGCGCTCTTGGCGTCTTGGCGGCGCTGTTTTAACCGAGGGACTGTCATGGCCAAGCGATGTACGCACGTGGATCAGGTCCGTCCGGTCGAACCGGAGGCGCAGGACGTTTGTCCGGAGTGCGTGGCGATGGGGGATGAGTGGGTGCACCTGAGGTGGTGCCGGGTGTGCGGGCACGTGGGGTGTTGCGACTCGTCGAAGAACAAGCACGCCACCCATCATTTCCACGAGACCGGTCACCCGATCATCCAGTCGCTGGAGCCGGGGGAGGACTGGAACTGGTGCTATGTGGATCAAATGCTGGTGAAGGTGCCGGAGCCGGCGAAATGAGCGCGCAAAGAAACGTGAAGAGTGAAACGTGACGAAGCGCCGGGCGCCGCGTCACGTTTCACTCTTCACGCGCTTCACGTGTATCCGATGCGGCTCAGGCTTCGGTCCGCACATGGACCTTGCGGCCCTGGAACTCGACCTTGCCGTCCTTGAGGGCGAAGAGGGTGTAATCGCCGCCGACGCCGACGTTGAAGCCCGGGTGGAACTTCGTGCCGCACTGGCGGACGATGATGGACCCGGCAGTCACCCGCTGCCCGCCATACGCCTTGACGCCCCGGTACTGCGCGTTGCTGTCGCGGCCGTTCTTACTGCTGCCTTGACCCTTCTTATGTGCCATGACTGAATTCCGAATGTCGAATGCCGAACGCCGAATGAACGCCCCACTTTAGGGCGCCACCCCGGCGCAAAACAACAGCCCCACCGGAAAAGCGGGGCCAGAAAGATATCAAATGATCGAAAGATGGCAAGAGGAACACATTCCGAAACATCAATTCAACCCGAGGGGTACCCGACCGACACGTTCCACATCGACGCGGTTTCCGTCGATCTCGGGCAGGACGCGTGGATCAATCCCGTCCAGATCGACTCCTCGCGCAACGGGCAGCGCCCCGCGATTCTATTAGACCTTCTCCCTGGCGACGACAGCGGTACGCCGCAGGCGACGGATCGGTCCGAAGATATTTATTTTGCGATCGAGCGATATCCCACCAAGCCCGGCTCGTCGGCGCCGATGGAAACATAGCCCCGGTGGACGGTTGTCACTGGGGGCTTCCCCAAAACCTCCAACTAGGTGACAGTATCTCTGTAACAGTTCAAATAGGCGCCGCTGGCGAGAACGCGGATATCAAGTTGGATGGCGCGGCGGGAATGAACGGCGATCTCACCGTGACCCTTCCCCCCGGCACATCTTCCGTCCCCGACTTTCTGGTCAAGCCCAAGACGTCCGGGACGTTTAGGCTTACGGTCACCGTCACACGGCAGTACCGAGATCCCGACACGGGAAACGTCACCGCACACCCGGGTTCACTGGGCAGAGAGTTCGAATTGAACATTCTCGAAACCAACCCGAATAACTGATAACCGATTGATCGAGGGTTCCGCGGATTCAATTCGCGCAACCGGATTGCAGGGTCGATCGCACACCCGGTCAACTGTCGATGCGGTACGTGGTTTTCCTTGTCCTGATTGTTCGTCCAGGTCTCGGGTCATGCGCCGGAATTTGAACTCGGCGATTCGAGTGTCTGCGGCCCCGCGTCCGACGCGGGAGGCACTTCGGCCCCCTCCGGCTCCTCCGGCTCCTCCGGCTCCTTCCGCATCTTGATCCACTGCAGGTAAAGCCCATGCGGCGGCGCGGTCGAGCCGGACGACTTGCGGTCGCGGGCTTCGATCATCCGCGGGATGTCCTCGGGCGTGAACTGCTTCAGGCCGACCTGCATCAGGGTGCCGACCATGATCCGCACCATGTTCCACAGGAACCCGGTCCCGTGGACGCCGATCACGAGGCGTGGGCCGGCCGCGTGAACGTCGCACGCGAGCACGGTGCGGATCGTGTTCTCCCGCCCGTGCCCGGGCCGGGCAAAGCTGGCGAAGTCGTGCCGGCCGACGAAGTGAGCCGCGGCGGTCTTCATCGCGTCGATGTCCAGCCGCTGCCAGCGGTGCCACGCGAGGTCGTTAAAGAAGACGTGCCGCTCGGGCGAATTCCAGATCCAGTACTGGTAGCGCTTGCTGATCGTCGATCTCACGGCGTCGAACGTCTGCGGCACGGGCTCGATCGAGCGGATGAAGAGGTCCGGCGGCAGGTGGTGATTGGCCGCCTTGCGGATCCCCTCCCTGGGAATCTGCACCTGGTCGGTGTCAAAGTGAACGACCTGCCCCTTGGCGTGAACGCCCGCGTCGGTGCGCGACGAGCCGATGAGCGTGAGCGGGTGGTGGACGACGCCCTCCAGCGACCGCCGGAGCGTCTCCTGAATCGTCGGGATCCCGTGCCCTTCCGGCACCGGCGCGCCGCTGTACGTCGCCATCCTCGGCTGCGACTGCCATCCGTGATAGCGCGTCCCGCGGTACGCGACGACCAGCTTGTAGCGTTGAATCGGCATGCGACGACGAGACGCGCGCGGCTCAATCGGGCGGAGTTATATGCCGACCGGCCAAATGCCTCAATCCTTTGAAAGCACCCGCACCCACGTCCGCACCATGTCCGGCGTCGGGGCCTGCGCCTGCCGCTGGCGGAGCAGGATCATGAGCTGCTCGATCAGCCGCTGCGCCTCCTCGCTGAGCCCCGGCTGCAGGCGGATCTCTTCCATTGCCATTTGCACCTGCGCCTGCAGCGCCTGCGCGGCCTCCACCCATTTGGAGACCTCGGCAGCGACGATGAGGCTGGGATCGTTGGATTCAGGACACATCATTGAACCCGCTCGATTGTAGGGGCGGCGACCGCCAAAGTCCGGCGGTTCGCCATGCCCGTTCGGTTCCATCGCACGACGGCCGGCTTGCGGTCCTGCAGCCACGCGTGCAGCCAGATCGTGTTCACCGGTTTGCGGAAGACGGCATCGGGCCGCAGCGCCGGCAGCTCGGGAAGCCATCGCTCGTCGGCGCCGAGCATGACGGCGACGATCGCGGGATCGTCGCGGCGCCGCAGCCGCCGCAGAAAGTCCACGCAGGTTCCGTCGGGAAGCTGGTGGTCGACCAGGATGAAGTCGGGCTGATGGATCAGTTGCCCGTTCGCGTCGCCGAGCCCATCGGCGGCGAAGGCCTCGAAGCCCCAGAGCGTCAACGCCCCGAGGAGCGCCTTGCGATGAGGCCCGTCGGGTTGAACGACCAGGATTCGACGCGCCAGCGGTGGCAGGTACTCGTCCAGATTCGACATCGCGTATCCCATGAAGACACCTCTCCGTTCGTTTGGTTTGGCCTCGGCCGCGGCTCGCTCGCGCGGAGCCGCGGTCGTACACGTCGGGGGAAAAAAAGGCGGGCGGGAGCCGGCCGCGCACGAGGGACGCCGTGCGCAGTGGGGAGTGGCCCCCGCCCAGGGGGAAGACGGTTCCCACCACGCGTTCCGCCCCCGTGCCACGCGGCACAAAGAGCGGAACGTGTCGCAGAATCCAAACAACAAATCGGAATCGGGCTGATGGCCGGGCGGATCTCCCCGACCCGCGGAGCCCTGCACCCTTGGGGTAACGACCGTTCGACCCGCTCGCCTTTCTCCCCGCCGGAAGACCTCCACACCAACAGCGAGGGGCGTCGGGTCGTTAAGAAGAGTTAAAGCGAGCGGTGTGCCAAACCGCAAAATGCCGCGACGGTGGTCTTTTGCGGGGAAAAATGAATGGGGCGGGGAGTCCGCGCGCGAAAGGCGTTCGAGAATTCGTACGCGCAGGATCTGCGCGTCAGATGGTTCATCGATGATCCGCGCTATCCCGCGACCGCATCGGGATCCGGGGGACCGAGTGCGTACTTGCGGAGCTTGTACCCGACGTCGCCCCGGGAAAGGCCGAGCCGGCGGGCGGCTTCCGCCTGGACGCCGTGCGATTCGTCCATCGCCCGGGCGATCAACTGCTTCTCGAGCTGCTCGATCGTCAGGCGCAGGTCAATCGACGGCGGCATCGAGCGCACGCACCGCCGGATCGGGTCGGCGTCGCCATCCGCATCCGCGCCGCCCGGGAGGGGGAAGTCGTCGGCGACGATCACATCGCCCTGGGCGAGGATGCACGCACGCTCGATCAGGTTCCGCAGCTCGCGGATGTTGCCGGGGAACGCATAGGACTGGAGCCTCCGCATGGCCGCCGGGGCGAGCTCACGCCGGGGGACCTTCAGCTCGCGGGCGGCGTCGGCCAGGAAGCGGTCGACCAGCGTGGGAATGTCTTCCCGCCGCTCACGCAGCGGCGGCATCTCCACCGGGACGACGGCGATCCGGTAGTACAGGTCTTCGCGGAACTCGCCCGTCCGCACCTGCTCCTTCAGATCGCGGTGCGTGGCCGCGATGACCCTCACGTCCACCGCCCGAGGCGACCGCGAGCCGATGCGGAGGATCTGGTGGTCGGTCAGGACGCGGAGCAGCTTGGCCTGAAGGGCCAGCGACATCTCGCCCGCCTCGTCGAGGAAGAGCGTGCCGCCGTCGGCGGCCTCGAACCAGCCGGGCCGGCTCCGGTCGGCCCCGGTGAACGCGCCCCGCTCGTGGCCGAACAGCTCGCTGTCCAGCAGCGTCTCGGGAAACGCGGCGCAGTTCACGGGGAGGAACGGGCCGTTGGACCGGTTGCTGCCGCGGTGGATCGCGCGGGCGGCCAGTTCCTTGCCGGTCCCCGTGTCCCCCGTGATCATCACCGTCGCGTTGGTCGGCGCGACGCGGGCGATCCGCTCCTTGACCGCCTGCATCGGGGCGCTCTCGCCGAGCAGATCGGCGGTGAAGCCGAGACGGTCGATCTCCCCCTTGAGCAGTTCGTTCTCCCGTCTCAAGCGGATGCGCTCGACCGCCCGCCCGACCGCCGCGCGGACGGCGTCGGCGGTGAACGGCTTGGTCAGGAAGTCGAACGCACCGTGCCGCAACGCCTCCACCGCCAGGTCCACCGTCGCGAAGGCGGTCAGGATTACCACCGGCAGCGCCGGGTCGGCGTCCTGGGTGGCGGCGAGCACCTCCAGCCCGGTCCCGTCCGACATCTTCTGGTCGGTGATCACGAGGTCGAACCGTTGTCGCTCGATCTTCGCGATCGCGTCGCGGGTGCCGCCCGCTTCGCTCACCTCATGCCCGTCCGCGCGAAGCATCGCGCCCAGGATGCGGCGCATGTTCGCCTCATCGTCAACGATCAGGATGCGCGCCATCAGTTAATTCCTCCCCCCAGTCGGGTTGGGATGGGCCGGAAGGTGAAGGACGAACCGAATGCGGCCGGTTGCGTTTCGGCCCAGGACCAGGTCGCCCCCGTGGGCTACCGCGATGTTCCGGGCGATCGGCAGGCCCAGCCCGGTGCCGTGCGGCTTGGTCGTGAAGAACGGCTCGAACAGCCGGACGACCATGTCGGGCGGGATCGCTGCACCGGAGTTCTCGACCCACAGGTCGACGCACCCGTCGACCGCATGCCCGCCCAGCGTCACCGTCCCGCCCGGCGGCGAGGCCTCGATCGCGTTGGACGTGAGGTTCAGCAAGGCTTGATGGAGTTGGAGCTCGTCCAAGTCGGCTTCGACGTCCGGCGAACCGTCCGCCCGAATCTCGATGCCCGTTTCCGCGGCCCGGGCCGCGGCAAGGGACGCGACGGCCCCGAGCGCCCCCGCAATGCAAACGCGCGTCCGCTGCGGGGGCTTGGTATTCGCATAGGCGAGGAAGTCGTTGGTGAGCGTCGTGAGGCGGCTCGATTCATCGCGGGCGATCCGGAGCATGTCCCGTCGCTCCGCGTCGGGCGTGGCCGGTTCGGCGGCCAGATCGAGGGAACTGGCGATCATCGCCACGGGGTTGCGGATCTCGTGGGCGATCGCCGCCGAAAGGCGCCCGACGGCGGCGAGCTTCTCCTGGGCGACGAGCTGGTTTTTCGTTCGCCGTAGATCGCGCAGGCTGCGTCGGAGCCGGGCGGCTTCGTCCCGGACGGCGCCGCACAGGACGTCGACGACGATCGCGACCACGACGTAGATGGCCGCGAGCACGAGGCCTTGGAGCATCGCGGACTGGCGTTCGGCCGGATGGGCCGCGATGAACAGCCCGAGCGGCAGGAAGCTAAGCACGCCGGTCGCCAGGCTGAAGCAGATCCCCGCCAGGAGGCCGTACCGAAACGCGATCGCGACTACGGCCGGCAGTACCAGCAGCCCGTACTGGATGTCGTCCAGCGGCGAGCACATCGCCAGCGCGAACGCGAGCAGGACGTTGAATGCCAGCGCAAACTTGAAATGGGTCGTCCCCGCCTGTCGCGGCAGCGGGGCGCGGCGCCACAGGAGCCAGAGCAAATCGGCCAACTGCAACGCCGCGGCGACGGCGAAGAGGCCGACGACCTTCCGCGGCGGCCGCCCGTGCTCGAACGCCGGCACGAACTGCAGGAGCAACACCAAGCCGATGAGCCCCAGGTTCACCGCCGCCCACCGCGCCTGCCGCGGCCGCAGCGCGGCCACGGTGTTCGCCACCGGCACCGGCCAACCGGCGCGCGGCGCGTCCGGTGGCTGCTCCCGCGTCGCGACAATTGGCGCCTCGCCAGTGGTGGAAAGGGACACGTACGCCTCCCGCTGTCCCGGGCATTGTAGCAACTACTTGCTTTGCGAGACCTCGAATTCCGGCATGACGAAGCAGTAAGCGGCGTAACGCATCTCGCTCCATGCAAGCTCCGGCAGCGGCGCGCCCGGGAACAGCGGAACTTTCACCGGAGAGAATGTGACGCGGACGCGGATCGCAGAACGGCCCTGCGTCAGGGCGAGTGGCAGCAGAAACTCGTCGTCGCGGAAACGCCGGTTCGAGGTTTCGACCACATGTGCGGTTGCTCCGAGCTCGTCGCGCGGATTCGAATAGACGCAGGTGTTCGACCCCGCCAGATACCAGACGCCGGCCGGCTGCCAATCGCCCGCGACTTTTCCCTTCTCGTCGACTGGAGCGACGAAGACGTTCGCCCGCTGGTTGGGGAACTGGTAATCGAGCTTCCGCCGAAGCATCACGCCCAGGTTGTCGGGCCGGAGGCGGAGGGTGAACTCGGACGTGCCCGTCGTGGTCCGGCCGTGGTCGGATTGCTCGGGGAAAATCTCCTTCCCCTTCAGATGGTCGACGCCCCACTCGTACCGGCTCGAAAGCTGATAAACCGGCGACGCCTGCGGCGAGTCGTACCCGTGCGCGCGTTCGCTCGCCTCGTCGCCGATCGACAGCTCATCGGTCTTCACAAGCGACGCGGCGGGCAGGCCGTACCAGTAGGCGACCGTCTCGTAGTGCTGGGTCGATTCGTTCGTGCCGCCGTGCTCGAGGGTGATGCGGGCGTTCTTGCCGAAGGGCATCAGGTCGGCCAGAAGGAAGCGGTAGGCCGACTCGATCTTGTCCAGGTCGTTGACGCCGGCGTTGGCCTTGGCGCCGCAGGGGTGGCCAACGAACGGGAGGGTCATGTTGCGGCCGCCCCAGTAATCCCCGCCGCCGCCCCACTCCTCGGTGCCGGTGCCCTGCGCCTGCGGCGTATTACTGTCGTCCAAGTAGAACCGCGGATCGCCCTCGAGCGTGTTGAGGTTGGCCGCGTGGGAGAAGATGAATGACGTCCCGACGAAGCTGCCGCTCCAGTCGCCGCCGCCTTCGACTTGGCGCGTATCGAGCAACAGCAGGTCTTCGCCCGCGCGCGGGGCGGGGTGATCGCGGTAGGTCGCATGAAAGTACCCGACCTGATTCGGCGGATCGCGATATGGCTCGGTGCGGACGTTCATCCGCGCGTCCTTGATCGTGACGCCGGCGCCGGCCAACTCGATCCGTGCCGAGCGGAAGAACGGCATCGGGAACCAGCACCGAAGGTTTACCCGTTGATCGTCAAAGCGGATGTTGACGGGGAATGCCTTGACGAAATCCGCCTTGCCGTCGCGGTTGTAAAGCGTGCCCGCACCGAAGAAGAGCGCCATCGGCGCGTCGACCGACGGCTCGGCGCGATCGTCCCACCAGACCTTCAATCGAACATGCCCGAAATCGATCGCCTCGTCCTTCGGGCAGCTCAACTCGATGCCGCGGATCGTCGAGGGCCCATTTTTCAGCAGGAGTCGAGCCGATCCATCCGCTGGAATATCGGAATCGAGAGTATGCGCTTGCAGCCCCGGGACGTCGGTGAGCAGGTCCGTCCCCGATCGCGAGATCAACTCCAGCACGTCGCGATCCGGCGGCGTCTTCGCATCCCACGCGCGGATCGGCTGCGTCAGCTTCGCCCCCGGCACGAACTGCTGATAAATGTAGTACCCGGTCCCGTAGTGCGTGCGGGAGTAGGCCATCTGGAACGAGTGCTCGAACCCGA
>DASXMX010000600.1:0-1989 GCA_036495445.1 Tepidisphaeraceae bacterium
GCCGGATCACGTCCGGCAGTTCGCCGAGCGTCTCGCGGCCATCCACCGGGCCGGGTTCGATCGGCGGCAGCAGTTCGCCCGGGAGTTCGACGACCGCTCGTTCTTCGAGTCGCTCCGGCTCGAGCCCTACTACGCCTACTCGGCCCAGCGGATGCCGTTCGCCGCCCCGTTCCTCGAACGCCTGATCGACGACTCGAGGGCGACGCGCTTCACCCTCGTGCACGGCGACTTCAGCCCGAAAAACGTGCTCGTCCGCGGCGATCGCCTCATCCTGATCGATCACGAGGTGATCCATTTCGGCGACGGCGCGTTCGACCTGGGCTTCGGCCTGACGCACCTGCTGAGCAAGGCCAACCATCTCCGCGACCGCCGGGGCGACTTTGCCAGCGCCGCCAAAACGTTCTGGCTGACCTACCGCCGCGCGATCGGCGGCGTGGCTTGGGCCGAGGGACTGGAAGAGCGGGCCTGCCGGCACACGCTGGCCTGCCTGCTGGCGCGGTGCATCGGCCGTTCGCCGCTGGAGTATCTGCGGCCCGAATCCGCCGCGGCGCAGGCGAACGCGTCGTCGTTGATGATGGACGACCTGCCGCGGCTGATGACCGACCTGGTGGACGAATTCGTGAGAAGGCTTGGCAGGGCGTAAGTGAGGATGCAAAGCGATGGCGGTGATCAAACGACTGACCGCATTGGAGATCCTCGACAGCCGGGGACGACCAACCGTGAAGGCGACGTGCGAGTTGTCCGACGGTACATGGGCGGCCGCTTCGGTTCCGTCCGGCGCGTCGACCGGCCGTGCAGAAGCGGTCGAGTTACGGGACGTCGGTGACGCCCGATATGGCGGCCTGGGATGTCGAGGCGCGGTGGGGCATGTCAACCGCGATCTGAACGAGTCCCTTGCCGGCCGGGCGTTCGCGACTCAGGCGGACCTCGATCGGGCGATGATCGAGCTCGACGGCACGACGGACAAATCACGACTGGGCGCGAATGCGATCCTTGCAGTATCAATCGCTTTCGCGCGGTGTGTCGCACAGGCGCGCAGGATGCCGCTTTACCGGCATTTGGCGCAAATGATGGGAACGGAGCCGCGTCTCCCGCGACTGACGGTGAACCTCTTCAGCGGCGGGAAGCACGCGGGCGGACAGGTGCCGATCCAGGACGTGCTGGTCGTTCCCGCAGCCGCACGAACGATTGACGAGTCGCTCGCGGCGACGTACGCCGTCTACCAGGCGGCCGCGCTCCTGACGCGTAAACTGTATGGTGCCCGGCCGCTCGTGGCGGATGAGGGTGGTCTGGCGCCACCGTTTGAAGATTCAGAGTCAATGCTGAAAGTGGCGACCGATGCGATCCGATTGGTCGGCTTTGATCCCGGACGGGTTGTCGCCATCGCGATCGACGTGGCATCGAGTCATTTTTACCAGGACGGCAAGTATCACCTTGGCGGCGAGCCGCTCGCGAGCCGGCAGATGGTGGAACTCGTGGGCCGGTGGGTCGAGCGCTATCCGATCGTCAGCGTCGAGGACGGCCTCGCCGAGGACGACTGGGAGCACTGGCCGGCGTTGCGTCAGACGCTTGCGGGCAGGGCGATCACGATGGGCGACGACCTGCTGTGCACCAATCCGTCGCGGATCGCGCGTGCCGTTCAAACTGGGGCCGCCGACGCGCTGCTCCTGAAGGTGAACCAGATCGGCACCTTGACCGAGGCGGCCGAAGCGTGCCAACTTGCGCGCGGCGCCGGTTGGGCAGTGACCGTCAGCGCCCGCAGCGGGGAGACCGAGGACGACTGGCTCGCGGACCTGGCCGTCGGGTGGGCGGGCGACTACATCAAAATTGGGTCGATCACCCGCTCCGAACGACTCGCGAAGTACAATCGGTTACTTGCCATCGAGGCGGAAACCGGGTTGCCCATGGCGCCGATTGCGGAAATCGGGTAGGCGTCGTCAAGGAAGGGCGGGGTTCGCCATTTCCGTGGCATGGGCGCCTCGCCCATGC
>DASXMX010000601.1:0-11296 GCA_036495445.1 Tepidisphaeraceae bacterium
TGCGCTAAATGCCCTTCCCGTCGCCCTGGGATTGACGCGAAGACCATCGCTCTGTGGTTCATTTTCCTGCGCCGGCTCACTTCTTAAGGATCTCGCGGAACGCTGCGAGCAAGAGCGTGACGTTGCGGTGGGTAGCGCCGTGGCCCATCAGTCCGATGCGCCACGCCCTGCCCTTGAACGCGCCGAGCCCCCCGCCGATTTCGATCCCGTATTCGTCGAGCAATCGTCGGCGGACGGTCGCATCGTCGGCGCCGTCGGGGATCTTCACCGCGTTGAGCATCGGCAGGTGGTGGCCCTCCTGACTGACGTAATCGATGCCGAGCTCGCGCAGGCCCTGTCGCAGGAGTTGATGGGCGGCTTGGTGGCGCTTGAAGCGGGCGTCGAGCCCTTCTTGCAGGAGGATCGAGATCGCCTCGTGCAGGCCGTAGAGCATGTTGATGGGGGCCGTGTGGTGATAGAAGCGCTCGCTGCCCCAATACTGGCGAACCATCGTCATATCGAGATACCAGCTCTGCACCTTCGCCTTGCGTGCGAGCAATCGCTCGACGGCGCGCGGGGAGAGCGTCACGGGCGAGAGCCCGGGCGGGCCGGAGAGGCACTTCTGCGTGCCGCTGTAGGCGGCGTCGGCGCCCCAGCCGTCGATCTCGACCGGCATTCCGCCCAGGCTCGTGACGCAGTCGAGCAGCAGCAGCGCCCCGTGCTGATGGGCCGCCGCGCCTAGCCGATCGACCTGCTGATGCACGCCGGTCGAGGTCTCGGCATGTACGATCGCGACGACCTTCGGCTTGAGCTTCGCGATCGCCTCGATCATCCGATCCTGCTCGATCGTCTGCCCCCACGGCGCCTCGACGGTGTGAACCTCCGCGCCGCACCGCCCGGCCACGTCGACCATGCGGCCGCCGAAGACGCCGTTCACGCCGATCAGCATGCGGTCGCCCGGCTCGACGAGGTTGACGAAGATCGTCTCCATCCCCGCCGACCCGGTGCCGCTCACGGCGAGCGTCATCTCGTTGTCGGTGCGGAAGACCTTCTTCAGGCCCGAGCGGATCTCGTCCATCAGCCGAAGGAACACCGGATCGAGGTGCCCGATTGTCGGCTGCGCGAGTGCCGCCAGGACGGAGGGCGGCACGTCGCTGGGCCCGGGACCGAGCAGGACACGTTGGGGGATCGTGATCGTGTTCGTCATGGCCGGGATTCTAGCGACGTCGCCCGAACTCCGCTTCCCTCGCGATCAGACAGGACAGGGCAACACAGGGCCGCGGCGGTCCCTCTTGCCCCCTCTCCCTCTGGGGGAGGGATGGGGTAAGGGGAAGCCGGAGAAGGCTTTCGAACAGCAGGCGAGGCGCTCGTAATTCCCCCTCACCCCTGCCCTCTCCCGGAGGGAGAGGGGGTAAAAGGCGCGCCTTCACCATCGAGCGACCAATAATCGCGCGGCCCGCCTCAGGAGGTGAACCAGCACGCCGCGACGTGACCGGGCTGGCCCTGCTTCTGCTCGAGGGGCGGCGATTGCTCGACGCACTTGCGCATGACCCGGGCTGAACTGACGGCGCCGTTGCCGTTGGTCGTCGCCCCGTCGAGGTTTTCGCCCTTGTACGTGATCTGCACCGTGTCGCCGGCGCCGGCCTCGGCGGCCTTCTGCCGCGTCAGCGGACAGCGCGGATGGAAGTGGCAGCCGGTCGGCGGGTTCGACGGGGACGGCACCTCGCCCGGCAGGATGATCCGCCGCTTCCGCGGCCGCGGGTCGGGCTCGGGGATCGCCGAGAGCAACGCGACCGTGTACGGGTGCTTCGGGTTCTTGTACAGCTCCCGGCTGGCCGCCTTCTCCACGATCCGCCCCAGGTACATCACCGCCACCTCGTCGGAGAAATGCTCGACGACGGCAAGATTGTGCGCGATGAACAGGTAGGCGATCCCCCGCTCCTTCTGCAGGTCGTCCAGCAGGTTGAGGATCTGCGACTGGATTGAGACGTCGAGTGCCGAGACCGGCTCGTCGCAGACGATGAAATTGGGCGAGAGCGAGAGCGCGCGGGCGATACCGATGCGCTGCCGCTGCCCGCCGGAGAATTCGTGCGGGTATCGGGCGGCGTAGGACGGGTCGAGCCCGACCCGCTGAAGCAACGCCGCGACGAGGTCGTTCTTCTCGCGCCCTTTCGCGATGCCATGCACCTCGATCGGCTCACCGATGATGTTGCCGATCGTCATCCGCGGGTTGAGGCTGCTGACCGGGTCTTGGAAGACGATCTGCATCTGCCGCCGGAGCTCCCGCAGCTCGCGGCCGCGATAGGCGAAGAAGTCCTCACCTTTGTAGCGGACGGTGCCGCCGGTGGCGGGGATGAGACGGAGGATCGTCCGGCCGGCGGTGGTCTTGCCGCAGCCCGATTCGCCGACGAGGCCCAGCGTCTTGCCGGGGGCCAGGTCGAAGCTGACGCCGTCGACCGCCTTCACGTGCCCGACCGTGCGCGAGAAGACGCCGCGACGGATCGGGAACCACGTTTTGAGGTCGCGCACCTCCAGCAGCGGCGTGCCGCGGTCCGGCGGCGCGACGATCGCCATGTCCTTGGGCCGTTCGTAAGCGACGACGCTGGAAGCCGATTCATTCATTCGGGTTCACTCCACACCCTCACGACAGCATCGCGGAGACGGGCATGTCGCCCAAACGGTTGCCGCCGATCACCAGCGGGACCGAATTGCCCTGCACGTAGACCGCCTTCCCGCGGTACGTCGGGCCGCCAGAGGCCACCGGATCGGGATCGGTGTACACCTCGACCTGGTTTTCGATCAGGTTGACAATCCAGTATTCCCGGATCCCGGCCCGCGCATAGCTCCGCAGTTTGATTCCGCGATCACGGTCCAGGCTTGAGTCAGCAACCTCGATTATCAGGGGAACCTCGTCGGGCCCGGGGTGGCGCGACATGTAGTCCTTGGCGCGTCCCCGGACCACAGCCGCGTCGGGCTCGGGCTCGCCATCTGGGAGCGTGACCGGCTGCTCGGAGCGGGCGTGGTACTGAGGCGGCAGCAGCAATGCGATTGCGTCGCGGATCGCGGTGGTAATCGCCGCGTGCGGTGGGTTTTTCGGCATCTTGTAGAGCAGGATCCCTTCCAGCAGTTCCACGGGGTCGGCTTCCGAGAGCGTCCCGGCGCGGATCAGGTCGTGATACTGGTCGACCGTGAGCGGAAACAGCGCCTCGCTGGTGTAGACCGCGTGACGCACGGGAGATTGTGAAACGGCTGCCGTCATAACCGGATTATACCTGAGGCCCTTCGCGGATTCGTGGCGTCTACTCCTCGACCGCCTGCATCACCGGCTCCCCGGGCGCAACGCCGGCGGCGGCGTCGATCACGTCCGGCTCGACGGTGCGGTGATGATCCAACTGCGGCACCGTCTGGGGGGCGCTCGCGAAATTCTCGGCGAAATGGCACGCGGCCCAGTGCCGCGGCATCACCTCGCGGAGGGCCGGCTCGTCCTGCTGGCAGACCCGCATCACCTGCGCCTGCTCCTCGCCGGTGTGGATCGTGACGACGTCCTCCGGCTTCGCCCCCGCGGCGGCCAGCGCCCGCGTGCGAGGGCAGCGGGTGTGGAACTTGCACCCGGAGGGGAACCGGGCCGGGTTGGGCACCTGGCCAGGAATCGTCTCCAGCCGCTCGCTCTCGCGGCCCAGCTTCGGCACCGACCGGAACAAACCCTCCGTATACGGATGCTGCGGCTTGTCGAACAATTCCTCGACCGTCGCCACTTCGACGACTCTACTCGCGTACATCACCGCCACGACGTCCGCGTTCTCGGCGACGACACCCAGGTCGTGCGTGATCAACAGGATCGACATGCCGCGTTCGCGCTGCAGCTTGCGGAGCAGCTCGAGGATCTGCGCCTGGATCGTCACGTCCAGCGCCGTGGTCGGCTCGTCCGCGATCAGCAGCTTGGGCCGGCAGGACAAGGCCATCGCGATCATCACGCGCTGCCGCATGCCGCCTGACATCTGGTGCGGGTACTCGCGCAGCCGCCGGTGCGGGTCGGCGATGCCGACGTCGTGCAGCGCCTCCTCCGCAATCCGATATGCCTGGTCCTGCGACACGTGCTGGTGAAGCACCACCGCCTCGGCGATCTGGTCCCCGATCGTGTAAACCGGGTTCAGCGACGTCATCGGCTCCTGGAAGATCATCGCGATGTCTTTGCCGCGGACGGCGCGCATCTCGTCTTCCCGCAACGTCAGCAGATCGCGCCCCTCGAAGTGGATCTGCCCGCCCAGGATCTGCCCCGGCGGCGTGGGGATGAGCCGCAGGATCGACAGCGACGTGACGGACTTGCCGCACCCGCTCTCGCCCACCAGCGCGACGGTCTGCCCCGGGTAAATCGAAAACGACACGTCCCGCACGGGGCGGATTTGGCCGCGCTCGGTGTTGAACGCGATGTCGAGGTCTTTGACGTCCAGCAGTGGCTGTTGCATCACTCGATTCCATGAAGCCGCGGGTCGAGCGCATCCCGCAGCGATTCGCCGATCAGGTTGTAAGCGAAAACGGTCAGGAAGATGGCCAGCCCGGGGAAGAAGGCGATCCACCAGATAAACGTTCCACCGACGCCCAGGGATTGTTCGAGCATCTGACCCCAGCTCGGCTCGTCCACGAGCCCGAGTCCCAGGAAGCTCAGCGTGCTTTCGTACAGGATCGCCGACGCAATGCCGAAGCTGGCGCTGACGATCAGGGGCGAGATCCCATTAGGCAAAATGTGGCGGAACAGGACTGATCGGACCGGCAACCCCGCGGCGACGGCCGCGTGGACGAAGTCCTGGTTGCGAAGGCGGAGGAACTCGCCGCGGATGAACCGCGCATCGCCCGTCCAGGTCGTGAGGCCAATGATCGCCATCATAATGTAGAGGTTGCGGCCGAAGAAGGCGACGATCGCAATCAGCAGGAACAGCGTTGGGATGGCCTCAAAAATCTCGATCAGGCGCATCCCGAAGAGGTCGATCGCGCCGACGAAGTATCCCATCACTCCGCCAACGACGATCCCAATGACGACGGCAATCCCGGTCGAGATGAAACCGATCGACATCGCGATCCGGCAGGCATGGATCATCCGGCTCAGCAGGTCGCCGCCGGTGTCTTCGGTCCCGAGCAGATGGCGGCGGTTGGGCGGGCTGAGGCGATCTTCGGGCTGGTCGCGCATCCGGTCGTTGGCGGAATACGGAATGGGCGCGTAGATCGCTGCTTCGATCTTCCCCTGCTTGGCTAAATCGCGGTATTCCTCAAACACATCCAGCGAGGGCGGCCTGACAAACAGGTAAGCGAGCGGCGTGATCACCACCAGCACTATGCCGCCGATCGCGAGTTTTCGCGCAAACGTCAGCCGACGGATAAGCGCGAGTATCACGCAGGCGAAGAACATCACCAGGAGAATGACATCAACGGGCGTCAGGTGACGCAGCAGTGGGCTGGACCAGTGGCCGCCGATCTTCACCGCCAACGGATAGCTGTTGGCGAGGAACGGCGCGAACACGGCACAAAACCCGACGACGCAGATCCACACCAGCCCGGCTTTGGCCCCGGCGCCCGAGAGGGTGTCGCGAATCGCCTGCGCCACGAGGCCGCGGGTCGGCGGCGCGTCCGCTTGCACCGGCGCATCGGCTGGCGCGAGGGCCATATCATCGACCATGGCACTATCAGTCATAACTCACCCGCGGGTCGGCGATGACGTAGCAGATGTCCGCCAGCAAGTACGAGATCAGCCCCAAGCCGCCGATCACCAGCGCGTCCGAGAGCACCAATTCGCGATCGTGGGCCAGCGCGCCATCGACGATAAGCTTCCCCATCCCGTTGATCCCGAAGATGCTCTCCACGATCACCGCGCCGCTGAGCAAACTCGGCAGGATGCTGGCCGAGATCGTGATCAACGGGATCAGGCTGTTGCGGAACACGTGCTGGTAGAGGACCGTCTTCTCGCCCAACCCCTTGCTTCGGGCGGTTCGGACATAATCGAGGCCGATGTTCTCCAGCATCGAGCTTCGCTGCAGCTTGGAGAGGAATGCGAAGCTGACGTAACTCAGGCAAAAAACCGGCAGGACCAGGTGCCATAGCGAATCGAGCAGCCAGCCCCGCTCGAACGCCCCATGGATGATATGGGGCAGAAACGTCATCCCGTCGCTCTGGACGTCGTGCAGCCCATTCACCGGAAAGATCTTCAGGTACTGGTTGCTTCCGAGAAAGCCGATCAGCAGCACGCCCGCCCAAATTTGGGGGACGGACCACATGGCGAGCAGGACCGATCCCAGACCTACGTCGGCGATCTTCCCACGGTGCTTCGCAGCGGTAATGCCGGTGACGATGGCGATAAGATATACAAGTGGGATCGAGATGAAATTCAGCAGCAGCGTGATCGGCAGGCTTTCCTTCATCAGATCAATGACGGGCCGATGGCGGACGAGGCTCTCGCCCAGGTCGGGCATTTTGAAACCGAACCCCCAGGCTTGAGGGAACCCGGTGCCCGCTTCCTTCGTGCCTACCGGGGACACCTCGTTGAGCCAGCGAAGGTATTGCACCGGCAGCGGCTTGTCCAACCCGTATCGCTTGTTGTAGTAGGCCTCGACCTCCTTGCGGACGCGGGGGTCCATTCCGCCCTCCCGCGTCAGCAGCGACGCGCCGACGCCGCCGGGCGAAAGCGCCATCACGGCGAACACCACGATCGTGATGCCCAGCAGCGTCGGGAAGAACAAGAGCAATCGGCGGATGATGTACGTCGTCATGGCCGATCACTTTCCCCACTTCTGGAGTTCCTTGGGAACGTACCAGGGGCAGGGCATGTTCCACCGGCCCACGAAATTCAGCCCGACTTTCGACGGGTGAACGTTCTTGATGCGCCCGGCCATGAAGGAGAGCGACTTTCGCCGGGTCAGGAATGTATAAGGCTGATCTTCGTGCAGGATCTCGCTGCACCGCTGCCACATCTTCATGCGTTTCGGCTCATCCACCGTGCGGCGTGCCTCTTCGATCAGCTTGTCCAGCTCGGGATTTGCGTAGGAAACGAAATCGTCGCCCTGGTCGCCGATCTGACTGGAGTGGAAGATCTGGTACAGGTCGTCTTCCACCTCGCCGCTCCACGCGAGCGTCGTCGCGTCGAAGTCACGGTTGTTCAGCCGTTGGATCAGGATGGGAAAGTCGACCGGGTCGAGGTTCATCTTGATGCCGGCCGCCGCGTACGAGTCGCGGAGGAACAGCACGATGCGCTGCAGCGTTTCGTCTTTCGCCGGGTAGGTGAACGTGAACTCAAACGGCCTGCCGTCCGGCCCCTGCACGACGCCGCTGCCGTTTCGGTCCTGGTAGCCCAGTTCTTTCAGGAGCTGTTTCGCACGTGCCGGATCGTACGCGTAGGGCTTCAAATCCGGGGCGGTCTGCGGCTTGCCGAGCGGGCTAAACGGCCCGTTGGCGACCGTCGCATACCCGAGCAGCACCTCCTTGCAGATGCGCTCGCGATCGGTCAGGAGGGTCATGGCAAGGCGGGCCCGCTTATCCGCAAAGAGGGTCGGTTTTCCGTTACGCTTCTCGTTCCAGCCTATGAACGAGTAGCCGCTCAACGGCGTGTCCAGCGCGAAGTGCTGCGTGCGCTTGACGAGTTGCGCGTCTTTCAACAGCAGTTCGTATTGCTCCGGTTGAGCGATGAAGGTGTCCACGTCGCCGTTCTTGAACATGGTGAGCGCCGCGGCGTCCTGCTCCACCTGCTCGTAGACGATCCGGCTGAACGGCGGCGTTTCACCCCAGTATCGATCGTTACGGACGAGTTCCACCCGGTCGCCCGGTCGCCAGCTTGCAGGGTCGCGGAGCATGTAAGGCCCGGTCCCCATCAGCAATCCCGGGTTGGTGTTGAACTGCTGGGGCGTGTACTTCTCGTAAAAGTGCTTGGGAAGGATCTGCATCCCCCCGGCCAGATCCATACTGAGGAAGTACGGCTCCTTGAACTTGAAGACGACCTCATCGTCGCCGTTCTTGGTCACCGAGGCAATCTTCTGGAAATATGCGCGATCGCGCGGCGCCTCCACCGCCGGGTTCATAATCCAGTTGAACGTGAACACCACGTCGTCGGCGGTGAAGGGCACGCCGTCGGAAAACGTAATCCCCTGCCGTAACTGAAAGGTGAACGTCAACCCGTCTCTTGAAATCTGGGGCAACGAGCGGGCGAGCAGCGGAACGTATTCGAGAGTGTTCGGATCTTGATAAACCAGTGATTCCAGAACGCGACCCTGGATGATCTGCGAATAAAGGTCGTTGGACGCGAGGAGCGGCGTCAAGTCGCCGACTTTCGTGTGAAGATTGTCAATGAACCAATCCCCACTGGCGTAGTCGGGCTGGGCTTCGGCTTCCTTCACGTATTTGAACGGATCCTCTTTGCCCTCCGCGGACCCGGAGGTTGCCGATCCCCCGGCGTTGCTCAGGCGAATGCCCCCCGCCAGAGCCCGACGAATCGCCGCCAGATCATGGCTCTGACTGTCCCCCTGATCACGAATTGACTCCAGCACTTTCCATTCCCGGTCGCGCTGCGCCATCGACAGCCAAACCGACACGATCAGCACGACCAGCAGGGCCAGCAAGAGGAAGTCTTTCACACCAAAGCGATTGCCCATTCGATCCTCACGGGGGACTTACAAATACGGTCGGGCGGCTCAGATCTTCGCCGCCTCGCGCTTGGGGTCGAAGACGTCTCTCAGCCCGTCGCCGACGAAGTTTAGGCTCAGCAGGGTGATCGCGAGAAACGCGCAGGGGATCACCAGCAGCCACCAGCGGCTGTGGACGGGATTGAGCCCGGGATTCAGCCCGTCGCTGGCCAGGCTGCCCCAGGTGGGCAGCGGCGGCTGAATGCCGATGCCGAGGAAGCTCAGGAACGACTCCTGCAGGATCGCCGACGGGACCGTCAGCGTCGCGTAGACGATCACCGGGCCGACCAAATTCGGCAGTAGATGGCGGGTGAAGATCCGCCATTCCTTCAGCCCCGTCGCCTTGCACGCCTCGATGAACGGCTGCGCCCGCAGCGAGAGCACCTGCCCGCGGACGACGCGGGCCATCGTCAGCCAACTGACGAGCCCGATCGCCAGGAACAGCACGATCAGGTTGCCCGCCATCGTCGGTGACACCCAATGAGACGTGCCCCACTGCAGATGGCTAACGAGCGCCGCGAGTGGGTCCTGAAGCGCGATTTTGAAAAGGATGACCAGCAGGATGTAGGGCAGCCCGTAGAGGACGTCAACCGACCGCATCAGCATCGAGTCGACCCACCCGCCGCGGTAGCCGGCGATCAGGCCGACGGTCACGCCCAGTGCGACCGAAATCGCCGCGGCGGCCAGGCCGATGCTGAGGCTGATCACGCCGCCCATAAGGCACCGGGCCAGCAGGCTATGGCCGAGCTGATCGGTGCCAAACAACCGATCGAACGGGTGCAGCGCGGGCGGCAGCAGGCTGGCATCGGCGTGCTGCTGGTCGTAGTAGAGGCGGCTGCTCTGTCGCGTCGTCCAGGGGAGTGTTGCGAGGCAGCACAGGAAGACGAGTGCCAAGACGGCGCCGCCCATCACGATCCGCCCGTTGCCGGCGGCCCGGCGCCAGAGGCGGTCCGGAGGATCGGCCACGATCATCGTCTCGTCGCCAACGGTCTCGGGGGCCAGGGCAGTCATCGGCGTGCGGTGTTATACCGGATGAGAACGAGAGTTGTTAGTTGTGGGTTGATAGTTGGTCGTTGCGGTCCGACTCGGTCGGCAGCAACTTCTCGCTCGCCGGGAGAGCCGGGGCGTCCTCGCCCCGATTTTCGTAAGCGATCTCGACGTGCAGACTTCGCTCGCTAGGATTCTGCCGTGAAACACGAACCTTCGAGCAAGCGGTTCCGCGTCGGCATCGTCGGCGTCAGCGGGTACGGGGGCGGCGAGGCCCTTCGCCTCTGCGCCACCCATCCGAATTTCGACCTGGTCTACATCGCCGGTGAAGGCAGCGCCGGCCAGGCGCTGGTCGACCGCTTCCCCGGGATCGGCTCGTTAGGCAGTCTTACGATTCAGAAATGGGACCCGCTCGCCATCGGCGAACTCGACCTGCTCTTCGCCTCCCTCCCGTCGGGCGACTCGAAAGAAGCCCTAGCCAAGGTCCGCCCCGAAACCCGCATCATCGACATCGGCGGCGACCACCGCTACGCCGAGGGGTGGACGTATGGGCTGGCCGACGTCTGGCCCGATCAAATCCGCGGCGCGACCCGGCTCGCCAACCCCGGCTGCTATCCCTCCGCGTCACTGGTCCCGCTCGCGCCGCTGATCGCGGCCAAGCTGATCGAGCCCAGCGGCATCATCATCGACGCCAAGTCCGGCGTCAGCGGCGCGGGCCGCGGGGGCGGGTCGACGTTCGGCTTCGCCGAGGTGAACGAAGACGCCAGCGCCTACGGACTGCTCAATCACGCCCACGCGCCGGAAATGAGCAAGACGCTGTCGAAGCTCGCCGGGGCGTCCGCGTCGCTCACGTTCACCCCGCACCTGATCCCGATGACGCGCGGCATCCTTGCGACGTGCTATGCGAAGGGCAAATCCACGACGGAACAGTGCCTCGCCGCCGCGCGGAAGTTCTATGACGGGCGGCCGTTCGTCCGCGTCATCGACAAGGCGCCGCACACCAAATGGGCGACAGGATCGAACCTTGTTTACGTCTCTTATGCTGCGGACCCCGAGCGAGGGTTGATCATCGCGCTGGGAGCGATCGACAATCTGGGGAAGGGCGCAGCGGGACAGGCCGTGCAGAATGCGAATCTCATGCTGGGCCTTCCCGAAACTGTCGGGCTGGAAGGAACGCCGCTCTGGCCGTGAGGCCTCTACTCTGCAAAATTGATCTGATGTTGCATTTGTTGCACCGGGACCGCCATCGGTTTACTACAATTCCTTCAAGCACAACCGTTTGGGGACGTTGGCCCCGCCGTGGGCGATGCAACATGCCCGCAAATGTTGCAACCGATGTTGCGGGGGCGAAAACGCCCAGCACTGGACGCTGGACATGGCCTTCAACGAAGACCAGAACCGCGTGCGAAAACACCACGGTGACTAGAACCTTACGGTATTACGTCGAGTCGCAGTGGGCCTTCCCCGGCGGGACCGAAGCGTAAAGCTCTGCGCCAAGAACGAACGCCTCAAGGCCGGGCGCAACCGCGAATATCTGCTCCATGTGCTGCTATCACCCACGGGGGCCAGATGATTTGGCCCTGGCAATCCGTTGAGCCCGTATTGCCTGAACTTGACGGAAATCGTTGCGTCTCGTTATAGTTGCGGATCTTTTCGGTTCAGGGCCGGAG
>DASXMX010000602.1:0-1718 GCA_036495445.1 Tepidisphaeraceae bacterium
TCCCATTGGTCACCCGGGCACCAGTGGTGGTGATACACGGGTGCAGGAGGAGGGGCCGCCTGGGCGGTGCCCGCCGTCAAGCCAAGCGTGCCCGCGGCCACGCCGCCGGCCGCCAAAGCGCCAGTACACAGGCGAAGCCACGGTCTTGTTTGCTTCTTGTCGTTGATCTTCATGGCCGCAGAATTCCCCTCGGGAATGAGCCCAAAACACCTGGCACGGTTTCGCCCGCGCCTCAAATACTGTGCTTACTTGCGGCACAGCCGGGGCTTATATTGACGTCGCAACCCTTCGACACTTCGTCTTCCCTGTTCAGGGGCACCCTCGTGCGGTCCGCAATCGCCAATGTTTCAAAGGTCAAGTTGGCGCGTGCGTTATATATCCGCGCCCCTGGTCAGTGGGGGCGCCGGGTGAACCCCTCCCTGGAAAACCCGTCGCAATAACGGCGGCGCCCCGGTGGTTCATACTGGGTGCAGCACTTGGACTTCCCACCTGGGCCCGCACGACAGCAAGGCAGCAGAGATGACGAGGTTGGACTCCGTCGAGAGGGCGGTTGCCGACATTGCGTCCGGTAAGGCCGTCGTCGTCATCGACGACGAGGAGCGGGAGAACGAAGGCGACCTGATCTTCGCCGCCGAAAAGGCGACGCCGGAGATGGTGGCCTTCATGGTCCGCTACACCTCGGGGTATCTATGCGTGCCGCTGGACGGCGCGATCTGCGACCGCCTGGGACTGCTGCCGATGTACGCGGTCAACCAGGACAAGCACGGGACTGCCTACACCGTCACCGTCGACGCGAGAAAAGGTGTCGGCACCGGGATTTCGGCTTCCGACCGGGCCACCACGATGCGGATGCTGGCCGATCCCAACAGCATTGCCGAAGATTTCAGCCGCCCCGGTCATGTGGTTCCGTTGCGCGCCAAGGACGGTGGCGTGTTGCGGCGCCCCGGCCATACCGAGGCCGCCGTCGACCTCGCCCGCATGGCGGGGCTACAACCCGCGGGCGCGATTTGCGAGATCGTCAGCCAGAAGGACGAAGGCTCGATGGCCCAGACCGACGAACTGCGGGTCTTCGCCGACGAGCACGATCTCGCCCTGATCAGCATCGCCGACCTGATCGAATGGCGACGCAAACACGAGAAGCACATCGAGCGGATCGCCGAAGCCCGGATCCCGACTCGTCACGGGGAGTTTCGTGCGATCGGCTACGCCAGCATCTACGAGGACGTTGAACACGTGGCGCTGGTTCGCGGCGATATCGCCGGGCCCAACGCCGACGGCGACGATGTGTTGGTTCGTGTGCACTCCGAGTGCCTGACGGGGGACGTGTTCGGTTCGCGTCGCTGCGACTGCGGCCCCCAACTGGACGCCGCAATGGCGATGGTGGCGCGCGAAGGGCGCGGCGTGGTGCTGTACATGCGCGGCCACGAGGGCCGCGGCATCGGCCTGATGCACAAACTGCAGGCTTACCAGCTTCAGGACGCCGGCGAAGACACCGTCGACGCTAACCTGAAGCTCGGATTACCAGCGGACGCAAGGGATTACGGAATCGGCGCGCAGATCCTCGTCGATCTCGGGGTCCGCTCGATGCGGCTGCTGACCAACAACCCGGCCAAGCGGGTCGGGCTGGACGGATACGGACTGCACATCATCGAGCGGGTGCCACTTCCGGTGCGGGCCAACGCGGAGAACATCCGCTACCTGATGACCAAGCGCGACAG
>DASXMX010000603.1:0-30756 GCA_036495445.1 Tepidisphaeraceae bacterium
AAAGGAACATATGACTTGGCCCTCCTGGTCCGACGGCAGCACCGACGGCCTGATTGCGACGAAGTGGAATATCCACGGCTGGCCGACGATCTACGTGCTGGACGCCAAGGGCGTGATCCGCTTTAAGGACCTCCGCGGCCAGCAACTCGACGAGGCCGTGGAAACGCTCGTGAAGGAGGCGGAGTCGGCCAAGCCGTAGCCGGACAGAAAGAGTTGCCAATTGCCAGTTGTTAGTTGCCAGTGGAAAACCGGGACTTTACTGGCAACTGGCAGCTAACAACTGGCAACTTTCATTCCCTAAGGTATCCTCCGCCCCGCGGAAGGAAGCAGAATACCTCACCTTTTCGGCGAACTCTCGGGAGGAACCATGCGGTTTTCCGGATTGATGACGCTGGCGTGCCTGGGCTCAATGCTCGCGCTGACGACCTCGTGTGCCCACCAGCAGGCCGGGTCGGGCGAAGGCGGGAAGGCGGACGGAAACGGAACTTCAAAGATGAGCCTCAAACAACGCGACTTCGGCAAGACCAAGGACGGCGAGCCCGTCGAGCTCTACACCCTCACCAACGACCACGGCATGGTCGCCAAGATCATGACGTATGGCGCGATCATGACCGAATTGCACGTGCCCGACCGCGACGGCAAGTCGGCCGACATTGTGCTCGGGTTCGATAACCTCGACCAATACCTCAAGGGTCACCCGTTCTTCGGCGCGATCGCCGGGCGGTACGCCAACCGCATCGCCAAGGGAACCTTCACGCTCGACGGCCAGACCTATCACCTGCCGATCAACAACGGCCCCAACACGCTGCACGGCGGGACACGGGGATTCGACAAGTACGTCTGGAAGGCCGTTCCCAAGGAGGACGCCAACGGCGTCAGCGTGGCCTTCAACCTGACCAGCCCCGACGGCGACCAGGGCTTCCCCGGCACGCTCAGCGCGACCGTCACCTACACGCTGAACAACGACAACGAGCTCAAGATCGACTACCGCGCCACGACCGACAAGGACACGGTCATCAACCTGACGAACCACAGCTACTTCAACCTGGCCGGGGAGAGCTCCGGCACGATCGAAGACCAGATCATGACGATCAACGCCGATCACTACACGCCGGTGGACGCGACGCAGATCCCGACCGGCGAGATCGCGCCGGTGAAGGGGACGGTCTTCGACTTCACCACGCCGCACCGGATCGGCGATCGGATCAACGAAGTGCCCGGCGGGCCGCCGATCGGTTACGACCACAACTTTTGCCTCAACTCGCAGGACGGCTCGCTCGCCCTCGCCGCCCGCGCCAAGGACCCCAAGACCGGCCGCGTGATGGAAGTCCGCACCACCCAGCCGGGCGTGCAGTTCTACACCGGCAACTTCCTCGACGGCTCCCTCACCGGCAAGGGCGGCACCAAGTACGAACAGCACGACGCCTTCTGCCTCGAGACCCAGCACTACCCCGACTCGCCCAACCACCCGAACTTCCCCTCGACCGAGCTGAAGCCGGGGGAGACGTATCATCAGGTGACGGTGTTCAAGTTTTCGGCGGAATAGGAAGCCGTGAAACGTGATGAGTGAGACGTGACGCGCGGGAGAGGCATTTGTCACGTTTCACTCATCACGTTTCATGATTCGCCCTCAAACGGCTACCCCAAGCCGCCCCGCAATCGGTATACTGTCCCCAACCATGTCCGAACCGAACAAGATCCTGATCGTGCAGCCGAGTTGGGTGGGGGACGCGGTGATGGCGACGCCGATGCTGCGAGCCGTCCGCGAGCTTTACCCCAACGCGCACATCGCCTACCTGATGCGGCGGTACGTCAAGCCGCTCTACGGCGGGATGCCGTGGGCCGATCAGATCATCACCTACCGCACCGGCAAGACCCGCGCGAAAGCCGGCAAGGGATTGCTTCACCTGGCGGCCCGGCTCCGGGCCGCTCACTTCGATCTGGGGATCCTGCTGCCCAACTCGTTCAAGGTGGCGCTGCTCTGCAAGATGGCCAACATCCATCGGGTCGTCGGCTACGAGCGCGACGGCCGCGGGTTTCTCCTGACCGACAAGCTCCTGCACGTAAAAGATAACGGGAAGTTCATCCCCAGCCCGATCGTCAAGACGTACATGGGCATCGCCCATTACCTGGCCTCGAAGAACCGCGATCTGAAGCTGCAGCTCTTCGTCACCCCATCCGAAGCCCGCGAGGCCCGCGACGTGCTGGCCGGTTGCGGGCTGAGCCCGGACATCGACCGCCCCGGCGCCCATGGCGAGCCGCCGCTTGTGCTGCTCAACCCCGGCGCGCAGTACGGCGCCGCCAAATGCTGGCGGCCGGAGTATTTCGCGGAGCTGGCCGATCGGCTCATCGACGAACAGAACGCCACGATCCTGCTCAGCGGCATCCCCAAGGAGCGGCAGATCCTCGAGACGATCAAGCGGTGCATGAAGCACGCCCCGGTCGACCTCTCAACCAAGGGGATGACGCTCGGGTCGCTGAAGGGGATCGTCCGCCGGTGCGATTTGATGGTGACCAATGACACCGGCCCGCGGCACATCGCCGCCGCGATGGACGTGCCGGTCGTCACCGTCTTCGGCCCGACCCACCCGGAGTGGACCGAGATCTATTTCGAGAAGGAGCGCAAGGTCGCCGTCAAAGTCTTCTGCGGACCCTGCCAGCGCAAGGTCTGCCCCCTCGACCACCGCTGCATGACCCGCGTCACGCCGGCGATGGTGTACGAGACCTCTTTGCAATTGCTGGCCCGCCCCGCCGATTCGCGGGCGCTTCCGGTGGTGGGATAAAAACAGCGCCGCGAAGACGCAAAGACGCGAAGGAAGCCACCAAGACAGAAGAGATTGAAAAGGTGCAACTCAAATCGTTTTCTTTGCGTTTTCCTTTGCGTCTTCGCGGCGTTGCGGCGCATTTAGGTTGTATTTTCGCCGGTCAGGCGGCTTCATCGGTCTGACGGGCGAGCCTGTTCGTTCCGAGATGTCCAGCCCACCCGCTCACGATGTCATCATCATTGGTGGTGGTCCCGCCGGATCGACCGCGGCGCTGGTGCTGGCGCGGGCGGGGGTGCGCGTGCTGGTGCTCGAGCGGGCGACGTTCCCGCGATTTCGCATCGGCGAGTCGCTGCTTCCGCGGAATTTCCCGCTGATCCGCGAACTCGAGCTCGAAGAGAAGGTCCGCAAGCTGCCTCACGTCCCGAAGCTGGGCGTCGATTTCGCCCTCGGCGATGGCACCGCCTCTGCCCGCTTCACCTTCGATCAAGGCCTCGTCCCCGGCTCCGAGACAGTGAACATCGAACGAGCCCCGTTCGACGCGATGCTCCTCGACGCGGCCCGCGAAGCCGGCGCGAACGTACGCGAGAATGTCTCGGTCCGAAAAATCCTCCACCTTTCCGATGGCGACGTCCGCATCGACGCCGACGGGCAGGAACTGGCGGCCCGCTGGCTGATCGACGCCAGCGGGCAGGCGACGGTCGTAGGCCGCCATCTCGGCACTCGCCGGCCTTCGACCGACCCGCGCCTGCAGAAGGTCGCCTACTTCGCCTATTTCGAGAACGTGCGGCGTCCCGAGGGACCGGCCGCCGGACACCCGCTCATCGTGATGTGCGAGGAAGGATGGTTCTGGCTCATCCCGCTGGACGAGCGCCGCACCAGCGTCGGGCTCGTGCTCGATGCCGACGTCGCCCGCACGCTGGACGTTCCCGCGAATCGGCTGCTCGCCTGGGGCATCGAGCGGTGCCCCGCCGTCCGCGAGCGGATGGCCGACGCGACCGGGCCGGCGACGAACCAGGTGACCGCCGACTTCAGCTACACCTGCCGCCCGTACGCCGGCCACGGCTATTTCCTCGTCGGCGACGCCGCCGCGTTCATGGACCCGATCTTCTCCACCGGCGTGACGCTGGCGATGATCGCCGCGAAAGAAGTCGCCGGGCGCGTGATCGATCTGTTGAACAACCGCACGACGCCCGCCCGCGCCCGCCGGGATTACATTCGCTTCGTCGAGGGAAGCTCTGGCCTGTTCTTCCGCCTCATCCGCGAGTATTACGACCACTCGTTCCGCGAACTGTTCCTCAACGGCACCGGCCCGCTGCATGTGCATCGCGCCATCCTCTCAATCCTCGCCGGCCAGGTCTTCCCCCGGCCGGCCTTCGCGCTGCGGTGGAGATTGCAATTGTTCTACCTGCTTCAGAAGCTGAATCGGCGTGTTCCGCTGGTCCCGCGCCGAAACCGCTTTTCGCTCCTCGAAGCGAGCGCCCTCGATCGCGTCAAACTGCCCGCCCTCTGTCATCCTGAGCGCAGCGAAGGATCTCCGGTTCGATAACGTCTGCCGAGTCGGAGATCCCTCGCTTCGCTCACGAGGACAGAGGGTTGGCTATGCATCCGGGTCCTGCTCATCATGCGTTTGAAGCAGGACCGACGCGAAGCTATCCTCGCACTCGATCCATGGCGCTTCGATTGCTCGACGATTTACGCACCCACGCGAGGCTTCGGCCGGATGCCCCGGCGCTGCTGGCCGTGGGCGGTTCGGCGGACGCGTCGTTGACGTTTGCGGAACTTGAGAATCGCGCTCGAGAACTCGCGACGATTCTCCGCGATCGGATCCCGCTCCATTCGACGGTGCTTCTCTGTTATCCGAGTCGCCAGCCGTACCACGCTGCCTTCCTCGGCACGCTCGCCGCGGGCGACACTGTCTTCCCCGTCTCGCCCGACTCCGCGAGACCCGAACTGGAGTCGGCGGCGCGCCGTTCCTCCGCCGCGGCCGCAATCGTCGCGACCGAACTCGCTCCGCTGATTCGTCCTCTCTTTGCCCAGGACGATCCCCTGCCCGCGATAAGCCGCGATGCGGTCCTGCTGACGCGTCCACTATGGCCCGCCCGCTCTGGCGACGGCCCCGCCCTGCTGCTGCAAAGCTCCGGCACGACCGATCGCCCTAAGATCGTCCGCCGGGACGGCGCGTCGCTGGACGCGGTTTCCAAAGCGATGGTGACCTCTTGCCGCTTCACCGCCGGCGATCACGTGCTGGCGGCGGTCCCGCTTTGCCATTCTTATGGCCTAGAGCACGGCCTGCTCGCCCCGATCGCGGCGGGAAGCTGCATCCACGTCTGCGAGAAGTTCGACCTCCCCGCGGTGCTGGCCGAACTCCGCACCGGCGGCATCACGATTCTGCCGGGCGTCCCGTTCATGTTCGACATGTTCGCCCGCGCCGCCGACGCTGCGTTCCCCACCCTGCGCCGCGCCTACTCCGCCGGCGGCCCGCTGCCGCGGGCGACGTTCGATGCATTCCTCGCCAAGTCCGGCCTCCGCATCGGGCAGGTCTACGGCGCGACGGAGATCGGGTCCGTGACGTTCAACGATCCGAACTCACCCAACTTCGTCCCCGCGAGCGTGGGGACCGCGATGGATGACGTCGAGATCCGCGTTCTCGATGCCGACGAGCCGCGTGTGAGCAAACCGCTAGAGCCTGGCCAAGAGGGTCAGGTCGCGATCGCGGCGGCGTCCATGATGAGCGGCTATCTCGACTCCGACGACGCCCCGTTCCTCGACGGCCACTATCTCACCGGCGATCTGGGCCGCCTCGACCATCGGGGCGTCCTGACGATCACCGGCCGCCTTAAACTGCTGATCGACGTGGGCGGCCGCAAGGTCAACCCGGCCGAAGTGGAAGCCGTCCTGCGGCAGCATCCGCAAGTGGGCGCCTGTGTCGTGCTGCCGATGCGCGTCAGCGAGGCGGTCTGCCGGCTCAAGGCAATCGTCTCCCCCGCTCAATCCGGAACTACCGTGGCGCCCGAAGACCTCCGCGCCTTCGCCCGCGAGCGGCTCAGCGCCTACAAGGTCCCCCGCGTCTTCGAGATCCGCGACGCGATCCCCACGTCCGCCTCCGGGAAGGTCCTTCGGCGCGAGGTGTCGGCGCCATGACAGCGTCTCCTCACCGAATTCCCCCCCACGCCGGTGGCAGAGCGCAGCGTCGCCCCGGCTCCTCCGCGCGCCGACAGAGAGCCGGGGCGGCGCTAAAGCTCTGCCCCGGCGTGGGGGCTATTCTGCCATTGATCGTCTGCCTGCTCGCGTGCGGGTGCTCGCCTCGCCCGGAACCCGAGAATCTGCCCGCCTACCGTTGGACGAGCGACGCGACCGCGTTGCACGACCTTTCAGAGCGCGCTCATGCGGTGAAGACCGTCAGCGCGGCGGCAATGCTGACGCTGAGCCGGCCCGACGGGCAATCGGTCCGGCTCGACGGCGCGGTCGCCATGTCGCTGCCGGACAAGAGCGTTCGCATTCGCGCCTGGAAGCTGAGCCAGGCGGTGTTCGATTTAACGCTGACGCCACAGGGGCTCTGGATCGAGATGCCGCACGATGCAAACCGCCGGCAGCAGGTGGCACCGGCGAGCCTCAGCGCCTCGCAACTCGCCCGCGCGCTGTCCATCTTCGGGGGCGAGGTGTTCGACGGGCCGGACGTACAGGTGATCGACCGCGGCGGACCCCAGTTTCAGGTGCGCAAGCCCATGGAGGCCGGGCGGACGATGACGGCCGACGTGGACCGCCGGGCGCTGGTCGTCCGCCAGTACCGGCTCGCCGACGCTTCGGGCGTCGTTCACTTCACGCTCACGCCCAAGCAGTACCAGACGATCAACGGCCTGCCCTGGCCCACCCGGCTGATCGCCCGCAGCGACACGGGGACGATCGACGTCGAGCTTCGGGACATCGAACTGAACACGGCGCTTCCGCCGGGCGCGTTCCATCCGCCTCGCGGCGCGGAGAAGGCCCCATGAGCCGGGATCCCCACGTGCGGGAGGGCGAGGCTCCCGCCGAGCCGAATTCGACGGGAGAAAAAACCGTCCCCGTCCCGGTTTCCGGAATCACGCGCGTCGTGCTTTGGCCGATCGCTCACCCTTGGGCCATGCTGGCCCTTGCAGCAATCTGTGCGCTCCTGGCTGGATGGTCAATCACGCGCCTGCGGGCGAACGGGTCATTGACGGCGATGTTTCCGGAGCACGACCCGGCGGCCGAGGCGTTGGTTCACGTGCTGGACGACTTTCCCGCCGCGGACCAGTTGATCGTCCTCGCGTCGTTGCCCGACGGGACGCCGGGGCCCGCGCCGGATCGGCTGATTGACTTCGGCCGGCGGTTCACCGAGGCGGTCCAGCAGTCGCCCCCGTTGCAGACGCTGACGGACGGCGTCTTTTACATGCCGGATGCGGACAGCCGGGCGTTCGTCGAGAAGGTGATCGGCCCGGCGGCGATCTTCTACCTCGACGACGCCGCGTTCGACGCGGCCCGTCAGCGGCTCAGCCCCGAGGGGATGCGGCAGCAACTCGCGCAGGATCAATCGATCCTCGCGGCGCCGGGCCTGGCGCCGCTGAAGGAACTGGTCCGCCGGGACCCGTTGCGGCTCTATCAGTTCATCACCGATCGATTGACCGCGCAGCAGCCCTTCCACACGTTCGAGAACCGCGAGGCGTTCGTCTCGCCCGACGGTCGGAGCCTGCTGATTCGTGTCATCGGCCGCGAGTCGGCGTCGAACCTCGACTATTCGCGAACGCTGACCGCGGCCGTCATGCGGGCCGCGGCGCGGGCCAACACGGACGGGCTGAAGCTGGAGTTCACGGGCTCCTACCCGATCGCGGCCCGGAGCGAACAAGCCATCCGCCGCGACATGATCGGCACGGTGATCGGGTCGGTGGTGCTGTTGCAGATCCTGTTCCTGCTGGCGTACCGCAGCCCGTTCAAGCTCTTCGCGCTGGCGTTCGGGCCGGTGGCGTTGGGGATCGTGCTGGGGTTCGGGATCGACGCGTGGGTGTCGCAGGGGCTCACGCCGCTGACGGCGGTGCTCGGGGCGATCCTGGCCGGGATGGGGATCGATTACTCGATCCAATACCTGTCCTATTACGAGAACCGCCGCACGGGCGGCAGCACGCCGCGGCGGGCCGCGGAGCACACGGGCGCCGACATGAGCGGCGCCGTGCTGGCGGCGTGGGCGACGTCGGTCGTCGGGTTCGTCGCGATCGGTTGTTCCACCGTTCGGGCGTTGCGCGATTTCGCGATGATCGGAACGCTCGGACTCACCGGCGCGTTCCTCTGCGCGGTCTTTCTCCTGCCCGCCATTCTGATGCTGACGGATCGGCGGGCGACGCCGGCGCCGCGGAGCCGGGTCCGATTCGGCGCGGCGGCCCTGCTGGGCGGCTTGGGACGGCATCGTCGCCTTTGGCTCGCGCTGTCGCTACTCGCAGCACTCGGCTCGGCGGTCGTCATCGCCCGATCCGGCGGCGACGTCCTTCCACTGGAGTCGGATTTGTCCGTCATGCACCCGCGGCCGAGCCCGGCGATCGAGGCGCAGTACCACGTCGCCCAACAATTCGGCGTCTCGCCGAGCACGCTGGCCGTCTACCTCCGTGCGGACACGCCCCAACAACTTGTCTCGCTCGCGTATGAGGTGAACGCCCGCCTCAAGACGGCCCCGGTCGTCACGGGAACGCTCGGCCTCGCGACGCTCCTCCCGGACCCGGCCGTGGCCGAACGGCGGCTCGCTTCACTGTCCGACGCCGAGGCGGATCGGGTGGAGCGAGACTTCCGCGCCGCGCTGGCCGACGCCGGGTTTTCCGCGGATGCCTATGAGGACTACGCGAAGTTCCTTCACCTGCTGCTGTCACGCCGGGATGTACCGGGCATCCCCGATCTGCTGCGTTTCCGCCGGCTGGCGGAAACGATTCTGCCTGCGTCAGTCTCGGGCAACGACCGGCCGAATCTTTCCCCCTCCCCCGGTACTCCGGGGGAGGGCCGGGGAGGGGGCCAGACAGGAGATGGCCAATCAGGAGTCGATCGAGCGAACCCCCTCCCTAACCCTCCCCCAGAGTACCGGGGGAGGGGAATACGGGCAGGCGACGCGAAGGATGACGCCTTCATGCCCAAGGAGGCGATCACGCTCGTGTTCGTTCGCAACCCGCTCGACCGCGATCGGGCGAGCCGGGACGAGGCGATCGGGCAGGTGCGGGCCGCGTTGCGCGGGGTCGACGGGGCGACGGTCACCGGATTGGGCGTGGTCGCCCACGACGCCGAGCAGACGGTTCGCACCGAACTCCCCCGCCTGATCCTCGCGGCCATCCTGATCGTGGCGGTCTATCTCGCGATCCATTTCCGCAATCCGGCCGACGCCCTGCTGTCGCTCGTGCCGGCCCTCTTCGGCATGCTCGTCGCCGCGGCCGCGCTGCGCCTCATGGGGCAGCGGCTGAACATGGTGAACCTCGTCGCGGTGCCGCTGTTGATTGGGATCGACGTCGATTACGGGATCTTCCTCGTCACGTTGAGCCGGGTGAAGCGCGTGCGGATGCAGGACCGCGACGAGCTTCGCCGGCACATCAGCCCGGCAACCCACGCCGTGATCGTCTGTGCGACGGCGACCCTCTTGGGGTACATTTCCCTGATCTGGACGAGCGTGCCCGCCGAGCAATCGCTGGGCGTGGCCGCGTCGGTCGGGATCGCCGCCTGCCTGGCGGGCGTGCTCTTTCTGCTCGTGCCGATTCTCTTCAGTTTGGCCAGACGATCGTGACGCAACCAGCTACCAATAATGCCACGCGCTCGAAAAACGACGTTGCCCTCCCTCGCGTAGCGGTCGGACCGAAGGTCCACCCGTCCTTCCGCCCATGGTGAACCCAATCGAAACATTGTTCGTGGGAGGCTCAATTGTGGCGGGCAGCGCAGCCTGGGCGACGTTCGCGCCGCAGTCGCAACTGTGGGGTCGGATCATCACGCGCGGCCCCGCGGACGGACCCTCGCGGGTCGCGCTGACGTTCGACGACGGCCCAATGCCGGGCGCGACGGATCGGATCCTCGACACACTGGCCGACCTGCGGGTGAAGGCGGCGTTCTTCGTAACCGGCCGGGAGGCAGAGCGTCACCCGGCGCTAGTCCGCCGGATGGCGGACGAGGGGCACCTCGTTGCCAACCACAGCTTCGACCACGCCCCGGCCGGCTTCCTGCGCGGCCCGTGGTTCTGGCGGCGGCAGATCGCGCGGACGGATGCCGCGATTGAACGTGCGACCGGCCAGCGCCCCCGCCTCTTCCGCCCGCCGCTGGGGATTAAGACGCCGCCGATCCTGTGGGCGGCGGCCCGCGAGGGGCACGTCACCGTCAACTGGACCCGCCGGGCCTTCGACGGCGTCTCGACCACCGCCCAGCAAGTCCTCGACCGCCTCGTCCCCCACACCCGCCCCGGCGAAATCCTCGTCCTCCACGACGGCGTCAGCCCGCAGAGCCGCCGCGACCCAAAGGCAACGGTCGAGGCGATTCGGCCCTTAATCGAGGGACTGCGCGGCCGCGGGATCGAGCCGGTTCGCCTCGATGAACTAGCGGGGGCGCAGCCATATCGGACGGTTACTGACTAGAATTCATGTCACGATGATGACGATGCGACGGCAGCAGTTCGGCACCTTATCGTTGATCGCGGCGATTCTCGGGGGCGCACTTTCCGTTCTGCTCGGCATCCTATGGACGGCCGGTTTACTTGTCATTTTTCTCGTCAATCGCTGGTTGGAAGCGCATGGCGCGCAACATCCCACGTTCACGTGGAAATTCTTCGCCGTTCAATTTCTCCCGTGTACATTCTTTCTTATGGCGGGGTGCTGGATGCTGCTGGGCACATGGCGAATCATCAAGAAGTCCCGCAACTTCGGCAGGTGTCCACAGTGCGGCTATGATCTTCGAGCTACGCCCGAGCGATGCCCGGAATGCGGCATGGCGACTGCCGCCGCAGCGTCCGGAGAATAGTCCAAGACCGACCCCGCCCTGCTACAGATGTCCCGTCCAGCGATCCCGGAGCGTCTCGCCGATAACGAAGACCGGGCGGTCTGACGATCGGAGGAAACAGATCGTCAGACCGCCCGGTTGATTGAGTTGCCGGGCCGGGATGGCCCGGCGGGTCATTCGTAGTCGTCCGGGATCGAGTCGAGGTCGCGGGCGGACCGGGGGCGGCGGACCGGCGGGGTGAACGCGGGCTCGTCCTCGATCAGGTGGCGGTCGGTCGAGCCGGTGCGAACCGGCGCGGGCTCGGGGGCCGGGGCCATGGACTCGGCGGCCGCGGCAGGTTCCGCGGTTTCCGCTTCGGCGTCCTTGGCGGTGGCCTTCTTCTTGGTCCGGCCGCGTCCGCCGCGGGTGCCGCGGCGGCGCTTGGGCTTGGCCTCGGCGGGCGGTTCCTCGGCCGGCGCGGGTTCTTCGGCCGCGGGTGGCTCGGCCTCCGGCTCGGCCGGTTCGGGCTCGCGCGATCCGCGCTGCTCGTCGGCACGGTCGTCCACGTACGCGGTGGTCTCGATGCGCTCGGCGGTGATCTGGCCGTGCTCGTTGGCCTCGATCACGTCCTCCTCGACGATCGCCTCGGCCAAGGACGTATCGTCCTGGGCCGCCGTCGGCTCGTGGGCGGCGGATTCGTCGTCGTGGGCGTAGTTGCCGTTGTCGGACGAGTGCCCTTCGGCAGGGGCGTAGCCGTTGTTGGCGGCGGGCTGAAGGCCCTCGGCGCCCTGGCGGTTTCGGCCGCGGCCGCGCCGCCCGCGACGTCGGCGCCGGCGACGGCCGCCTCCGCCCTCCTCGCCATGACCGTTGCCCTGCTGCGGGCCACGATTCTCGTGCCCGACGCCGGCCTCTGTCACATCGGCCGCCTCGCCGCCGGCCTCCGTCTCGAGCCCCGGCGCCTCCTCGGCCTCCTCGTGAACCGAGCGATGGGCGTGGCGATCATCGCGCTCGCCACCGCGGCGCTGCTGCTCCTGCCGGCCGCGTTGTTGCTGGTCGCGCTGGCGGCCCTGGTCGCGTCGTCCCTCCCCGCCAGGGCCGCGCTGGTCGCCGCCGCGCCGATCATCCCGGCCCCGGGCCTCGGCCGGCTGCGGTTGCTCCTGCTCGTCGTGGTCCGGCTCGCGTTCGAACTCGTCCTCGACGCGCTCGAAGCGGTCTTCGGGGAGTTCTTCCTCGTGCTCGTGATGGCGCTGCCCGCCCCCGCCGTGTTGCTGGCGTTGGGGCTCGGGCCGGCGGCCGCCGCGGCCGCGGTCATCGCGCCCACCTCGGCCGCCGCGTTGCTGCGTCAGAGGCTGCGGCTTGGTGCCGAGCTGCGTGGTGTGCGGCGGCTGGGCGAGCATGCCCAGCGACTCGAGGTAGACCAGCCCGTCGCGGTTGTCGTACAGGTCGACCTTCATCTCGTCCAGGCCGAGCTGAATGTCGGCCCGGATCAGGATCCGCTTGTCGTACTGATGTTCCAGATCGCTCAGCGCCTGCCGCTTCTTGTTCTGCAGGTAGAAGGCGACGTCCGGGCAGACGGCCAGTTCAAGCCGCTGCACTTTCAGGTCGTTGATCGCGATCCGCAGCCGCCGCATCACGTCCAGCGACATGCTTTCCGGCGTCTTCACCAGGCCCGCGCCCTTGCAGTGGGGGCAGTCGAAGTAGACGGATCGCTTGAGCGACGGCCGCATCCGCTGGCGGGTCATCTCGATGATGCCGAACTGGCTCATGCGGAGGACCTTGGTCTTGGCGCGGTCATCTTTGAGGTTGTCGTGCAGCCGCTTTTCCAGGTCGCGGCGGTGTCGCTCGTAGCGGAGGTCGATGAAGTCGCAGATGATTACGCCGCCCAGGTCGCGGAGCTTGAGCTGGCGGCAGATCTCGTCCGCGGCCTCCATGTCGGTCTTGAAGGCGGTGGTCTCGGCGTCGGAGTGGTCGCGGAATTTGCCGCTGTTCACGTCGATCGCGACGATCGCCTCGGTCGAGTCGATCACCAGCGACCCGCCGCTGGGCAGCGGGACGTGCCGGCTGTACATCATCTCGATCTCGCGCTCGATGCCGTACTTGGTGAACAGCGGGATCGGATCCTCGTACAACTCGACCTTGTTCTTCGTGCGGGGGCTGGAGAGCTTGACGACGTCCTTGACCCGCTTGGCGACGTCCTTGTTGTCGACGACGAGCAGGTCCACCTCGCTGGTGAACACGTCGCGGACGGTGCGGGTGACCAGGTCGCCCTCGGTGTAGAGCTCCATCGGGCCGGCGCCGGAGTCGCGCTTCTTCTTGAAGGTGGTCCAGAGACGGGTGAGATAGGTCAGGTCGCGCTGGATCTCAGCCTTGCTGGCGCCGACGCCGGCGGTGCGGATGATGAAGCCGGCGTCGTCGGGCGGCTTGAGAGCATCGAGGATCTGCCGCAGCCGACGCCGCTCCTCGTCATCCTCGATCTTGCGGCTCACCCCGGTGTTATCCATCCCGGGCATCATCACCAGGATCTTGCCGGGGACGGACAGGTAGGTGGTGAGCGTCGGCCCCTTGGTGCCGATGCCTTCCTTGATGATCTGGACGACGATCTCGTCGCCCCGGCGGAGGCACCGCTGGATGGGCGGGCGGTCGCGGCGGGCCATCTTGCGGCCGACCGACTCCTGCACGTCCTCGCCCCGCCGGCCGAAGTAGGTCGGCATCAGGTCGGAGATGTGCAGGAACCCGTTGCGGCCGAGGCCGAAGTCGATGAACGCCGCCTGGATCGACGGCTCGACGTTCGTCACCCGCCCCTTGTAAATATTGCCGACGTGCGACGTGGAGCTGGTCCGCTCCATGTACAGCTCTTCGAGCTTCCCGTCTTCCAGCAGGGCGATTCGGCATTCCTCGCCCTCCGAGACGTTGATCAACATTTCTTTTGCCATTCGTGCTTAGTAGCCAGCGGCAGGAGGCAGAGGGCAGACGGAACGAAGCGTTGGGAGCGCCTCGCGAAATCCGCCTGCGGCGACGGCCGTGTGTGCCGACTGGCTACCCTCTCAATTGGGGGTTGCGTGGGCGGGCGGATCGGGGCGGCAAGGACGCGGGAGGGAACGAGATTCGCTCAACTGCTCGCCGCGTGATGTTCTGCCTACTGCCCTCAGGTTTCCGCCTGCCCCTCGTTGAAGTCCGTTAACTAACTAAAAAGCCTCCGGGATGATCTTCCGCGTTTCTTCGCGCAGGAAGTGCATCACCTGTCGTTCGCTGTCGAAACTCATGACCCGCCGCGCGACCTGGCGGGCGTGTTCCATGGTGGTCGACCGGATGATCTTCTTCACTTCCGGGATGTCGGGGCCGTTCATGCTGAAGATGTTCAGGCCCAATCCCAGGAGCAAGAGAGTGTACATGGGATCGCCGGCCATTTCACCACAAACGCTGACGCTAATCGAATTTCGCGTGCCCGCCCGGATGGTGTCGCGCACCAGCTTGAGCACCGCCGGGTGGGCCGGGCAGAACAGGCCGGCCACCTTTTCGTTGGTCCGGTCGACCGCCAGCGTGTATTGGATCAGGTCGTTGGTCCCGATCGAGAAGAAGTTGACTTCCTTGGCGAACTGATCCGCCTGGATCACGGCCGCCGGGACTTCCACCATCATGCCGATCGGGATGTCGCGCCGAAACTCGATGCCCTCGTCTTCCAATTCCTCCATTACGTCGTTCAGGACCATCTTGGCCTGACGCAATTCCATGATCGTGCAGATCATGGGGAACATGATCCGCACGTCGCCCAGGATGCTGGCCCGCATGATCGCCCGGAGCTGCCGCTTGAACATCGGGATGTCATGCAGGCACATCCGGATCGACCGATCGCCCAGGAACGGATTACGTTCGGGGCTTTGGGCCTTCGCCTGGGTGTACTTATCGGCCCCGAGATCGAGCGTCCGAATCACCAGCGGCCGCCCGCTCAGCCGGCGGATCGCGTCGGCATAGGACCGATAATGGTCCCCCTCGGTCGGCTCGGTTTCACTGGCGAGGTAGAGAAACTCGGTCCGGTAGAGGCCGATTCCCTGCGCTCCCTGGACCAGCGCGTCATCGATATCTTCGGGAAATTCGATGTTCGCCTGAAGGCTGACGACGTGCCCGTCCTTGGTTTCCGCCTGCAACTGGGCCAGGTCGATCAGCCGCTTGTCAAAATCTTCCTTCTTGCGGCGGGCCTCCTGGTGCTCGGCCAGTTGGTCGGGGTCCGGATTTATGATTACTACGCCGCGAGTGCCATCGATGATCACCGTGTCCCCGCCGCTGACCTCGGCGGTGAGATTCCCCAGGCCGACGACGGCTGGGATCCCCATCGCGCGGGCGACGATGGCGGTGTGGCTAGTCCGCCCGCCAACGTCGGTGGCGAACCCCTTCACGTGGTTGCGGTCGAGGGCCGCGGTCTGCGACGGGAGCAGGTCGTGGGCGATCACGACCACGTCGCTCTTGAGGTGCAGCAGGTCCTCGTGCTTCTGGCCGATCAGGTTGCGGAGCACCCGACGCTCGATGTCGTGAATGTCCTTCACCCGCTCGGACAGATAGCGGTCGGACATGGCCAGGAACGTGTTGGCGTACCGCCGCATCACCGTGCTGACGGCGTATTCGGCGGTCGTCTGGTTCTTGCGGATCTCCTCGACGATCTGCCGGACGGTGGACTTGTCGCGCAGCACCCCCATGTGAAAGTCGAAGATGCCGCCGACGCCCGAGACGTCGTCGCCGGCGTGAAGGGTCAGGCTGTCGCGCAATTGCGTCAGGTCGGCGATGCTGTCGGCGACCGCCTTTTCCAACCGCTCGACCTCGTGCGGCACCTGGCTGAGGTCGACCTGCCGCTTGGGAATCAGCAAATCCTCGGCGTCGAGCACGACAGCCGTGCTGATCACCACGCCGGGGGAAACGCCAATGCCCTTCTTGATTTCCATCGTTGGTCAGGGTTCAGGGTTCGCACGTTCAGGGTTCAGGCCGGAAAGGAACGCTGCCTTGCCAACCTGAACCCTGAACGTGCGAACCCTGAACCCTCTCTCACTCTTCACCAAACTTACTCTCGAACAACTCGACCAGTTTCCCGACTGCCAGTTCGGCGTCGTCGCCCTCGACCTTCAGGTGCAGCACGGTCCCCTCGGTTGCCTCGAGCGTAATCATCTGCATCACGCTCTTGCCGTCCACCTCGATCGTCTCGGGCCCGTCGCGGCTGACGGTCACCTGCGACTGGAAGCCGTTGGCCACGTCCACGAACTGCATCGCCGGCCGCGCGTGCAGCCCGCGTGCGTTGATCACCGTAACGTCCCGGGTGACGACCATCAAAGCTCAGGACTGAGGACTGAGTGCTGAGGACTGAGTGATGGGCACATTGCCACTCAGTCCTCAGTCCTCAGCGCTCAGCACTCTGTCCTATTTCCCCTGGTCCGCTTCGTCCAGCAGGTCGACGATCCCCTCGCGGGTCGTCGACTGGCGAAGGAACCGCCGGAACATGTCCTTCTGCAGGTTGCTGAAGACAATGTTCATCGCCTGCAAGTGCTGCTGGGGCTGGTTTTCGGGGGAGAGCAGCAGGAAGATGAGGTAGACCGGCTGGTGGTCGAGGGCGGCGAAGTCGATCCCGCCGCTGCTGCGGCCGATCGCCCCGGCCATCCCCTTTACCTTAGGGTGCTTCACGTGGGGGACGGCCACGCCCTTGCCGAACCCGGTCGAGCCGTTCTGCTCGCGCTTCATCACGGCGGCGACGATGTCCTCCACCGCGTCCTTGGGAACCGTGCCGGCGCCGGCCAGGGCGGTCACCAGTTCGCGGATCGCGCCATCCCGATCCGTCGCCTTCAGTTCGGGCGTGATCGCATCGGTAACAATGAATTCTCTCAGCTTCATCTTTCGCTCGTCTGTCTGTTTCAAGCCACGCCGGACCGGCCGCCGGACGAGTCGCGCCGCGCCCGCCGGCCGATCATGGCGGGCCCACAATCAACCGTGATGCAGATTCTTCGGCGTCTCGTCGCCGGGGTGCTTGCGGTTGCGGAATTTCTTCTTGTGCTCGGTAATCTGACGCTCCAGCTTGTGAACGCACCCGTCAATGCACGCGTACGCGTCCCCCTCCTCGTGGTGGGCGACGAACGTGTTGCGATGCTCGGCGTTCACGATCATCTCCACCCGCGGGGCATCCTTCGCATTATCCAGCACGACCTCGACCTCCTGGATCAGGTCGTAGTATTTTTCCAGCTTTCCGGCTTTTTGCTCCGCATACCCCTTGAGGGCCTCGGTAACCTCCATGTGCCGCCCGATGACAGTTACGATCACGCGATTGCTCCTTTCTGCTCCGCTCCAAGCCATTGTAGCGGAAACGGCAACCGGGGGCCGCGCCGATAAGATTCTCCCCGATCCCGAACCCACCCCGAGCGGAGCGGTCCTCAGCCGCTTGCGGCTTCGCGAACGCCGCGCCGTCCACCGTCGTGCCCGTCATTTCCTCTTTAGAGCCCTCGCCTCAAGCAATTCTCACCGGCGGCTCCATTCGCTCGCGAAGCCGCAAGCGGCGAAATCACGGATTCACCACCGGCGCCGCGCTTGCCCTCTCTACGGTGATCGCCCCCGGCAGCGCCGACACCGCCGGGTCCGGCGCAATCGCCTGCGTCACCTTTTTCCCGCCCACCATCGCAGACCCGACCGCGCCCCCCGTCACCAACAGCCGCATCGCTTCTTCCACCGTCAGCGGCAGCTCGACGATCGCATGCCGCGGGACGACGACCACATATCCGCTAAAGGCGGTTGGGGTGGACGGCACGAACACTGTCACCATCTCCTCCCCCGCCGCCGCGCTCAGGGATTTGAGCCCGGCCCCGGTCACCAGCCCGATCGTCCAGAGTTCCTGCGCCCGGTGCTGCACCGCGACGACGCGACTGCCGGCAAACGCGCCAGTCCGGTCGCACAGAAACAGGTCCGTCACCTGCTTCACCGCCGGGTAGATCGCACGGACCAGCGGGATCCGCATGACCGCCATCTCGCCCAGCCGCCAGAACTGGCGGCCGATGAAGTTACCCACCAGTACGCCGACCACGTACACCAGCAGGATCGCCAGCGCGACGCCCGTGATCTGCACGCCCAGCGAGTCGGTCTTCAGCACGGCACTGATGTGCCCGGCTGATTCCTTGGGGACGATCCACCACCCGCCCAACTCGTACCAGATCCGGCGGATGGCCCAGATCAAATGACGGCCCAGGGCTTCCCAGAGGAACTCCCAGACCTTCACCAGCAGCCACAAGGTGATGAGGGTGGGCATCAACGCGGCCAGCCCGCGGACGAAGAATCGGCGGAAGTCCTCCGCGAAACTCGCCCGCCTGCCGCGGCGGGGGCTGGGGGGCAAACTCGTCTCGTCGGCTGGGGTCACAGCTACCCTGGTTGTGAGGGCCGGCCCGACCAGCAAGCATGCAGGGACGGCATCCGCCGCGGCAACCGGCTTCCGTTCCAATCCTAGGCGGCCGCCACCGTAATTGGGCGAACGTTCCCTAAGTCGAGCCGCGGTTTTACACGCCCTTTTATCAAGATTCAACGCCCGCCCCGGCCCAGAGCGGACGCGGCAATCGCATGCAAGTGCGCCCAGGGAGGGCGAAACTCCGACTCGACTGAGCTCGTCGAAGTCCGCCGAGCGGTGGGTCGCTGGCGCGCCGCGCGGATTGCAAGAAGCGACGGCATGCCTGCCCGGCCGCAGCGAGCAGCTTGTCCGCGCCGGCAACTCTGGTTGGCCGCTGTGCGGTTTCGCAATCCCGCGCGTGCGGGGATCGACCTATGCCGAACGGCAATTTCACCGAAATGAATTCTTCGAAACAATAGGGCGAAAGCAGGGGCGTTTTCGGGGTCGAGCCAGCGCAACGATCAACCCGCCGCGCAAGGCTCGATGCGTTCGGGCTGTAGTTTGCAACATGAATAATATGTACTCCCATATGTGCGCGGGCACCGCCCTTGCCGACGGGCCGCGCGGGACGATCCTGCGAGCCGGCGACGCGGAGCGGCTGTTGGCGCAAGCCTGCGAACTGGAGGATCGCCGCGAACTGCCGGCGGTGGGTGACGTCCTGGACCGGCTGCTGGACGCCGGTTGTTGCAACGCGGCCGTGGCCCAACTGTTCGCCCGCGTGGCCGAAGACATCGGCCGGGAGGGCGAAGCGCTCGGGTCGGTGCTGGGCGTTTTGGGCAGTCACGGCCCCCAACCGCCGCGCACGACCGCCTCGCTCCACTTCGCCGCGGCCCAACTGCTGGACCGGATGGGGCGATACGACGAGGCATTCCACCACGCCAGGCGCGCCAACGCGCCATGGGCCAACACCTATAACCGCGCGGAAATGGAAGGGATGGTCGACGGGCTGATCGCGGAGTTTACGCCGGCCGCGCTGGCCGGCATGAAACAGGCCGCGAACCGGGACCAGACGCCGGTCTTCATCGTCGGGATGCCGCGGTCCGGCTCAACGCTGGTCGAACAGGTGCTCGCCTCCCATCCGCAGGTGTTCGGCGGCGGCGAGCTGCAGTGGGTCCACCGCCTGTGGGAGCGGCTGTTCAGCCGACTGGGGCTGTTTCACGTGACGTTGCGCGGGGCGCTGGCGCAAATGTCGCCCGAAGACGGAGACGCCGTCGCCACCGAGTACCTCGGCTCCCTCCGCGGCCTGCAGCCGCACGCGGCCCGCATCGTCGACAAGAACCTGTCCAACTTCGTCCACATGGCCCTCATTCGGGCCTTGTTCCCCGGCGCACGGGTGATCCTCTGCCGGCGGGATCCGTTGGACACATGCCTCTCATGCTACATGACGGATTTCCAGGAACTGCTTCCGTTCACGTGCAGCCTGGGCGCGCTGGGCCACTATCATCGCCAGCTCGATCGGTTGATGTCGCACTGGAAGCAGGTGCTGGACCTGCCAATCCTGGAGATCCAATACGAAGCGATGGTGAGCGACCTGGAGGGCCACGCCCGCCGGCTCATGCGCTTCCTCGACCTTCCCTGGGACGAGCGGTGCCTGCACTTCCACCGCAACCGGCGCCGCGTGATCACCGCCAGCCGCGCCCAGGTCCGCCGCCCGCTCTACACCTCCTCCGTCGAACGATGGCGCCGCTACGAACGCTGGCTCGGGCCGCTGCGCGAAGCGCTCAACACCTAAAGCCGATGTTGCTACGATCCCGCGCGAGGTGCGCATGACCGAGCGGGAAAAGATGCTTGCGGGCGAACTGTACGACGCGTTGGACCCGGAGCTGGTGCGCTGCCGCGACCGGGCACGCGACCTGTGCCAAATCCTTAACGCGACCCGCGAAGCCGACCGCGAAGTGCGGCGGCGGGTGCTGTCAGAGCTGTTCGGCCGGGGCGGCGACACGGTCTGGATGCAGCCGCCGTTTTTCTGCGACTACGGGACGAACATCCTGCTGGGCGAGCGGGTGTTCTTCAACTTCAACTGCGTCGTGCTCGACGTGTGCGAGGTGCGGATCGGTGACTGCGCGCTGATCGGCCCAGCCGTCCAAATCTACACCCCGATGCACCCGATGGACGCCGCCCTGCGACGCCGCCAGGAATACGGCCGGCCGGTCGAGATCGGGTCCGACGTGTGGATCGGCGGCGGCGCGATCATCTGCCCCGGCGTGCGCGTCGGGTCGCGGTCGGTCATCGGCGCCGGCAGCGTCGTCACCCGCGACGTCCCCGACGACGTCTTTGCCGCCGGCAACCCCTGCCGCGTCATCCGCCCCATCACCCCCGCCGATCGCCCGCCCCGAAACGAACGCGCCTGACGCCGCGGCATTCCCATGCCCTGCTGCGGGTGATTCACTTCGCGTGGTAATTCCGGTTTAAAGCAGCTTCCGCCGCTTTCCAGATCTGGACTGAATCTGTCTGCTCCCGGGCCGGAAGTGCTCGAAGCATCTCAGCCTCTCGAATCCCGGCGAGACCGGGCTCATATCGCAACCGAAGCAGCCGCTGTGCCAAGTGCGTGCGAGCGGTTGGGTCCGCGCGATCGAGTTGTTGCGAGCAGGCCTCGACCTCCGCCGACAGCCAGTCACGAGCATGCTGTCGCCAGCGTGCCCGCTCGTTCGTGTCCAGCCGGGTCGCATCTCCGCCCCGTCCGGCGGCGGTGAGCGCCGCCGCGCACGCCGCGCGAAATCGCAGATCCGGGTACGCATCCGCAGCTTCGGGCGCGGAAGTTAGAACATCGAGATATAACTGGGCGGCGCGCAGCGACTGAGATCTGAACTGGCAAATTGCGGCCATTGCGAGCCGCTCGTCGTCGCTGTGCGGTTGTTCCGTTCCTGCCATGAGGCCGTTGAGATTCGGCAGGATCAGGTTTTCGGCCTCCCGCCGGAGCGCATGCCAAATCCAGACGTCACGCTTGTCCGCCGCCCGCGCGGACCAGTCGGTGCCGACGGCGGCCCCGGCCAGCAGCTTAAGGGCCGTCTGCACGTCGCCCGTTTGGTACTTCACCATTGCGTCAATGAGGGCGGGGCAAGGCCCCATCACTTTGGACGCTCCCCCTTCCATGATCGCAACCGCCTCATCGAGGCGCCCCTGTCGGTAATCGGCCAGCCCCTTGGCGAAGAGGAAGTACTGATAGATCCAAGGTGCCGTCGAATGCTCCGCCGCCGCGGCGCGATCGGCCAGAATCGCGGCCTGGCGCAACTCGTCACCCTCGCAGGGCAGGAGCAGACAAGCCCGGCTGGTCCGTTCGGCGATCGACGGATCCGTGCTGGAGCCGAACCGCCCGAGCAGTTCGTGCCGCACCCGGCGGTATTCGTCGTCATGCCCCAGATACAGGCTCAGCTCGCCGTACCCGATCCAGTTGTCTACATCACCCGGAGCAGCATCAACTGCCTTCCGCCATCTCGCCCAGACTTCTTCGGCCCGCCCCTCGCGGATCGCGGCGCATTCGGCCCCATCGCGTGCCCTGGTATTGGTGGGCTCCAGCAACAGGGCCTTGTGAAAGTTGTCGCTTGCTTCCTCGAAGAGCCCCTCTGTCCGCAGTGCGTTGCCGAGCTCGAAGTAAGACCACGTGTAGTCCGGATCGAGCGGAATCGCCTTGCGGTAGTTTTCGATCGCCTCGTCGAGCATCCCCTGGTTGGACAAGGCCATGCCCAGAACGGTGTAGCCGCGGGCGTACCTCGGGTCCTGCTGGATTGCCGCGCGGTAGTAATGGATCGCGTCGTCGAGTTCGTTCTGGCGTCGGAGGGCATCGCCGACGCTGCAGTACGCGACGGCGGCCTGAGGCCGGGCCGCCAGGGCGGTGCGGTAGAATCCGCCCGCCGCGACCGGGTCGCTGAACAGCAGGGCATCACCCAGCATCAGGTTGGCCCAGAAGTCGGCGGGGTGTTCGCGCTCCACGCGGCGAAGCAGCGGCGCCGGATCGCCGCCGGCCGCATTCAGGCGGTCCCCCAGCGCCAGCAGAAGCGACACCGACGGCCCGTCGCCTGGCACTTCGCTGGCCAAGGTCGAGAGGGCTGATAGATTGTCCCACGTCGCCGGCGCGACGATCCGCGCCCGCCAGCCGTTCGGGTCGGGATCCAATTTCTGCGATATCGCGACCAACCAGCCTCGCTGCGTTCCTGCGGGGGCGCAAACCATCCAGTCGTCGAGGGCCGTCAGCAACGCCGGCTTGACCGCCGAATCGTTGATCTTCCTCGCCACCCGGTCGGGCGGTTCCGCAACCGTCCCGAGCCCGGCGTCGCGAACCGCCTGCTCATATCTCTGATTCGCCTGCGCCCTGTAGATCGCGGGTGCCCCTTGGGTGACCCGACGAAGCCGGATGGCGTCCAGCCGCATGACCAGGTCGAGGTCGCGGCGGGCGAGGTCGAATTGTCGTCGCAGGCTCCTGGGCCCGATCATGCCCAGGCGCGCCTCCGCTCGCTCGAGCGCAGTCTGCGCCGCGGCCCACCGGCTCTGTTGCTGGAAGGCGGCCACTTCCTTCAGGTCGGCCTCGACGGCATGGGCTCTGTCCGCACGTTGAAGTGCAAGCCACACGCCGCCGCTCACCAGGAGCCCGGCCAGCAGCAAAGCGCCCGCCAGCGCGACCGAGAGGGTGGGATGGCGCCGGACCCACCGAACTCCTCGTTCGATCACCCCCGCCCGGTGGGCGGTAATCGGCTCGCCACGAAGGAACCGGTGCAGGTCTTCGGCCAGTGCTGCCGCGGAGTTGAACCGCCGCGCCGGGTCTTTCTGAAGGCACTCGAGGCAGATCGTTTCCAGATCCCGGGGCACCCGTGGGTTGAGCCGCGACGGCGGCACCGGTTCGTCGGCAATCACTTGTCGCTCGGTGTCCGAAGCCGATTCTCCCCGAAACGGCGGACGGCCCGTCAGCATCTCGTAGAGGATCGCACCCAACGCGTACACATCCGTGCCAGGGCCGATCGCGCTGGTCGTCCCCCTCGCCTGCTCCGGCGCCATGGAGCTGGGGGTGCCCACCCAGGCGCCGGTCAGGGTGAGGTTGGCGTCGCTGTTGAACCATCGCGCCAGGCCGAAGTCGGAGATCTTGGCATCACCCTCGTCGGTCAGAAGGATGTTGCTTGGCTTCAAATCGCGATGAACGATCCCGTGACGGTGGGCGACGTGCATCGTCTCTGCCAGCGTCGCCACCAAGGCCGCAGCGTCGCGCGCCGGCTTCGGAACGCCGGCGATTCGGTCGGCCAGCGTGCCGCCGCCGACAAACTCCATCATGAGATAAGGCCTGCCCTCGAGGTCCCCGATGTCGTATATCTGAACGATGTGTGCATGGCTCAGCCGCGCCGCAGCCTCGGCCTCGTGCATGAAGCGAATCCGCTCCGATGGACTGGCGTACACGCCGCCCAGGAGCATCTTGATCGCGACGGGTCGATTCAGCTTGAGCTGACAGGCCTTGTAAACCACGCCCATGCCGCCGCGCCCCAACACCGATTCAACGACATAGCCGGGAATCGATGGCAGGCCGCCGTCCAATGATAGGAATTCGGACGGCCCGTTGTTGTCTGTGCCATCCGCGGGAGGGAACAGGTTGTTGAGCTGCGCTTCAACCTTGCGGAGCGCTCGTAACCGGCGAAGGACCTCCGGCAGCAGCTCCGGACAGTCCTCGCAGGCTCGTTCGGGAGAGCATCCCGATTCGAGGACGTCTTCCAGGACCTGCGAAACCCGCGAATCGGACGACAAGGTCGTATCCTCCGCGGAGTTGCTCCGCTCGTCCGCGCCATCGATATCGGTGTTCGCTTACGGTCGCGCCGGCTGCGGCTGCGGCTGCTGAAGATCGCCAAGTTGGTCGGCCAGGATCAACAGGGCGCGATTCAGGCGCCGCTGCACGGTCTTGGCCGAGACGCCCAACACGTCTGCGGCGGCGGGCTGGCTCATGCCCTGGATTCGGACCAGGTCGAAGGCCTCCCGCTCATCGGGCGGCAGGCCGTCGATCGCGTTGAGGATCCGCCGTGCGTTGGGGGTAAGGTCCGACCCGCTGCTGTCGGCCGGCGCCGCCGCCCGAGACGCCCGAAGCGCCTGAGCGCGCGTCTGATTATCTAAGCGTCGGGCCAGGTCATTCAGCTCCCATCGCATGTGCTGGTTGGCCAGGGCGAAGAATTGTCGCACGGTATTCGGTTTCACCGACCTCAACGCCTTCAGCATCCGTTCCACGACCGCGCCGAGCATCTCGTCAATTTGAAGATTGAGCGGCGGCCGCGTGAGCCGCGGGTAGCTCCGCAGCAGCATCGACGCGCAGAGCATGTGCAGCCGGTTGACCGACGCGGCCATCAATTCCCGCACCAGCGGCTCCGCCGGCACCTCGCCGGACACGTGTGCCAGTTGGTCCAGGTACCGCTGAACGGCCTTGGTCGTGCGACCATCACCCATAGCAACGACATCGTATCCCCCAATCTTCCTAATTGTGAAGCAGCCGCCACCGTGTCCATGGGGCGCGCCTAGAAGGTAAGAGAGGGCTGAATCGGTTTCCGTACGCGGCATCCGATCGCTCGGGCAGAATTCTGTCCCGTTGGGCAACGATTCTGCCGCGCGGGGCAGGGGTGGACGCGCGCAAGGTCACGCGTTATAGCGATCGATGCGTTTTCCGGCAGAGGTTGAGTGCTTCCACTTCGGCACGCGTGTTGCCTCGGCAGCGGCGAAGGATCGAACGCCATCGCGAATCCGGCGGGGGTATTTGCCATCCGATGGATGGAATCGCAATGACCCAAAGTGACCACAATCCGATGCCCACAGGCCAGCCACCCCTGGGCGCGACAAACCTTCTCCTGCGGCTGGCGGCGATCGGCGTCGTGGTCGGCGGGATTGCGGCCTCGTTCCTGTACGCCGGGGGCTGGCTGACGCCGCACTCACTGACCCCGGCTCGGATCATCGACCGGTTCGAACAGGTGAACGGCCCAAATCCCGGGTTCCGGCGCAACCACGCGAAGGGCGTCTGCTTTGCCGGGTATTTTGAGAGTAACGGCAACGCCGCGGCACTGTCGAAGGCGGCGATCTTCGCGCCCGGCCGCGTGCCGGTCATCGGGCGCTTCGCGCTGGCGGGCGGACAGCCTTACCAAGCCGACGCGCCGCACACGGTGCGCAGCATGGCCGTGCTGTTCAAACTCCCCACCGGCGAGGAATGGCGCACCGGCATGAACAACATCCCGGTCTTTCCCGTCCGCACGCCGCAGGCGTTTTACGACCAGTTGGCCGCGTTCGCCCCGGCGCCGGATACCGGCAAGCCCGATCCGGCCCGCGTGAGCCGCTTCTTCGCCGAGCACCCGGAATCCGCGGCCGCAATCAAGGCAATTCAGGCATGGCCGGTCTCGTCCGGGTTCGAGAACAGCACGTTCAACAGTCTGAACGCGTTCCGTTTCATCGCCGCCGACGGGCGCGTCACATACGTCCGGTGGTCGATGGTTTCTGAGCAGCCGTTCGAGCCCGTGGCTGCGACCCAACCGGCGTCGGACAAGAACTATCTGTTCGACGCGCTGATCGCGAGCATCCATCGCCAGCCGCTGAAGTGGCATCTGATCATCACCGTTGCCGAGCCGGGCGACCCGACCGATGACGCGACGCTCGCCTGGCCGCCCGATCGGCGGCAGATCGACGCCGGCACGCTCACCATTGACCGGATCGAGAGCGAGCAGACGAGCCCGGCCCGGGACATCAATTTCGACCCGCTCGTGCTGCCCAGCGGCATCGCCGGCTCCGGCGACCCGCTGCTCAGCGCCCGCTCGTCGACCTATTCCGTCTCCTTTACCCGGCGCGAAGGGGAGCGTAAGCAGCCCAGCGCGGTGTCCCCCGCCGAAACGGAAAAGTGACCATGGGCCTCGCGAATAACCGAACGCAGTTCGCCATTCAGTCCCGCGTCCTCCACTGGCTGATGGCGGCGATGCTGCTGACCATGCTGTTCATCGGCGTGTCGATGGTCGCCTCCCTGGGCCACTACGCCCGGCTCGTCGCGATCCACCGGCCGCTGGGCATCGCGATCCTGATCCTGGCGGTGGTCCGCCTTGCCAACCGCCTGCTCACGACGCTGCCGCCGTTCCCGCCCACGATGTCGCCGCTGGAGCGGCGGGTCGCGGCGGGATCGGAAAAGCTGCTGTACACGCTGATGATCCTCATGCCGCTGGTCGGCTGGGGCATGCTGTCGGCCGGCCACCTGCCGATCGTGATGGTCGGCCGCCTGCACCTGCCGCCGATCCTCCCGGCCCGACCGATGCTCTACGCGTTCCTCCGCCGCACGCACACGGCTCTCGCCTACCTGCTGTTCCTGACCTTCGCCGCACACCTGAGCGCCGTGTTGTTTCACACATGGATCGTGCGAGACCACTTGCTTGACCGCATGGCGCTCTGGCCCATCCGCCGCCGGACCCCGGAAGGGCCACTTCATGCGGTGACATCCGGCGGAGAGCCGTGAGCAGCGTCGTCACCCGCGACGTCCCTGACGACGTCTTCGCCGCCGGCAACCCCAGCCGCGTCATCCGCCCCATCACGCCCGCGGATCGCCCGCCCCATACGAACGCGCCTGACGCCGCGGCGTTCCCGTCCCCTGCTGCGGGTGAGCATCTGACCCGATGCAAGGCCATTGAGCCGGAGCCGGCGTCCGCCGTCGGGGGTGCCGAAAGATCGCCGTAACTTCGACGAGTTCCCTTCGGGTCTGACTTCGGCGAGCTCAGTCGAGCCGAGCCTCAGGGTCGAAGACAGTCGAGTCGCGGGTTCGCGCCGGGGCGGCCGGGATCTGCCGGCCTCCCGAGGACTACCCCCACACCCGCGTCGGCGTCGAGCTGGACCCCGCCCTGAAACGCGCCTCGGAACTGAACGCTTTCTTGACGGGCGTGCCCTAGCAGCGATACAAGCGACCGAAGCGTTGAACCGGCTTACGAATGGGGATCCAATGGACCTTTCTATCGCGGATTACGCCAAAGCCGCGGCAATGTACGAGCGAAGATGGAAATTGCTGGACGAAACACTCTACCAGCTTTGCCGCGAGCACCCGGGTCACAGCGAGGCGGAGGTTCACGCCAAGGCATGGGTGATCGGCCGAACCTATGCGACAGGGATTGAGCGTGCAATCCGGTCCACCCGCCAGCAGGGAAGTTCGCTTTCCAAACTCGCTCAATGCCTTCAGCAGAACGCGAACGCTTTGAACCGCATCTTTGGCCAGCTCGAAGGTATCCGCGAACCGCTCGACCCGCAGCGACTCTCCGAGATTGTGCGGCTTCATGGCGAGATCATCCGGGTCCTGAAGCCCGTGACGCGGGCGAAGATTTCGCCGCGATCGTTCGTCTCCAAGTACATGCACTTCCACAATCCGGCTGTACCGATTTTTGACAGTTTCGCTGACCAGAAACTGAAGAAGCTGGTGCGCTGGAGCACGAGAATCGAGCTGTTTGAGCTACCCCATGGGTCAGACTTGTACTACGGCTGGTACGTCATGCGCTTTTTCGAGGTGTACAAGGCGCTTTGCTCGAGCGCGGTCCCAGTAAACGCGAAGCTGGTGGACACCTTCATTCTCTACTAGTCAAGCAAAATACTAATTCAGCCAATCGTTGACACCTGCCGATGAACGGCAACCGTACACGCCACAAGCCGACGACCCCGAACACGCTGGGCGGCAATCGGTCACCCCGGCGCCCCCCATTCTTCCCCGCTCTCGGGTCAGCAGCGAGCGCTAATGTACTCCTCCCTTTTTCCGCTATCGAGAAACTTAGCTGCGCCTGTCCCTGTGTACGTCTCGCTCTCTCACGCGCAACGTCATAGGCCGCACACGCATGCCAATCGGCCGCCGGAAAGCCTAGAATCGCTGCCTACGCTACGATCCGCATTAGGAGCGAAAGCCAATGGCAACGCCGGCGAAAGACGAAATTCCCATTCACGTCCGAAATCGGATCGGCCACGCGCTGGCCGCCGCAGTCCAGCCGCACGGCTCCGTGCAAGGCATTCTGCACGAGGCAGCTAACCACGCCTACGGAAAGTATGGCACGCTTGATGCCGATCCGCGCCTAAAAGAGTGGGACGTAGCCGGTCAACAACATTTCGTCAACTGCGATGCCGCAGAATTCGTTCAGTTTCTCGCGTTCATGTTCCGTTCGCAGTATTACACCGGGCAACAACGCGGCGTAGATGCCGTCAACGAGATTCTCCGCGAGGAGGGTATTCCATACGAATTTACTCCGTACGTCATGACACGCTTGGAGCTACCGGATCTTGATCCTTGGGGAAAACGCCGAACGCGCGTTGATTTTCGCTTTCCTGAAGCCGTGCGGACGACGAACAACGTCATCCACACCGAGACGGTTATGCCCGCGCTTCAACTCCTGAGCGGTCCGCTTTGGAAAGTCGCCAACGAGGAAATGCAAAAGGCGCACGAGCATCTACGGGACGGAGACTTTCCCGATGCAATCACGAGCGCGGGCCGTAGTCTGGAAAGCGTGTTGCAAATCATCTGTGACGAAAAGAACTACGCGTTTACGCCCGATCAAGACACGCTCAATGCCCTGCTTCAAGCGTGCTACAAAGGTGGCCTCTTTACCGCGCCATACCTTGACGTTATCCAGCAGTCGTCGGGGAAGGTTCGCAACAAATTCGGCGGGCACGGCAAGGCCATGTCCCAATACGGTCCCGCAACGGCCGATCTGGCGGAACACATGATCCAAATCACTTCGGCCCACGTCCTGCTGCTAGCGAAGCTCTCGGGCTTGTAGCCTCCGCTCGCGTAGTTCGGGGAAGGAAAGCGGTTCGCGTCCCGTTTAGCTCGTTCAGGGCGAGAGATGGCGAACGAGTCGGCGCAATCGCGGCATGGGGTCCGTGCGGAATCGAAGCGATGCTCTCGCGGAGCATCGCGCCTGATTGCTGGCTGTGGTTGTGGCCGGCCAGCCATTTGGTTTGCCGAATGCAGAACGGCGCTTCTCAGGTGCCTACGCGCGCGGCCGACAAGAAAATATCCCGTTAATTTCGTTATGTCGCAAGTTCTCACAGAATTCGCGGGACGTGCTGCTCGGCTTTACAGTACGCCATTCGTTCATCGTTCCCCCGCCAGCGTCGATCGAAGGGGGACCACGCTATTTGGTCGATGAACCGTGCAATTCCAATGGGGCTGCTGAAATGTTGCTGACCAACACCGACGTTGTTCTCTCGCGAGGCGAGTCGTCTCAACTCGTCGTCATCCTGCACGCGTGGGTCTCGTCGAGTTCGTCCATGGCGGACGTCCGAACGACGGTGGTCGAGGCGATGCCCAACGCAGACCTCCTGACTCCCGACTATCCGGCCAGCCTGCTTTCAAACGCGGACCCGATCGACATCGCTGACGAACTCGTCGATGTGATCCGCGCCGCATGGGACCAGCGGATTGCGAAGGGAAAGGCTTACGCCGAGATCATTCTGATCGGTTACAGCTTGGGCGCGCTTCTCGTTCGCAAAGCGTTCGCCTTCGCGCGCGGGCACGACGACGACACCCATTGCGGGATCCAGCGAGCGCCTCAACCTTGGGCTTCGGCAGTCACCCGGATTATTCTGCTGGCGGGAATGAACCGTGGATGGGCTTTCCATCGAGGGGAACGGGGGATGTCTCTGCCCAAGTGGCTCGGGTACCAGGGGATCGCGTTGCTGTTTGCCTGGTTGGGCATCGCGAAGCTGATCAATTCAGTCCGGCGCGGCGCACCATTCGTTGCCAACCTGCGGGTTCAGTGGATTCGGCTGATCGGTTCGTCAACCCCGCCGCCGCTTACGGTGCAGCTCTTAGGCCAAGGCGACGATGTCGTGTCGCAGGACGACAACGTCGACCTTCAGAGTGGCGCGGAATTCATATACAAATGGCTCCCCGACACCGCCCACGCGGACGCCGCGAGTTTCTCGAAGGGTCCCGGCGGCGCCGTGCGCAAACGCATTTTCTGCGAAGCGATGCTCACGCCGGCAAACGAATTGATCGGCGACGCGATCCAGAAGCCCGAACGCGACGTGACAATCCAAGACGTGGTGTTCGTCATGCACGGGATTCGCGATTTCGGCCTGTGGACCGAGAGCGTCGCGCAGCAAGTCTCCGCGCAAGCCAACGCCGCGAGCCGCCGCGTGGAGACGATTACTTCGGGCTACGGATACTTCCCGATGCTCAATTTCCTCATTCTCGGTGAACGACAGCGCAATGTCCGATGGTTCATGGATCAGTATACCGAAGCGATGGCAAAGTACCCGCAGGCGAGGATGTCGTTCATCGGGCACAGTAACGGGACGTATTTGCTCGCCAGTGCGCTTCAGCGCTATGCGGCGTGTCGGTTCCACCGCATTGTGTTCGCAGGAAGCGTTGTGCCCACCCAGTTCGCGTGGGACGAATATCGGGCCGTGCGGCGAGTGGCCGCCGTGCAGAATTACGTGGGTTCCAATGATTGGGTCGTTGCGATTTTCCCGAAAGTATTTGAGCAGTTTCGGGTCGGTGACTTGGGCAGCGGCGGATACGACGGTTTCACTAACGGCACGGCCCATCCCCATCAGATTGTTTATATCAGGGGTGGGCACGGAGCGGCGATCGTCCCCGAGAATCATGCGGCGTTGGCGGCGTTTGCCTTGGGCGATGACACCGTCCGGCCACCGAATGAGCTCGTAGTTAAAACCCGATCCGCGCCGCTT
>DASXMX010000604.1:0-7584 GCA_036495445.1 Tepidisphaeraceae bacterium
AACAATGAGCCGTGACGTTACCACACGGCTTTCCGCCCCGCCCGGCCGTGCTTCGCGAATGGCCAGCCGGTCGTGTCAGTCTTCGGGGGCATTGACTTCAGGTTGCTCCTAACGCTGGTCGGAGGTCGTGGCGTACGCACGGCAACGGGGCTTGCAGTCGATGCCATGCTGCATGGACCGCTTGCCCGTGTCATAAACCACGTCGTGGCCGATACATATGTCTTCTGCGAAAATTCCGGATTTTGCGGAGAACAATTCCGCCCGGCGAGCGTTACCTAACATAATGCGAACAAAAAAGTACTGACTGCTGAGGAGAGTGCTGGGGGAGGACGGAGATGGGGAGACGCGGGGATGGGGGACGGGGTGACACGGAGACGCAGGGATAGTGATAAAGCTAGAGGAAGGTGGATATGGCCACAAGCGTTACGATTGCGGTGGGGACAATCACGATTCCGAAGATCATTAAAACGAGGATGACCCAAGTGAGCAGGTCAGATAGACGCGACTCGTCTCCCCGCGGCGGGCTTTCGTAATCGATGGGTCGGGGCTGCGTCACACGCATCATCATACGGCACCGCGCCCCGAACGTTTCTCTTGCTTCCCACCAGGCAAGGGATAGGACGGCGGATGCAACGTTTGGCCGGCGGGATGTTACATATGCGAATTTACATGTGTCTGACAATTGGATTTCAAGTCTATTGTATTCCATGCGTTACATCGTTCGGAGCCAGGTCCGGCGGCGGGGCCGGGGGATGCAACGTTTTGTGGGGCTCGGCGGGGATGTTGCATGGGTGTTGGCGATCTTCGAAATTGCAAGGGATCGGATGTGAAAGAGTTACGAAGAAATAACATGGGACACCATGCATCAAATGTAACATCCGGAAAAGGGATGAGGACGGGACCGGAGGGGGGAAGACGCGGAGACACCGGGACACGGGGACCCGGAGATTGGAAAGTGAGGCACGAAGGCACGAAGGCACGAAGCCGCCGCGCCACGCGGTGTCTTCGGCTCCACAAGACCGAATGAAATGCAGCGGGCTTGGCGGCAAGCCACAGTCAAGATGGGCGATTTGCATGGGGACTACGGATGTTAATCCCGGCAATGTCCCACACAACAAATTGATATACACCTCGCCACGGCGGGACATAATGGGACATTATGGGACATTGCCTGACGTCGATGGAAGGAGCGGGGGGGACGGCGAGGGGCTTGGGCCGGGGGGCGGGTGATTGGGTGGGGCAGGCGCTATTGCGGCGCGGGCGGGGGCTGTTGGGGCTGTTGGAGGTTTTCGGGTTGGGGGAGGTCGCGGAGGCTGTTGAGGCCGAAGAGTTCGAGGAACCGCTTGGTGGTGCCGTAGAGGATCGGGCGGCCCGGCTCTTCGGCGCGGCCGGCGATCTTGACCAGGTGCTTTTCCATCAGGCTGCGGATCGTCTCGCCGCAGGCGCAGCCGCGGATGGCTTCGACGTCGGCGCGGAGGATCGGCTGCTTGTAGGCGACGATCGCCAGCGTCTCCAACGCGGCTTTGGTCAGCTTGGCGTCGGCTTCCTTCTGATGGAGTTTCTTGAGGTGCTCGCCGAACTCAGGGAGCGTGAGGACCTGATACCCGCCGGCCACCTGGTCGACGCGGAACGAGCGGCCGGTCGATTCGTAGTCGGCGTTCAGTTGCTTGATCGCGGACCGGACTGGCTTGGTGCTGGGCAAATCCATCAATTCCGCCAGCCGCCCGGCGGTGAGCGGGTGGTGGGTGCTGAGGAGCAGGGCTTCCAGCAGTGCGAGATTGACCTGCGGCATCTCGCCCGATTCGGCGGCGTCTTCCGCAAGTTCGTCCGTCGCGTCAATGATGCCATCTGGCTGTTCGCCAGCGGGCACGGTCTGACGGGGAAGGTCAGGGTCAGGATGCGCGTCTTGGGGGTCCATCTCGTCGAGCTCGAAATCGTCGTCTCTGACCAATCGCAACATGGGCCGCCCTCGAATAGTCCGTCCCTGACATATCGGCCCGGAGTTTCGCTTCCGTGCAACGAAAGCAGCGATCCTACAGCCGGGAAGGCGGGTGGTCGAGAGGGCGGGGAAAGCCTAGTCGTGCTTCGGCGGGGATGCGACTTCCATTCCGCGGAATTGGTCGTCGACCGTTTTCCGATCGGCGGGATGCAACGGCAGCAGCCATTCGATCAGCCAGAACAGGCCGAACAGCGGCAAGGCGATGGCATATACGACCAGCGCGATCGGGATCAGGAACAGGCCGAAGAGGCCGATCGTTCCCGTACCGATTCCGAACTTGGGGAAGGACGGAACCGGTCGGGGAGGCTGCTCAGGTTGCTCATTCATCAAACGGTCACCCACATCGCCACCCGGTGCCGGCGGCAATGGGGATCTTACGGAACACCCACAGTGGCGTACCCGCCCAAATCCCTGAATTTGAAACTATTTTTTCGCGGTCTGTGGTGCGGCATTATTCGCGGCCGAGGGCCTTGCCGATCAAGCCACGGACGCGGCCAAACAGCGTGTCCGGCCCGACTTGCGTGGTCGCCTGGGCCCGGTTCCACTCGCGGATTTCCGCTGCCGGGAGGGGGCCGCCGGACTTCCATGCGGCCACCCCTTTGGCCACGTTGCGGGAGACTTCGGAGGCGTCCCAAGGTGGAGAGATTTGACGGATGACCTCCGCGTCGCGAACGACTTCGGCGCGCCAGCTCGTCAGGTCTCGGGCGGGCACCAGGGCTTCGGACAACTTCCCGCCCCGAAGGGCGGGGCCGATCGCCTTTACGCTCTCGTAGGCCCCCGCAATGTTCGGCGGAAAGCAGTAAACCTTCGCGCCGGTCTCGAACGCGCTCGCCCGCTTCGCATCGGCCGCTTGCGGGAGAAACGTCGCCGCGATGCAGTAAATGGCCCGTCGCTCTGTCTCGGTGTCGATTTCCATAAGATGTATTCGGCGCCGCGCATGCTATGACCTGATCCGCCCGCTGCCAACTGCCAAGTGGGGGATGCCCAAACGCTCCCTGCTCAGTACCGGCGAGCGGTTACTTTCTTCCGAACCGACCGGCAGCAGAACTTCAAGCCCCGTATTGAATTAGCTTTCCGGCGGCAACGGGGCGGGCGGAAGCGAGGTGAGCGGCATTTCGCCGCGGAGTCGGCGGGCGATGTCGGCGATGATCCGCGGGTCCTCCACGGCCCCCGTGTGCGGGTTGCTGAACGGCGGCGTCGCGATCCACCAGAGCGGGCATCCGTCCACCGCCGCGTTCCACAGGCCGACGGGTTTGTCATTCAACCGCACGTAGGCAATGATCGGATATCCCGGCGGATGCGAGTTGAGCGCGACGAGCATCGGCGACCCGGGCCGCATGTCCCGCTGAAGGGGATGAAACACCGGCACCTCCGCGGCCCGTGCGGCGCCACGGTTGGGCGCGTCAATCGTGAACAGGCGATGCACCCGCAAGTGCTTGCCGGTTGGATGATCCGGCCCGTCGTCCGCCGCCAGCCGCGCGGCCAGGCCGCCCATCGAGAATCCGATGACATCGACTTCGGTGGTCCATCGCGGGTCGTCATTCGGAAACGCCCGGCCCACGACATCGATCACCTTCCGCCGGCACTCGTCGAAGCTGAGGCACTCGAACAGCGAGATCGTGGCGATCCGCCGGTCGCCCGTCAGCGCGGCCATCTGGTCGTGCATCGAGAGCGCCGCGAGGCCCGGATCGATAAACCCGCTGATGACGACCAGCGGCCGTTCCATCGGCTTGGGGTCGCGCTTCATCCGCTCCATGTCGCGCCGGGCCCACTGTTCGGTGATGGGAAACGACGGATTGACGAACTGCGGCCCGCCGCACCCGGCCGCAATCAGCGAAAGCCATATGCCCACGATCACCGCCCGGACCCGATCCACACGCATGGCGCGGAGTGTAGCATGGCGCGATTGCCCGTTCCTGTTCGGTTGATTGCCGCGATAAGTTCGGTGTCATATGGGCCGCGAAGGATCTGCCGGGGAATCAGCCGATGCCGCTCGCACGGGCGACGCGGGAACGCGCTCCGCGTCGAATTACCTGCCGATCGAAGACTACGGCGTGATCGGGAATATGCACTCGGCCGCCCTGGTCGGTCGCAACGGTTCGATCGACTGGCTCTGCCTCCCGCACTTCGACTCGCCCAGCGTTTTCGCGGCCATCCTCGATTGCCACAAGGGCGGCCACTTTCGCATCGCCCCCACCGCGACGTGCGATGCGTCCTCCAAACAGGTCTACTGGCCCGAGACCAACGTGCTGATCACGCGATTCCTGCTGGGCGAGGGCGTCCTCGAGGTGATCGACTACATGCCGGTCGACGTGCCGAAGGGCGGGCCGGGCTTTCGGCAGGTCATCCGGCGGGTCGAGGCGATCCGCGGGTGTGTTCCAATCGATGTCGAATGCTGCCCCGCCTTCAACTTCGCCCGCGACCCCCACAAGACCGAGCTGGTCGACCGCGGCGCGGTCTTTCGCTCCCAGTCGATCACCCTCGAACTCCACACCCGCGTGCCGCTCCAGGTTATCGATGGCGGCGGCGTCCGCGCGGCACTGGAGCTGAAGCAGGGCGAGCGGGCCATGTTCGTCCTCGCCCAGGTCGACGACGACAACGCCGGTGCGCCCGTCCTGGAGCAGGATTTGGGCGAGCAACTGCTGAACCGAACCGTCAACTATTGGCACCGCTGGCTCAGCAAGTGCACTTACAAGGGCCGCTGGCGCGAGATCGTCTACCGCTCGGCGCTGGTGTTGAAGCTCCTCACGTTCGCCCCGACCGGCGCGCTCGTCGCCGCGCCTACGTGCAGCCTGCCCGAGTCGATCGGCGGGCCACGGAACTGGGATTACCGCTACACCTGGATCCGCGACGCCGCGTTCTCTCTGTATGCCCTGCTCCGCATCGGCTTCACCGAGGAGGCCGGCGCCTTCATGCGGTGGCTCGAACAGCGGTGCCACGAGCGCGACCCCAACGGCTCGCTGCAGATCATGTACGGCATCACGGGCGAGCACCAGCTCGATGAAGTGGTCCTCGAGCACCTCGACGGGCATCGCAAATCCCGTCCGGTCCGCATCTGCAACGACGCCTACAAACAGCTCCAGCTCGACATTTACGGCGACCTGATGGACAGCGTCTACCTCTACAACAAGTACGCCCAGCCGATCTCCTGGGACTTCTGGGTCGAACTCCGCGCGCTGGTCGATTGGGTGTGCAATAACTGGCGGCGGGCCGACGCGGGGATCTGGGAGACCCGCGGCGGGCCGCGGCAGTTCGTCTTCTCCAAGCTCATGTGCTGGGTCGCCGTCGATCGCGGCCTGCGCCTGGCCCAGAAGCGCTCGCTCCCCGCCGACGAGGCCCGCTGGCTCGCCTGCCGCGACGAGATCTACCTCGACATCTTGACCCACGGCTGGTCGGAGAAGCGCAAGGCGTTCGTCCAAAGCTACGGCTCCGAAACGCTCGACGCCTCGGTCCTCATGATGCCGCTGGTCTTCTTCATGGCCCCCAACGACCCGCGCATGCTCAGCACCCTCGACGCGATCATGAAGGACCCGACCGAGGGCGGGCTGCTCTCCGACAGCCTCGTCTACCGCTACAACACCAAGCTCTACTCCGACGGACTCCAAGGGAACGAGGGGACGTTCAACATGTGCACGTTCTGGCTCGTCGAGGCCCTCACCCGCGCCGGCCGCACCGACCGCGCCCGCCTCGACCAGGCCCGCCTGATCTTCGAAAAGATGCTCGGCTACACCAACCACCTGGGCCTGTTCGCCGAACAAACCGGCTCCCACGGCGAGGCCCTCGGCAACTACCCCCAGGCCTTCACCCACCTCGCCCTCATCAGCGCCGCCTACAACCTCGACCGAACCCTCAGCGGCGCCCCGTGGTAAGCCCGCACAGCCCCGCACCACCCTCTCTTTCCCTCCATGCCTTCGTGTCTCGGTCCCTTTATCCCTTATTGCGATGTCCCACATCTGTGGCAATGTCCCAAAATGTCCCATAATGTCCCGCCGCAGCGAGGTGTTTATCAGGTTATTGCATGGGACATCGCCGGGATTAACATCCGGAGCCCTCATGCAAATCGCCGCTCTTCACATGGACCACATGGATCTCGGCCCGAGGACGGGCCGGCTCTCCGCGCTGTCTCAGCACTCAGTCCCCAGCACTTCCTTTCGCAGCCCCCAGGCCCGCGTCCCCGCGTCTCCCCATCTCCGTGTCACCCCTCCCCCCATTCTGCCCTCCGCCCTCGTTGAAACCCGTCGCTTTTGCTGCATGGGACCACATACACATTCACTCCAACCCGTGTAAATGCAACCACTTGCCATTCTGTCATGCCGATCCTTCCGTGCGACAGGCCCGCCGGCGTCGCACGGCTCGTCGCACGTGCGCCGCATCGGCCGGCCGAAGCCCGGCCAAACGCCAACCCCCGCCCCGGCCCGCACTTGCACGCCGCCGGCGAGCCCCGGCCCATCGCAGTCCATCATGAGCCGGTGCGTTCCGCTCGCCAATCGTCGCATCACCGCCCATCTTAACAACTGCATGCCTCGGCCGGGGCGGCACTTGCGAATGAGCGACGGCCGCTATTGGAAAAACTCTTGGGATTGTGCGGCGTGAGCGCGCCACGGTTTCCGTCAATCAAGCTGAGCGGGTGTGCCGCGCACGTGATTCTTACAAGCACGGAGGACGGGCAATGGGATCGACCGGGAAGGTCCGCACGCGACTGGCAGCGGCCGTGGAGTCGGTGCTCAAAGGGATTGTCGCGCCGGGCCGTCGCGGCCCGCATCGCGGGGCGCCCGTCGAGCCGCTGGAGCGGCGGGTGATGCTCGACGGCAGCAACCCCGCCTGGCTGGCCGCCGGCAGCGCGGCGGCGTGGGACGCCTCTTCCCACACGCTGACCGTCACCGGCGCCGCGACGGTCGTCGCCGACCCGGGCAGCGACGAGCCGAACGTCGTCGCCAGCGGGCCCGCCGCTCACCTCACGATCGCGCCCGCGACCGTCCCCTCCGACATCCACCTCGGCGGCATCACGCTCGCCAACGGCGCTTTGATCAGCGTGCCCGGCGCGGGCGATACCCGCCCCAACGCGATCCACACCGTGCTGGTCCTCGGCACGCTCGGCTCGTCCGCCGACCCGACGCTCTCCATCGACGCCGGCAGCACGCTCGACCTGGGCGACTGCGACCTGATCCTCCACACCGGCGGCGCTGATTCCTCCGGCGCCGCCGCCTACGCGAACGTCGAGGCGCTCGCCTCCGGCGGCCGCCACGGCGACCCGGGCGTGCCCGACGGCACTTGGGACGGCCCGGGCCTCTGCTCCTCCGCCGCGACGTTCGTCAACGCCAACGCGGGGTACGAGCAGGTCGGCCTGGCCGTGGTCGTCAACAGCACGCTCCCGACCGGCTGTCTGACTCCCCGTAATCTTTGGATGAAAGCAGCTTGATTCAGGTGGACATATTCGCGGGCTCCCTAAGTAACTGGCCAAAAGTTCTTTGACACTGCGTTCTGCTTTGCATGCCACATGGCATGAAAGTCAGGGATGACACCGGGCCGCGTCGCGGCTTCAATGGGCACGACTGTCGCAAGCTCAGGGCCGCCGTGCATCGGGT
>DASXMX010000605.1:0-9865 GCA_036495445.1 Tepidisphaeraceae bacterium
CGAGCGGAGCGGCGGCCGTCGCGCAGCGGACGCGAGGGACATGACGCGGGCAGGTCATCCCCCTTGCCCATCGGAGAAACCGCCCTGCCCGCGGCGTGGCCCTCGCCCCGCGGAGCAGGCCAGAGCGCAGCGGCCCCCGACGGGGCACGGAGTCGACCCGTGCATTTTCTCTACCGTTCATCGCATCCGCGCAGCGGATTCCTTCTCGCCCAAGCTTCAGCAGCACGGGGAAGCAGCGATACCACCGCGACGGCGCAGCCGGTGCTCCGGCTTGAAGCGTCGCGCCGGAAATCGCAGCGCCAGCTTTTCTCCCGATCATTCCGGGTGATACTCGTATAGCGCATAGGCCTTGATGAACGCGGCGAGCCCCGGCGTCGGGTGGACGCGCTGTTCGGCCAACACGAGCGCGTTGCGGAACCGGCCGAGGGCGAGGTACGTCTGGTAGTTCTCCGGGATCTTCACGCCCAAATCCCCGAAGTTGCTACGCCCTTCGCGGAAGTGTTGGGCGGCGGCCGAGTCGCCGAGGCGACCGAGCCATCCGGTGTCGTTCGATCCGGATGAGGCGGCGAGTTTCTGCAGCAATTGCCGCTGCTCGGGGCTGATCAGCTCGATCCGGCCCATCATCACGCGATTGACGTCCGTCGCGCACACGGGGGTCTCGGCCGGGCCGGAAATTGTCAGCGGGAGCACGGCGTCGGTCCAGACGCGCGGCACGAGGAAGAAGAGCCGCAGGCCGGGGCTCTGGAAGTACGCGCGCTTCCACGTCTCGAGCATCGCGGTCGCCTCGTCCTCATTCAGCCCGCGGTCTGTCAACGCCCGGTGGATGATCGCCCGCAGGTCGTCCAGATGCGCCACCGAATACTCGTCTGGCGCGAACGCGGCATCGGTCGTCGCGACGGTCGAATCCGTATCGGCGGTCACCGTGATCGGCGCAAGCGCCCGATACGCGACGGCCCCGTCCCGGCGAACATCGACGAGCCACATCCCATCGATCCGGGCCAACTGGCCGCCCTTCAGCACGTCGGCGCATTGCCCGCGAATGCGAAGGCGATGATCCGGCACGCTCGTGCCGACCCGCAGCGGCACCGGGCGGTTGCCCACGCCACGGTAGAAAAGGAACTGCTCGCTCTCGGATCCGTGATCCTTCTTCGTCTGCGACGGGACCGTGATCGGGGCCGACCGCACCGCCCGCGGCGCGAGCCAGACGTGCTCGCTGGTCTGCGGCCCGCGAACGTCGGCGCCAACCTGCACGTCGCGCCACGTCAGGCTGCCCAGCGTATCCGGCGTGATCGCGCCAAAGTTGAACTCGTTTCGCTTCAGGCCCGGCGCGTCCGGCTCGGCGTGGGGGTAGAACTCGGTCAGCCACCCGCCGTGCAACTGCACCGCGACGTCAATCGAGAACGGCGGCATGTTTGCCGGCGGATGGAAGTAGATCACCGGCGTTTCGAGCCGGAGCGTCACCCACGGGTGCCGCGCGGGCACGCCCTTCATGTCGACCGGGCGCCGCGTCGCGGTGGCCGGCTCAAGCGCCCACGGGTGCAGGTTGTGGCAGAACGCGGGGAGCGGCTCGTCGTCGATGTTGATCCCGGGCAACGCGTCGCCCGATTCGTTCTGGAGGGCGGTAAACGTGCCCCACTCGTGGACCTCCAGTACCGGCCCCGCCCAGGCGGCGTCGGTCAACCCCAAGCCGAGCAGAACAAACAGGAAGCTGGCGAACAGCGAACGCGAGTGATGTGAGATGCAGATAGCCATGATTCGGTTCCTCAAGGTTGGAAAACCACGTGGGTCGCACCCGGATGGCGATCGTCCACGCGGATCCTAAAGCGCTGCATATCACCTGTGATGTTGTTTATAATGAGATTCATCAACTGATTTATTGTGTTCCTGATGAGCCGTTCGACGTCACAAGAACTCCCCTGCCTCTCCACCGATCAAGTCGGCGCGTTCGTCGAGTTGGCGCGATGCGGGAGCCTGCGCCTCGCCGCGGAGGCGCTGCACATCACCGAGCAAGGCGTGCGGAACCGACTGCTCGCGCTGGAGCAGCGATTAGGCGTGGAACTTTATCGCAAGGCCCGCGGCCCGCGCCGGGCGACGCCGCTCACGCCCAAAGGGGTCGAGTTCCTCCCTCACGCGAACAACTTCCTCGAACGGGCGCGCGAGCTGGCGGAGTTGTTCGATGCCACCAAGGCCCCGCGCGAGGTCCACGTCGCGGCCAGCCAGTACCTGTTGACGTACGTGCTGATCGACGCCGTCCGGCGGTTTCATGCGGCGCAGCCGGGCCTGCGGATCCGGCTCAGCACGCACAGCGAGCGGGAGATCGAGCAGGTACTGCTCAGCGAACCACAGGTGGCGCTGGGCGTGGCCGCCCCGTACGAGCCGGCGTCGGAGTTGCAGTATCAGCACATGTTCTCGATGGATTGGAGCCTGCTCGCGCCGCCGAGGCATCCGCTGCTCGCCCGCAAGCGGCGGGTCCGCCTGCGCGACCTGGCGGGCGAGCCGCTGATCCTGTTCGAGCGCGGCTCGACCGGCCGCCAGCACGTCCTCGACGCGTTCCAGGAACGCGGGCTGAACCCGCGCGTCGCGATGGAAACGACGACGACCGAGATCGTCGTCCGCATGGTGGAGGCGGGCCTCGGCGTCGCCATCGTCCCCCTCCTCCCCGGCGGCGTCGTCACCCGCGGCCGCAAGGTCGGCGTCCGCCCCATTTCAGACCCGATCCGCCCCATCAACTCCGGCATCCTCACCCGCCGGGGCGAGGCCCTTTCGCCGGCGGCGCAGGCATTCGTCTCGTTCGTCGTTCGACAATCATAGCGATCGCTAATTTCGGACGTGTTCAAGAGTTTTTACCGCGAAGACGCGAAGACGCGAAGACGCGAAGACGCGAAGAAGATCAAGACGAATGGGTCTGCCCGGTGGAACGCTGCCGTTGGACGAGAGAACGCATCATCTCATCCGCGCTATCCGCGTAATCCGCGGTCTCATTCTTGCTTTCCTTCGCGTCTTCGCGCCTTCGCGGTAATCATCCCGGCGGACGCCCCGAGACCTCGATCGCTTCGATCAGCGTGCCACGGAGATCCTGGTGCGGCGTGCGGCCGGTGACCTTCTTATAGAGCCAATCGAGGTAATGATTCTTTTCCGAATCGATCGGCCGCCCATAGACGCAGCGATTTGGGGCGAGGCTGACGTAGCGGCCGAACTCGACGTTGGTCGTGAGTGCCGGGAAGTGCGGCAGCCGCCGGGGGACCCAGAAGACGATGGCGGAGCAGCCGTGCAAGTGCTTCCACTCCCATTCGCACTGCTCGTCGTATTCGAAGTGGCTGAGCCAGTCGGAGCGTTCGGGGACGAAGACGGTCCCGTCGAATGCGAGTTCCTCCAGCAGCCGCAACGCCTCGGGCCGCCAGGAAATCTCCTCGATCCGCTGCGGCGTCGGGCCGGCGAGGAAGATGCTGGGATTCGCCGCCCCCTGGGGCTGCGGGCCATCGACGTAGACCACTTGCATATGGCCACCGTGCGTGGAACGTGAGGAAGTTGCCAGTTGTAAGGTGTTAGTTGCCAGTGGGAACGCCGGGCCTTCACTGGCAACTAACAACTTGCAACTCTACCCAGTTACTTCACCTCAAACCCCTGCTCCGTCACCTCGATCCGCGTCGCACCCTTATACCGATCATACACCCGCTCCATCTCCGGGACGTCATCGAACCACCCGATGACGTACGCCGCCCCGAACGACTCGCCGGCGCGGACATGCCGGCGGTGGAGTTCCTCGATCATGCAGACGTAGCCGCGCTGGTGGCACCAGGCCTCGGCGACTTCGGCCGGGTCGAGCGTCATCCCGGCCAGCCACGGGCCGGGTTTCCCGTTCAGCTTCACCTGATACGCACGGATCATCCGTTGCGGGATCGCGCCGTCGCGGCGTTGGTAGAGGAACTTCTCGTCGGGGCCGAAGTCGGAATCGAAGGCCGACGCAGGGATCGGATCGTTGAGGTAGCTGAGGTAGACCTGTGCGACATTGTCGGCGCCCTTGTGCTTGATGTGGCCCGGCATGTCGAGGCGGTAAAACAGGTCGTCGACATCGTTGGCGCTGGTGATCCGCTCGGCGCTGAGCACGTACCGCACGCCGGGCTGGAAGACGATCGTCTGCTCCCACGTCGACCCGGCCTTCAATCCCGGGGCGGGCTGGGTGTAGGTGAATCGCATGCGGATCGCGACGAAGCCTTGGCCGCGGAAGATTTCGGGGTGGAGTTCCCTGGCTTGGGTGCAGATTTGCGGGCCTTCGACGTAGTGCTTGGGCAGGTGGCCGTGGAGCTTGGGGTTGCGGTCATAGCCGTCGTCCCGCCAGCCGGGGGCGAGGAGGAAGTCCATCACGTGCAGGCCAAAGCCCAGGTCATGCGCGCCGGTCCGCTTGTCGACGAAGCTCCCGCCGGCGATGCCGCTGACGTAGCCCTTCTTCGCGATCGTGGCGGAGAGGGCGTCGGTGTCGATGTGGATTTGCCTGGCGTCCTCGACCACTTTGATGGACGCGTTTGAGGCGCCAAATGAGACCGACACGAGCAGCAGGACCAACGGGATGACAACGCGCAAGGGAATTCCTCCGATTGCGGATGATTGGCGATTGCAATAAGTTTACCGGCTGCCGACGGTGACCAGAACCCGGTCGCGCCCCGCACGATCACAGACGGGGGTTGAATGTCCACAGTGCTTCGGTACTCGACCGGTTCCCTCGCAGCACTGTTGCTGGTGTTGTGCGGCGTTCTCCTGGGGCTCTCCTGTTGGCCGGCCGAGCCGTACAACCGTAGAGATCTGTCCTGGACCGAACCTCTCTCGTTCAGCCTCTTCCCTTTTGGCAGCGCACCCGCACCAGCCAGCGGCCTGCCGGGCCGCAACGACCCGATCCATTTTGCGCAGCCATTTCCCGCGATCCATCTGAATTCCATACCGCTTTCCGACGGGTTGGACTACCTCCGGGACTGGAGCGGCGCGACCATCGATGTGAATTGGACAGCCCTTGCGGCGGAAGGGATTCGGCGCGACTCGCAGGTCAGCAGAAGCTTCGGGGGCCAGACATTTCCTGTGGCCTTGGCGCGGATGCTCGACGGGCAAAACCTCGCGTTTACGGTGGATGACAACACGATTTATGTTTCCACACGCCGGGAGATTGGGCGAGTCCAACGGGTCCGCCGGGCGCGGCCCCAGTGGCCGACACACGTCAGAATCCACAATAAGCAGGCCGGGCTTGACGAGGCGACGGGCACAAGTCCACCACAGTGGCATCGCCTCGACGAAGTGCTTGACCGTATCGCGCGTCGCAACCCGCTCGATGTCGATTGGGAGTCGCTCAAACAGGTTGGCGTACGACCCGAGACTCCGATCGACGTTGAGCGTTGGCCATCGGACCTGCTGGGCTCGGCCCTGCGCCAGGCGAGCCTCGATCACGACCTCCAGTACGAGGTGCGGGACGGCCGCTTGCTTGTCTCAACCCGCGAATGGTTCGATCGCGACGAGCGGCCGCGAAAACTCCTTCTCGTCGCGTGCGCGCTCGGGATAGCGATGATGGTGTTGGTCCCCTTCGTACTGTTCCGGCGCCGGCCGGTGCTGCGGAGCGCTGCGTTCGTCTCATTTGTCATACTCTCGTCGGCAGCGGCATTCGGCCTTACTCGAGCCACGCGTGCGTCGGTTCTCGAGGCCACGTTTGCGGGCAAGCACTGGATCGTTGAGGCACTACCGGACTATCCACGCGGCACACGCCTCTGGATTCGCATCGAACCCGGTGACTGGGACGCGGCAGCGCTCAACTCCGGTCCGTTGGTTCCGCCTCGGGAAACGTCGGTGACACGGGCGCAGATTTCAATTTACCGGAGCGGATCCCCTTTCCAACAGCTCAGCATCATGGCGCCCTGTCAAACGGTGGTCGGCGGGCTGGGGGCGGGCCCGGTCCTCTGGGCTATCGCGTTGATTACCTGGCACGGGCTTCGATTCCGAGGTCAACGCACCCGGCGCATGCGGGGACAATGTGTTGAATGCGGCTACGACCTCCGCGCCAGCGGCGACCACTGCCCGGAGTGCGGGCGGGCCGTGTGATGTCGGTAGGATTGTTCGTGCATCGTGGCACGGGCGTCTCGCCCGTGTTGGCGGCGCCTGGCAATCGAGAGTCGCTCGCACCGCCGGGACGGCCGTGCCACGCGTGAGTGCCGGGAAGTCGCGTCACGTCGCGCGTTGGCGCGGGCTTTTTGAGATTGGGGAGGTACGGCCATGCTCCGCCGGATATTCGGGCTGCTTGCGGCGTTGCTGTTCGCGCTGTGCCTTGCATTGGCGACGCTGTGGGTGCGGGAGGAGCCGCGACTGCCCGCGCCGAAGCCCATACCCCTTCCGCGGGGGGTTGTGATGGCCCCTTCGGTGCGTTCGATCCCGCCTGATGTGGACCTGGCGAAGCCCATGTGGGGGGTGCCGCCGTTCAGGGGCCGACCGCTGCCGGTCGCACTCAATCGCCTTTTCAACGCCGAGGCGGGACCGATCGAAACGAACTGGCCGCGCCTCAAAGCGGCGGGAATCGGGTTTGATACTCCGGTGCCTCGTCAAACGGCGCCGGGCGACGCGCTCGGCTCAATGCTCGCCGACGTGCTCACGCCAATGGGCCTCGCGTTCGCGACGGACGGACACGTCGTTTACGTCTCCACGCCCGCTGACGTCGCGCGGCTCGGGCACATGCGGCACGTCGACCGGTTCGCCTTCGTCACCCAGGCGGATGGGTTAACGGCCCAGGCGCTCGCCTCGGAGCGAACTTTCGTTCTCCGCCAGCGGCCGCTGATCCGAATCGAAACCGACGGCCGCGCGCTGCGTGCCGCCGGGGCCGAGTTTCGCGTTCCGATCGGCTGGTCATCCTACACGCCGACCGGGATGTTGCTCGAACAGGTATTGCGCGACGCCTCCGCGACGACGCCGTTGCGGTACCAGATTCGCGGCGGGCGGGTGGTGATCTCGACCGCCGCGGCGTTTGAGGCCGCGGATCGTCGCTGCAACCGGCTGATCGCACTTTCGATGATCAGCGTTCTCGTCGCGCTCTGTGCCTTGATGGTCCTCACACGACGCCGCCCGGGGCTTGGTCGATTCCTCTGCGCAGCGGTCGTCCTGATCGCAGCGATCATCGTTTGCATTCCGGTTTGGCGGGCACGGCCGGATTCGATCTCGGCCCGGATCGGCCGGTCGCGGTGGACGGTCGGACTGGGGCCGCAGCGGAGTTTCGTTCTGTCCCGGGAGCCGGCGCGGCTCGAAGAGGTGTTCATGAGCCACCGGTCGGGCGGGCCGGGGCGGGCGGTGTATTGTGACCGGCTCGGGTTCTACGCGGCACGGGAGGGGCCGCCTTTTCAGGTCTTCAACGCGCATGCGCCGCGGGGGGCGATGATCGGGCTGGCCGGGACGCTGCCTTTCTTATGGGCGGCTTTCAACTCCACCTCAGTTTTGACTCTCCCCGGCCGATTGCGTGACCGCCGTCGGGCGCGGACGGGCCGGTGCCTGGGTTGCGGGTATGACCTGCGCGGGTGCCCGTCGGACCGGTGCCCGGAATGCGGGGGAGCCATACCCTGACCGCACGCCCCCCAATCGGGTTGTGAGGGGGTCGACCTTTCAGTTCGCTTCCGTCGATGCCGCCACGTGCGGTTTGCGAGTCGGGCTGCGCCGGACGAGACTCGGGTTTAGGGCGATGATCCACTCGTACGGTCGCAAGGCATCCGTCCTCAGGCGCGTTTCCGTTAGCCAGCGGCCCCATTTTCTGGACAGTTCGGTCGCTTCACGTTCCGCAACTGCCGCGAACGCTGGCCGTTCGCGAAACACGTCGAATAGAGGCCGGGATTCGCCCGGCGTGCCACATGCAGCGATCGCGTCGTTCAAATCGCCCCCATCGGAACCGCCTGCGGTCTCGAGCAGGAGGCCCATGGCCGGCCGATCATCCGAAGCCATGTCGTCCCGAACCAAACGGGCAAGCCTCGGCCCATCGACCAGGGCTCTGTAGCGGGACAGCCATGCGGCGGCCATGGTGAATAATCGCGAGTCGGCGCCCCCATGGCGCGCCGTGCCCAACAGCAGCCGTTCGACGTCAGGCGTTTGGCTGGCTGGCGGAACGCAAAACATGACGCCCAGTCGCGCCCACTCGGCCAGCAGACGATTGAGACATTCGATATCCATTAAGACACCGCCCAGCCCGTCACGATCATACGCGCCATTTCGATCTGCGTCCGATTGCCGATCCCTTCTCGCTCCATTTCGGCAAAGTGCGCCAGAACAAAGGATAAGTCGTCGGGGCTGAGCGGGGGATCGATCTTTTTCAGGTGCTCAAGGTCACCCGCCCGGTGGGCGTAGAATTTCATCGCGATGAAATCCCGCCGCCCGATCGCCAGAACCTTCAGATGGCGAAACTCCCCGACCAGGGTGGTCCGGTGCTCCCAGCCTCTTGGCAGCTCATGGAAGTACAACCTCGCATGCTCGTTCAGCCAGTCCGGCGCGAGCGACCGTTCCCGTCCAACCTCCCCGGCCAGCCGAAGGATTTCGTCGTTATCCGCTGGCGGCCGAAAGAAGATAACGTCGATGTCCGCGGTCACGGAAGTGGGCGGAAGCGCCCCGGAGAGCAACGCGGAGCCTCCGCCGGAGATCACGATCTCGACGTTCCCGAGTCGATGAAGTCGATCTCCAAGAGCGGACAGGGCCTCACGAACGGTCTGCACGTTCAGTTCCATTCAGTCCCTTCCGAGCGCAATGGGCAAGTTTACTCCTCCTCCGTCGGCACCACCTGCTTGGAGATCGCCCGGGCGATGCGGACGACTTCGCTGAAATGGACGCGGCGTTGGGTGGGGTACTTGCGGTTGTTCCAGCAGCGGAGGATGTAGACCTCGGGTTCGTGCTTGTCGAGGAAGACGCGCTTGAAGGTGGTGGACCCGTCGGTGAAGGCGAGGTAGTAGCTCTTGCCGGGGAGGATGCCCTCGCGCTCGTAGGCGTCGAAGCTGAAGAGGACGATTTCGCCGTCGTTCCAGACGGGCTGCTGGCAATCGCCGTCGACGGGGATGGTGAATACGCGGATGTCTTCGGTGCCGATGGGCATGCGGGACTCGAAATCTTCGTCTTCCAACTTCTCGACCCTCTTGCTGGCGGCGACGCCGCTGGTGAAATGAGCGACATTTCGGGCCGGGCGCATTTCGTGGATTCGGATCGCAGCGGGAAAGTCGCTGGGCCCTTTGCTTGCCCCGCCGATCGCGAGGCGGCGGACGAGTTCCGTCGGACTCAGGTTCAGCGACTTGGAGAGCGAGAGGATCGCGTCCTCCTTGGGCCGGGGCTCGGGCGAGGCGGTGCCGGCCGCAAGCCCGGGCGGGCCGCCGGGCGTCGGGATGGGCGGCGGCGGAGGCTCGGTCAGGTTTTTCTTCAGGTCGTTCGCGTCATACGCGGCCACTAACTCCGGCCAATCGCGGTACTTCAGCGCGTGGGCCAGCGCGCGCAAGCTGTCCACTTCGGCAATCGGATTGTGCGGATCGCCATGACGGATCCGGTGCAACGTGGCCCGGCTCATGTACGCGTTGGAAAGCACTTCCTTCCAACTCTGGCGCAAGGCCAGACGGCGCTTATGGAGATACTCCGAAAATCCGCTTCGTTCGATTGGCATGCCGCGACTCCCCAAGTAAGGTAAAAGTACGGCACAAATTCGGCAGCGTCAAAAAGAACGTGAGTTTGTGACAGGGTCGGGGGATGACAAGGTGAGGGGGTGACAGGGTGAAGATAGGGGTTGTGGATCGTTGTGGGTTGTTTGTTGTGGTTGGAGGTTGGATCAACCCACCACCTACAACAAACAACCCACAACATTCACCCTGTCACCCCCTCACCTTGT
>DASXMX010000606.1:0-8452 GCA_036495445.1 Tepidisphaeraceae bacterium
ACACCCCGGACCCGGACAACCCTTGATAGGGAGGTCGTCATGAGCATCCTAGCGTCCACGTCCCCGGCCTCCAATCCGATCCCTGCCGGCCCGGCCCAGGCCCGCTGCCCAGACTGTGGAACGCCGATCGCCGTCACCGGCGCGTGCTGCACCGTCTGCCGGCAATCTCAGGTCGAGAATGAAGCCCGGCGCTTGCTGGCCGACGTTCGAGACCTGGCCAACGGCACCGGCATGTTCGCCGAGGTGCCCGAGGAGGAACGTCGCGAGCAGATCCGGCAGTTGATCCTGTCGACCGATGACGGCAAGCCGGCGGTGAAGACGCCCGAGCTAGCCCTTAGAGATCTGGTCGATGTGCTGCCCGATTCGAGCGTCGACTTGCTGGCGGACCTAGTGAGCCGGCGGATCGCGGAACGGAAGCGAAAGCCGGAGGGCCGGACCCCAACGCTGGTCCGAGTGGCGATCGTCGACCTTACCGATGCCGCGCTAATCGATCTGGTCGGGGAGACGGCGGACCCCGTCCTGCTCAACGCGGCGAGCGCCGAATTGGCCGATAGACTCGGTGGGTCGGCGAGCGCGGAGCCGGCGCCGCTGTACACCTTGGCCGCGGGCGCCGCGCCAGATGCGGTCACGCGGTACGAGCTGGAGGGGAGGATCGAAGTGGAAGGCGAGCCGGTCGGACCAGTCGAGCCAGGCGTTGCGAAGGCCGCTTAGTACGTAACGCAAGCACCGAGTCGAAGCCGGGCGGCAGCGATCTGTCGCCCGGTTGCTTTTAATGACCTCCATCTCATCCGCTTGCCAGGTATCTGGCTGCCCCTCCCCAACCTTGTTGTGCGCGCTCGGCCTCATTGCCGGTCGGAACACCTTTGCGGATGGAACAAGGATTCCAACGACGGTGCGCAATGATCGCGGTCAGATTTCGGAAGCGTAAGTGGGATCGAGTAGCCCAATGGTCGGCCACGATTCCAACCTTCATGTCTGACGCGCCGGCACGACACGTTGGCGAGGGCAGGTTCGGCGCGTCGTTCGGTCGGACGCGGTTGCGACCGCGAATGAAAACGTTCGGAGAAGCCACATGTCTGTACAGCTCATCATTCGGGATGGAAGTCCGTACTGGTACCTCAGCCCCGACATCTGGGTTGTGCCGGGAAACGACCCGACCGCTCCTCCAGGGAGTCCGATCGCAGGTCAACCGGCCTACCTTTGGGCTCATGTGTCCAACAACGGCAGCACCGATGCCTCGGGTGTGCGTGTGGACTTCTACTGGGCCAACCCGGCGCTTCAGGTGCTGAGGAGCACCGCGAACTTCGTCGGGTCCGCGTTCGCGGACGTGCCGGCCGGCGGCGGCCAAGACGTCCTCTGCCTGACGGCGTGGCATCCCGTCATCGTCAACGGCGGCCACGAATGTCTGGTGGCGGTAGCCAACCACCCGGCCGACCCACTGCCCGACCCACCGCCCGACGACTTCAACCCTCCCGCCTACCCGCAGGTCGCCCAGAAGAACCTTACCGTGTACGCGGCGAGCCAGCACTCCGCCCCGGCCCCGCTCATGGTGTCGGGCTGGCAGCGCGCCGACAAAGCGGTGGAAGTGGTGGCCGAGGTGGGGGGAGAGCTCGACGACCTTTCGCTCGCCCGCCTCGGCCTGCGGGGGCGGCACCCGGCAAAGGAAAAGGTCGTGGAGGTCGGCCTCGACTATCAACCCCGTTGCGTCGGCGACACTGATCGCCTTGGGCCATCCAGGCTTGCGGTCAAGGTGCCGCGCGGCACATCCTCGGCCGTCTACGCGTCGATCCGAGCCCGGAAGCTCGGCACGGACGAGTACCAGCTCGTCCGCTTCGTCGAGAAGGTGAATGACAAGGTCCTCGGCGGATTGGCGTTTGTCGTCGTTTCCGGAGGAAAGGAGGTGGCATCATGAGCGCGACCCCACTTCAAGTTCTCACGCGTCCGTTCGCGATTGAGCCCGTCACCAACATCATGCTGCCCGACGGGATTTTCGACAACGCGATCTACAACCTTCGCATCGCCTGCCACTACACGAATACGTCGACCACGCCCCTCAACAATGTGACGCTCTATCTCGAGAGCCTCGGCGATCCAGGCATCGTTCCGGTGGCGAAGACGTTCTCGTTCGACAAGATCCCTGCGGGGGCGTCCGTGCTCGTGATGTGGGACGCCAACTTTAAACTCGCTACGCCGGGCAAGCCACTCGTCAGCTTCGTGGCCCAAGCCGACGGCTTTGACTCCAAACGCTCGATTCTGCAGATCTTCGTCGCGCAAACGCGGTACAACTCCGCCACCAACACCTACACGTGCAGCGTGCCGGAAGGTACGCTTAAGGTCTCCAAGATCTCGGCCATTGTCCCGGCCGCCACCTGGGGATGCACGCAGGGTAAAGATCGCCGTTGCGTCTGCCCGCCCAAGGGGCCCTGGGTCCCGACCGGTGTGACGATCGACTGGGCGCCCAACCCCGCGTTCGCCGGCCTCCACGGGGAGCTCCCGTTCTCGGATCCGTGGTGGAAGATCCTTGCGCTACTCGTCGCACTGATTGCCGCCATCGTCGCGGCAGTCGAGGCTGCCACCGGCGGTGGGACGGCCGGCGCCGGAGTCAGCGGGACGGTCGACGAGACCGAGCCATCTGTGCACTGCTGCTCACCGGCCTCCGGCGGCGACGACGTGCATGACGGCGTCGCCGGGGCCGCATCGGCGGTCGCCGTGGCGGCGCTCGCGACCGCGTGCTCCGACGCGGCCGACCCATTCTGGCGCGGGCAGGAGAATACGACGCCGGCAGCCGGTGAGACCACGATCGGCGAGCAGGTCGTGGCCAAGTGGTCGCTTCCCGAGGCGCCGAACGCGGGAAAGGCCTACCCGGCCGACGTCGAGTGGACCTACACCCGGTTCACGACCGGCAAGACCTACACGTACTCGGTCAAGGAGACGCAGATCAACGTCCACGTCTCCGATGGCGTCGAACTCGACACGCCGGCGATCGTGAACGCGTTCGATCCGCTCTGGGTGAAAGCTAAGTTCCAGAAGACCGGAGGCGACTACTTTAAGGGTGCGGAACTGTACGCTTACGCGATCTTCCAAGCACCCAACAACGGCCTGTTCTTCGTCGTGCCATTGACCGACGACGGTTTGGGCTTCGACCCCGGGGCCAACGACACGATCTATGCCGGTGCGCTCGACCTGAGGGAGGCGTACAAGCTCCTGCTCCGCTACAAGCAGGACGTTCGAGGACTCTGGCGAATCTTCGTCTATGCTCAAGACGTCAATCTGACCAAGCCCGGCACACCCCCGGAGATTGCGGCCCAACACATCGGCGGCTTCTTCGTTGCAAGTGCGCTGACAATCACGTTCGATCCGTCCCTTCCCTGTCCGCTCAAGGCACAGGCGGCCATTACGGTCGTCTGACTCGGACGCCCTGGGGATGGTTGCGAATCGGTGTCGGAGGGCGCCGTTGCCGGTCTACCGTCGGTCGGTGATTCACGCACCGGTCGAGCCGGGCTTCGCGACGACGCAGTGAGCACGGCTTGGATTTCTGGAGCCGGGCGGCAGCACGAAGTTGCCGCCCGGTTTCATTGAGCTTGTGCGGGCGACGGGTCTTTGTCCTTCGTCTCATCGAGCTGGTCAACCCGGTTGAGAATGATCTCCGGCCGGCCCCGGTAGAGTTGCAGCGTTCCGGTGATCCGCACCTCTGCGCCGTCCAGCGCCTTGGCGACATCGCCGCCGTACTTCTTGTCGAAAGGCTCGCGGTCCCGCGGAAAGAGGGCGGCGTAGAAGCGGCTCTTCTCGGCGCCAACGAATTCGATCCGCATCACCCTGCCGGTCGTGCTCCACTCGGCGCTGGCCGCCGTGCCGTGGACGATTACGGGCGAACCCGTCGCGGCCGCGAGCGCTGCCGGGTCTTTCAGGTCAACGGCGACCGGACGGCTCGTCGGCCGGGTGGTTGGCCGCGACGACTGGCCCGAAGCAATCGACGAGAGGAACAGGCCGAGGAGCAACGCGAATGGGGCAGGGAAGCGCCGCATGTCCCGGAACTTATCAGGCCCGTGTTTAGGATGCGTTAGCGAACGCCACCGAAATGTCTGAATGCGTTCGGGAGCGGTCTGAGTCCGGTTGTACCCGTGCCTGGAGCCGCGGTGTTGCGTCGCTCGGCGTTTTCTATTGCGCGGTCTGGGTCAACGGTAGGATGTCGCCGCATGTGCGGCCGATACACGCTCACGAAGCTGGCGGACCTGTTGCGGCTCATCCCGTGGCTCCAGGCGCCGGCGGACATCCTCGAACGCGAGGCCCGGTACAACGTCGCACCGTCGCAGGTGATGCCTGTTGTCACCGCGGACGCGGTGCGGGTGGCCCAATGGGGATTCGTTCCAGGTTGGGCGAAGGAACCGCCCAAGGTGCGGCCGATCAACGCCCGGGCGGAGACGGTGGCGGCCAGCGGGATGTTCCGCACCGCGCTGGCCAAGCGGCGGTGCCTGGTGCCCGCGGACGGGTTCTACGAGTGGAAGGGCAGCAAGCCGCCGAAGCAGCCGTACCTGATCCGCATGCGGGACGGCTCGCCGTTCGCGTTCGCCGGGCTGTGGGAGCGATGGAAGCCAACAGAGGGGGATCCGATCGAGACGTACACGATCCTGACCACCGCGCCCAACGAGTTGATGGCCTCGATCCACAACCGCATGCCCGTCATCATCCCGGTCGCACGGTACCGGGATTGGTTGGAAGGTGACACGGCCACCGAACTGCTTCAGTCATACCCCGCCGGGGAGATGGAAGCCTTCCCGGTGAGCAGCCGCGTCAACAGCCCGAAGAACGACGTGCCCGAGTGCCGGGTGCCCCTGGGGTGAGCGCCTCGCAGGCATTCAGCAAAGGACTCGCCCCGGCGCTCTATGCCGCCCGGCTCGGACGGTTTTTCGGTACGCCCCTTCCGTGTCCTGCTCGATGCGAACAGGGCGCTGATCGTCCCCCGGCCCGAGGCTGAGCAGGACTTCCCGAAATGCGTCCGCGTGGGTCGGCGCATCGATGGTACCGATCCAGTCCCACGCGCTGCCGGTCCTCAAGTACAACTGATACGTGCGCACAACAGAACTCCTTTCTGTTCCCGCCCTGGAGTGCCATGAACTGATTCACGAAGTGGGGGCGATTGCCCGGCGCCCCAGAAGGCGTCCTTGGTACCGAAGAACCGGGGGTGAAGCAATCCCTCTTCAGCAATAAAATGAAACGCCAACTTTTCGCCGGCCGCCTTCCTGAAGCCCGGGGTCGCGGGCCGACAAAGTGGAGCGGTTTCGAGCCAAGACCGCCCCACGGGATGGGGGCGGGGCGAGTCGATGTTTGGCAGCGGCCCGTCCCTGCTACGGCGTGTGGTGGACGCGGTCTGCGGCACCCAATTCGTAGGCGGCGTCTGGTAACCTGATCGAGGTGGACGTGAGAGGTGATCAGGCGGCCCCTCACTGCGCCGACCGTCTGGCTCGGGGCGGACGCGGCGGGCGATCGTGATGCGGCGCGAACGTTTTCGGATCGGCCGGCCCGGACAACAATCGCGCGTCGGCGCCGGCAACATCTCCACTTCAGGCGGTCCAACCGTACTTCTTGTAGTGGAATTCGATCGACGCCGGGCAGGGAGCGCTCCGCGCGAGGAGAATCGCCGCATCCGAATTCCACCGCAAGAAACGGAGTGCCCGGGCTCGCTGCGTGCGCTAGATTGTTCGCGGGTAGATGCAATCGAGATCGATCGAGCCCGCCCCTGCCTTGATGAGGAAGAGCCTATGACTGCTGCTGTAAGACAACACCCGCGCAAAAAGGATTACTCGACCGACGATGCCCGCTGGGCGGCGGTGGCCAGCCGCGATTCCGGTGCGGACAACAAGTTCGTTTACTCCGTCAAGACGACGGGCGTCTACTGTCGGCCGTCGTGCAAGGCACGCCTCGCCCGCCGTGAGAACGTCGCCTTCCATCGCACTCCGGATGAGGCGGAACGTGAGGGATTTCGCCCGTGTAAACGATGCAGGCCGAGGGAATCGTCGGCGCATCTCGATCGGGCAGCGATGGTGGCAAAGGCATGCCGGCTGATCGTGGAGGCGGAGGAAACGCTCTCCCTTAACGATCTTGCAGAATCGCTTGGTATGAGCCCGTACCACTTCCACCGCGTGTTCAAGATGTTCACTGGGCTGACGCCGAAGGCGTACGCCATGGCGCATCGCGCCGATCGCATGCGAAAGGCGCTGATGGATCGCGGGACGGTGACCTCGGCGATTTACGACGCGGGGTTTGGCTCGAACGGGCGATTCTACGCCGAATCGAAGAAGCGTCTCGGCATGAAGCCGACGGCGTTTAAGGCTGGCGGCGAGGGCGCGACGATTCGGTTCGCCGTCGGCGAGTCTTCGTTGGGATCGATTCTCGTTGCCGCATCCGACTTGGGCGTTTGCTCGATTTCACTCGGTGACGACCCCCGTGCGCTGGTTCAGGAGCTACAGGATCGCTTTCCCAACGCGCATCTGGTGGGCGCGGACAAGCTGTTCGAGCAATGGGTCGCGGAGGTGGTCGCCTTTGTCGAGAACCCCTCAATCGGCTTACATCTTCCGCTCCACGTGCAAGGCACGGCATTTCAGCAACGCGTCTGGCAAGCGTTGAGCGAAATCCCCAGCGGGACGACCGCAACGTATTCTGATATTGCAAGAAAGCTTGGACAGCCGAGTGCCACTCGCGCGGTGGCGGGCGCTTGCGCCGCCAACAATCTGGCGGTGGCGATTCCCTGTCATCGGGTGGTGCGGACGGATGGGTCACTGTCGGGCTACCGCTGGGGCGTCGAGCGCAAAGAGCGATTGCTTCATGCGGAAGGGTCACGCTGAGGGCAGCCGAAGCCGACGAGTCGATGTTGACGCTGAGCTAATGCCCAAGGAAACCAAATGACTCCCGCGAACCCCGCAGGCCGGCAGACCGTCCGCATCACCAATCGCATCGACGCGCTCGACTGGACTGGGATTAACGGCGAACTCGATGTGTACGGAGCGGCCGCGATCGGTCCGCTACTCGCGCCGAAACAGTGTGACGACCTGATCGATGCCTACGACGAAGAGGCGCTTTACCGTACGCGCATCGTGATGGCGCGGCACGGCTTTGGTCGAGGTGAATACAAATACTTTGACTACCCCTTGCCGCCGGCGATCGCGGAGTTGCGGGAAGGGCTTTACTGTCATCTGGCGGAGACCGCCAACCGGTGGAACGACGCGATGAAGATCGACGTGCGCTACCCGAACACGCACGCGGCGTTCCAAGCACGCTGCCACGCCGCCGGGCAGAACCGGCCGACGCCGCTGATCCTGAAGTACGAGGCCGGGGATTACAACTGCCTGCATCAAGACCTCTATGGCGAGCACGTCTTCCCGCTCCAGGTTGCGTTCCTTCTCGCCAAGCCGGGTGACGACTTCACGGGTGGCGAGTTCACCCTGACCGAGCAGCGGCCGCGCATGCAATCGCGAGCCGAAGTCGTTCCGCTCACCCAGGGCGTGGGGGTGATCTTTCCCGTGCATCATCGCCCGGTGAAGGGCGCGAACGGCGTTTACCGTGTAAACATGCGGCACGGCGTGAGTCGAGTTCGTTCGGGGCGTCGCTTTGCGCTGGGCGTCATCTTCCACGACGCCCGGTAGGCGAAGTTGCATCATGAGCGGCGGCAGTCTGTTCAGCGATGAAGCGGGCTTGCCCGGTTCGCCGGTCGAGGGGCTGGCGGACGGCGCGGTGCTCCTGCGGCGCTTCGCCTCGGCGGACGCAGCGGCGATCGTTCAATGCGTCCACGAACTGTCAATACTGTGCCCGTTCCGGCACATGGTAACGCCCGGCGGCTATTGCATGTCCGTCGGCATGCTTAGCTGCGGGGCGGTCGGGTGGGTGACGGACCGCTCCGGGTATCGCTATCAGGCGGTCGACCCCGAGACGGGCCGCCCCTGGCCGTCCATGCCGGCGCTGTGCCGAGCGATCGCGGCGCGGGCGGCCGAGCAGGCGGGATTCACGAACTTCGATCCCGATTGCTGCCTGGTGAATCGCTACGAGCCGGGCGCGAGGCTTTCGCTTCACCAGGACAAGGACGAGGCAACGTACGTCGCGCCGATCGTTTCCGTCTCACTGGGTCTGCCGGTCACATTCCTCTTCGGGGGACTCACCCGTAAAGAACGCCCGCGTCGCATCCGGCTGGAAAGCGGCGATGTTGTGGTATGGGGAGGCGCCTCCCGTCTCGCCTTTCACGGCGTCGAGACGCTTGCCGAGGGCCATCATCCTTCCACCGGCCGCTATCGCTTCAACCTGACGTTTCGCCGGGCATTGGCCTAAGTAACTGGCCAAAAGTTCTTTGACACTGCGTTCTGCTTTGCATGCCACATGGCATGAAAGTCAGGGATGACACCGGGCCGCGTCGCGGCTTCAATGGGCACGACTGTCGCAAGCTCAGGGCCGCCGTGCATCGGGT
>DASXMX010000607.1:0-10120 GCA_036495445.1 Tepidisphaeraceae bacterium
CGCGGGCAATGATCCACCTCGATACCAATTTCATCATCCTCGCGTTTCAACCTGGAACGCCCGAGGAGCGTCAACTGCGGCGGTGGCTCGCAACGAATAATCTTTCAGATTTCGTACGATTTCAGTCCTTCGGCTTGCAAGTAGTCGCGGCACCGCCGTGATCACGTCGCTTCCGTCTCGTGCGGCAGCGCCGGTCGTTGTTCGTGCCCGTCTTCGGGCTTGGGCAGCTTTCGCTCGTCGGCGATGATCTCGGCGACGTAGCCCTTGATCCGTTCGTCGTTGAGCAGTTGGCTCATCAGCACCCGCCGGTAGCTGGTGGAGCGGAGCGTCTCCTTCAAGGCATCGGTCCGCTCCTGGCGGAGCTTCTCGTTCTGGCTGTAGAGCGCCTCCTCCAGCGCCTCATTCTCCAGCAGCAGCGCGTACATCGCGTCGGCCTTCTTGCCGCCGGAGCTGAAGAGCCCGCCGTACCCGGCGGCTTTCTTGCGATACTCTTCCACCCGGTTGTTGAGCGTGTCGACCTGAGCCTTCAGCGTGCCGTTCTCGGCTCGCAGATTTGCCAGTTCCTGGTCGTAGAGGTTCTTGAACCCCTTCTGCGCGGTGAACAGCTCCTGCTCTTTCTCCGAGAGCTTCCGCCCGGCGGCGATGCCGCCGACGATCCGTCCCGTCCGGTACCCTGCCACCAGCAGCACGACCGCCGCGACGCAGAAGAGGACGATCTCCAACGTGTTATAAGGCAGATGCGGCATATCCCTGATCGTACGCGATCCGGTGGGAAAATCAGCCGTCGGGGTGCGAAGAAATGCTGGACGATCGAACGGGATTGGGAGGGCGAGGCTCCTGCCGAGCCGAGGCCCGCTCGGAAGGCGCGGCTCGGCAGGAGCCTCGCCTTCCCCCGCTCGTCCCGATGGAATCCTCTTGGCGTCCTCGGCGTCTTGGCGGCCCTATTTCTTACGTCGCTGCCGGCGCAGGCGTCGTCGGTCGGGAGCGGGATCGTCGGATCAGGCGCCAGATGACCCACAGCACCAGCACCCACGGCGCGACGAAGCAGAAGCCGATGACGAGCAGTTGCACGCTCCAGCGGAGGCCGCGGCCGCTGAAGGCCAGGCCGTTGCGGAGGGCGTCCCAGGTGGTTTCTTCGCCGCCCAGGGACGTGGGGGAGTTGGAGAACGTCACGTCGATCCGGGCGCGGGCGAGGGGGCCGTCGGGGACGGTGCTGTCGAAGGCGACCTGCCTGCTGCGGCGAGTACCCGCGCGGTCGAGTTGGTCGAGGATCGCGCCGAGCTTGTTGAGCGGGACTTCGACGACGACGTGGGACGTGTCGCGATTCGTGTCGCTCTGCTCGGACCCGCCGGTGCCGATCTGGCGGCCGCCAGCCGATACCGCAGACGCGACCAGATCATCCGACGCCCGGCCGACGTCGGCCGTCTGGATCTGCTGGGTCGTCGTCTGCCGCGGCGGCATGTGGTCGGCGCTGATCACAGCGAGCGTCAGGCGAACCTTCGTGTCGACGGACTTCTCCAGATCGGTCGAGCGGTTGATCGTCCGCGTGAGCACCTGGGCGGCCTTGTTGATCGCCGCGTTGACGGAGGCTTCGGCCGAGCGCGGCACTTCGATCGTGATCGCCGCGGTGATCTCCTGCGGGTTCTGCTCGCTCAGGTCCGACTGATACACCCGCGCATCCGCCGACTTGGCGGTGTTGAGGATGTCGTTGAACGCGGCGGGCACGCTTGCCGCCGCGAGTTGCAGCGTCTGCGTTTCGCGCGCGGGCACGGCGGCGAGCGACACGAGCCGCAGGCGGATGCCGCGCTTGGCTTCGGTCACGTTGGCGGTGTCAGGGTTCTCGCTCAGCTCCTGCCGCATCACCTCGCCCTGCCCGCGGAGCGCATCGAGCACGGTGTCCGCCTTGTCCGCCGGCACCTGCGCTTCGAGATCGGCCACCTGCGTGTTCGGGTCGGGCTTGGTCAATGACGAAGTGACGATCCGCCCCCCCGCGGATCGCACCTGTTCCATGGCCTGCGCGTAGGCGCGATCGACCGAGTTCGTCGCGACCTGCAAGGCGGTCGTGCGGCGCGGAGCGATGTTCGCCAGGTTGTAGATCTGCAGGCTGACGATCGTGTCTTCCCGCTGCACCTGTGTGACGGCCGCTGGGGCGGGCGCGCCGTCCTTGGTGGTCTGGTGACGGTCGCGGGCAAAGTGCGCGATGCGCCCGTTAAGCTGCCGGAGGCGCGCGATGACCTGCTCCGCCGCGTCGGGCGGGATCGCGGCGACGACCGTCGCGCCGAACTGGCCCGCGTCGTACTGCTTCAGCTCCGACTGCGTGATCCGCCCCTTCGCCCCCCGGATCGCCTCCAGCGCCTTGTTGTAGGCGTCATCCACCGCCTCGGTCTCCAGCGACATCTGTACCTGCTCGGCCTCGGTGGCCGAGGCGGGCGTGCGGATGTCCTTCTCATAGAGGCTGACGACCAGCGTCGAGAGGCTCACCTGGTTGTCGAGGTAGCGTTTCTCCCCCTCGATCGCCTCGATCTTCTCCCGCCAGACGCCCAGCTCCTTCTCGGCGGCCAGCAGGTCCTTGATCTGCCCGTTGCCGGACTTGATGATGCCCAGCAGCCGCTCTTCCATCGCCCGCGCCGCGCGGAGCTGGCTGTCGAGATCCGTGTAATGCTTTGTCACGTCCTCGGCGGAGATCTTCTGCGATTTCAAATCTCCGATGCCTCGGAGGGTGAGCACGAGTGTGTCGAGCCGCTCGGGCGGGAGGCGGAGCGTCAGCGTGCCCTTCATGTGGCCATTGGGGAGCTTGTCGGAATCGGTCGTGGCGACGAAGCCGTCCTGCTCGTTGACGAGTTTCGTGATGCGAATGACCGCGTCGTCGAAGCGATCGACTTCGAATTCCATCGTCCCGTTGCGGATGACCTTGCGGCCAATCGGGGCGGGCGAAGTCGATGGATTCGCGGGAACGGGGACCGGCACGTGCACTTGCGCGGGCGCGGCGTCCGACGGCGAAGCCGGCGGCTTTCCGGGGGCGGCTGGCTCGGGCTGCACGGCGGGCTTGTCGACCTGCTCCGCGAACTTCTTCCCGTCGTCCGCCAGGGCGAGCGCCGGCATTTCGGCGAGGCCCCGCCCTTGCTCGCCGAACAGGGGACCGCTCGCGCCTTTTATTCCGTCGTCCAGCGCCTTGTTTGTCCGGCCCAACTCCGACGTCGGCTTGAATGAGAGGGCGTAGGTCAGATCGGCGGGCGGAGATGCCTTCTCGGCATCGTTGACTTGGCCAGATCCGCGGGGGGCAGTGCCGAGCCCCGAACCTCCGGCACCCGCGAACCCGTTGCGACCCCCGGATCCGCCACCACCCGGTCGATTGGTGCTGGTAGCGAGACTCGAATGCGTCTGCTGATCGCCAAACCGACTCGCGAACCGATCGCTCCAGCCCAAATTCGAGCGTGCGGGATCAGCCGAAGGGTTGACGCGATAGTAGGAGTACGAATCGGTCCGACCGTTATCCGCGATGCCGTTCAGATCGGTCGCTTTCGGGGACGATGCTTCAGCCCATGTTGCTCCGCGGCCAGTGCTCAGCGCGTATGAGCGACGCTGCGCGTCCGCGATGCCATCGTACATGACGTCGGCCTGCCCGATCTGTCGAAGGTTCGATGCAACTCTCACCCTTGCGCTAGCGACGAAGACGCGCGACAGCGGGTTGCCCCCGTTTTGAAGCTCGCTGCTGACCACCCACCCCGTCCCCGCGAGCAACACCGCGGCCGCGATGCCAATCGCGGTGCGCCGGACCATCGGATGGATCAGCCGCCGGTGCGGCGCACCGGCAAGCCGCACCCTGCGGACCATCCGGTCTTCGAATGAGGCGGGCGGGCGGACGCCGTCGAACAGGTCGTTCAACCTCTGTTCCTGCCGGCGGGCCTCCGCCAGCGCCGCGCCGCATGCGGGGCACGTCGCGGCATGCGCCTCAAACGCCACCCGCTCGTCCGGCGGCAACCCGCCAGCCAGGTAGGCCTCGATCCGGTCCAGAACATGCGTTTCATCGTGTTCGCTCATGACCTCACCTGGAGCGCCACACGGGTCGCCCCTGTGACACGCCCCCTGTGACACGGGTTTTCAACCCTGTGCTGGAGACATGCCCACTTCGATTACTATGCCATCGAGTCATTTCCAATCACATCGAGTCGCTTGCACGGGTTGGAAACCCATGTCACGGGAATGCTTTCATCGCCTCCCGCAGTCGCGCCATCCCCCGATTGAGCAGGCCGCGCAGGGATCCATTGCTCAGTCCCAACTGCCGGCTGATCTGCTCGTAGTCGGCGCCGGCGATGTACCGCAACGTCAGCGGCAGGCGATATTCCTCCGGAAGCGACCGCAAGACCGTCAGCACCTGCTGGCGCGCCTCCTCCCGCTGGGCCGACTCGTCGGGGGCGGGCGATCGGTCGGAGAGTTCCTGTAACCGCTCCTCCCCCACCCGCGTCCCGGACCGCTTCTTGCGCGCCTCGCGGCGGATCGAATCGACCAGCACCGAATGGGCGATCGAGAAGAGCCACGCGCGGAAGCCGGTCGGGTCGGTGAGCTGGCGGATGTTCCGCCAGGCGACGAGGAACGTTTCCTGGGCCAGGTCCTCGGCCCGGTGCGGGTCGCCGGTCTCGAGGTAGAGGCGTGCGAAGACGAGCCGGGCCGTCCGGCGGACCAGTGCTTCGAACGCGGCCCGGTCGCCCCGCCGGCTCTGGGCCGCGAGCTGTTCGTCCGATTCGTTCACGCTGCCGCTCCCATTCAAGAAGAAGGAACGTCATTCGGACGCGCGACGCGCGCGAAAGTTCGAAGCGGTTGAGCGTCTATCAGAATGGGAGACGCGCAATGGGTATGCCGCTTGCGGCTTCGCGATTCAGGTGCGTCCCTTCGTTCGCGAAGCCGGCGAGCGGCGCAGAGCGGAATCAAAAATCTTGCTCCCTTGCCCAGTTTCCGCAACACTTGTCCGGTTTCAGTGTTTATGTTTTTTGAAGGATCCAGATGGAACCGCGGCCATGAGTGACTCGAATCAGGTTGTCGAACCTCAGCTCCCGGCGGCCCAGCCCGCGCCCAAGCCGGACACCAAGCCCAAGATCAAAGGCCCCGGCGAGCTGCCGCCGTATCATGTGGTCCTGCTTGATGATAACGAGCACACCTACGAATACGTGATCGACATGCTGCAGAGCCTGTTAAGCCACAGTGAAGAGCAGGCGTTCCTCCTCGCTGAACAAGTCGATCGGACCGGCCGGGCCGTGGTCTGCACAACGCACAAGGAGCGGGCCGAGCTGAAACGCGATCAGATCCTGGGGTTTGGGTGCGATTTCCGGATATCCAGTTCGAAGAACTCGATGAAAGCGGTGATCGAACCGGCGGAGGGATAGAAGGAATTGGTATGAACACGAATAGACCCGAATAAGAAAACCCGGGACGGGATAGCTCGACTTGGCACCGGCGTCTCGCCGTGCCTCGGTCAAAATGCGCCGATTTCTAGCACTCGTGTTATAATCCCGGCATGTCTCCCAGTCGGCACGTGCGCGTCGTAGTCGATTTGAATCGGGTTCGGCAGAACGCCGAGCGGATCGGGGGCGAGACGCGGGTTCCCGTGATCGCGGTGATCAAGGCCGACGCATACGGGCTGGGCTCGGCCCAGGTCGCGTCGGCCCTCGCCGACGTCGTCGACCGCTTCGCGGTCTTCAGCCCGGAGGAAGCCAGGACGATCGAACTCTGGAACCGGACCGGGAAGGAAGCGATCGCGATCGGGCGACCCGCCTGGAACGACCCGGCTGATTACATTGCCCAGCACGTCCGCCCCGCCGTCTCGAATGCGGAGCAGGCGCGGCAACTCCAGTCGGCTCATCCCCTCCTCTGCGTCGACACCGGCCAGCAACGGTTCGCCTGCCCGGTGGAGCAGGTGGACGAAGTCCTCCGCGCCGGCGGGATCGACGAGGCCTTCACGCACGCGTCTCGCCTGGACCAAGTCGAGCAGTTGAAAGCCGCCGTCGGCGGCCGGGTGGCGCGGCTGCACGCGGCGGGGTCGTCGCTGCTGCACGAGCCGGCCGCCCGGCTCGATGCGGTGCGCCCGGGCCTGGCGCTCTACCGCGGCGCCGCCCGCGTTTCGTCGCGACTGATCGAAGTACACAAAAGTGCCGGCCCCGCCGGCTACGGCGGGTTCGTGACGCCGTTCCACGGCGTTATCCTCGCCGGCTACTCCCACGGCCTCCGCCCCGGCCCCTGTCTGGTCGGCGGGCGGTTGAGTCGAATCCTAGAAGTCGGCATGCAAAGCGCCTTCATCGAAACCGACGGAACCGACCGAGCGGGCGACGAAGTCGTCCTCCTGGGCGACACCCTCGACGAGGACGAAGTCGCCCAAGCGTGGAACGTGGGCCCCCACGAGTGCCTCGTCCGCCTCGCCAGCGCGGGCATTCGCGAATACGTCGGCGCTTGAAGATTCCCTTAAGCGGAAGACGGTCCCCACGAGAACGCGCCGCCGCGCCCGCCGGACTGGTCACTTAAGTGACCAGTCCCGTCAATGCATCGACGGTTGGGATCGCGCCGGGCCCGTCGCGGAGCGAAGTCGATCCAGAAACGCGATCGCGTCCTTTCGATCGAGCCATTCCACCGACCCGTCCGCGTGCAGGACGTTGATCCCGCTCCCGTGGTTCTGTAGTGGCTCGTACAACAGGACGATATCCGCGGGCACCGCGTCGGTCAGCCCGGCGCCACGATAGATGTACGGGTAATTCCCCGGCCCTTCTGTCATCGTCCGGTGCTCCGCGGTTGCCTTGTGCTCAATGTCCCTGCCCCGCCGCGGGCGCGGTGGTTGGGGCCGTGGTCGGATCGTGGACCGGACGAACGCCGGACGCGACTTGGTTGAGGATCGCCTGCCCGTCCGGTTTGGCGAACCATTCGACGTGGAAGTCGCCAAACATCACGTTCATTCCGTCGCCGCGATGATCGCTCAGTGGCTCGAGCATCACGATCATGTCGGGTGTGATCGTGTCGGTCGTCAGCCCCTTTCCAATGTAAACGTACGAGCAATGCCCGGGCTGTCGCAGACCCGCCGCCATGGCTTGGGCTGTTGCAACGGTTGGAGCCGGCGTGTCCTTGCTGCTCGGACAGATGAATTCTATAGGGGGCAGATCCGCGTCCGCGAGAACCGTTCCCAGATCGTCGGGAAATCGCCCGCCATGACTGCTCGCATACGCCTCGATCGCTTCCCCGATCTGGCGCATATTGCTTTGACACTTCACGCGATTCGCCTGCTCGCGCGCGCCGCCGCTCGGGCCGAGGCTGTCGAAAAACAACCAACCGAGGACCGCCAGAAAGAAAAGCACGACGAGCGTGATCGGCGGACGGAACCCGCGCCGCGACTCGGCCGGCAGCGGACCGGCATATTCCAGCGGCGTCGCGCCCTCGTGCTTATGGATTCCATCGTCCGATTCGGTCACCGCTCCCTCCGTAATCTGCGCTGATATTCACGACCCCGACGAGCCCGTCTTCAGCCGAATCGGCTGCGTGCTGGCGGCGTGTTGTTTCAGGATCGTTTGTGCGATCGACGCGGGCACCCATTCCACATGGAAGTCACCGAAGAGGACGTGCATCCCGTCGCCGCCATGGTTACTGATCGGCTCATACAGCAGCACCGTATCCGCCTTGGCGATCTGGTCGGTCAAGCCTTTCCCGAGATAGATGTACGAGCAATGCCCGGGTTGTCTGAGGCCCGCCGCGGTGGCTTGAGTCGTGGGCGCGGCGGGGGCGGGCGTGTCGCCGGTCAATGGGCAAACGAAAACGCGCGCGTCCAAGTTCCCGTTGGCAAATAACGTCGCCAGATCGTCGGGGAACTTTCCGCCGTGTTCGTTCGCGAAGAGGGCGATGCCCTGTCCAATTTGGAGAATGTTGAGCTCGCACTTCAGACGACGATTCTCTTCGGGATGTCGGTGGTTCAGGAAAGGTGCCACGACGGTAAAAGCGAGAAATGCGCCCACGACGGCCACCGCGCACCAAAGGATGAGGCGAGATGAGCGTGACAATCCCGACCGCGACATCGGCCCTGCATACTCGAGGGTCTTCCTGCGCTCGGGCTGGCTGACTTCGTCGTTGGGTTGAGCCATTGCTCGCTCCGCGAGTCGAATCGATGCTCATGGACTCGACGCATCGATCTTCAGTCGAATCGGCTGCGTGCTGGCCGCGTGTTGCGTGAGGATCTTCTGTGCGGTCGCCGCGGGCACCCATTCCACGTGGAAGTCGCCGAACATGACGTTCATCCCCTGCCCCTCGTGATCGCTCAGCGGCTCGTACAACAACACCATGTCGTCGGCGACCGTCTGGGTGGTCAGCCCCTTGCCGAGATAGACGTACGAGCAATGGCCAGGCTGGCGCAGCCCATCTGCCGTCGCCTGCGTGGTCGGACCGGGAGGCGGCGGCGTGTCGCTGCTGCTCGGGCAGACGAACACTGTAGAAGCGATGTCCTCGTTGACGAATACCGTCTCCAGGTCATTGGGAAACTGCCCGCCATGATCGTTGGCGTACATCGCGATGGCTTGGCCGATCTGGCGCATGTTACTTGCGCACATGACGCGATGTGACATTACCCTCGGCCGGGCGATCGGGCGCAGCACAGCGATCGCGAGAACGAAACACCCGACCAGGCAGACCAACGTGATCGCGACGATTCGTCCGGCGCGTGCACCGGGCGTCGGTGGGAGCGGGCGGGCGTACTCCAGCGGGGTCGCGCGCGCAGGCGGATCCACCGATTCGTCGGGTTGATTCATCGTTTGCTCCGCGATTCACGGCGGACCTCACGGCCCCGCCGTTACTTTGATCGGCTTGGTACCGGCGGCTTGCTGGTCCAGGATCGGCTTCGCGTCGGCTTCCTTCACGAACTCGACGTGCCCGTCGGCAAACAGCACGTTCATCCCCGGGTTGTGCTTCTTGTGCAACCCCAGCGGCTCGTAGAGCAGCACGGTGTCGGCGCTGGCGGACGTGGTCACGCCCTCGCCGACGTAGAGATAGGAGCAGTTCTTGCCGCTGGCGATCTCGTGGGCGGCGGTTTGGGCGTTGGTGGCCGAGGGGGGCGCCTTGTCGTCGTCGGGGCAGACGAAGACGTTGCGGTCGAGCGTGGGGTCGGCGGTCAGCACGTCCTCCAGCTTGTTCGGGAACGCGCCGTTGTTGTTGTTCGCGTACATCACGAGGGCGGTGCCAAGCTGCCGCATGTTGGCGGCGCATTTCACGCGGTTGGCGGCCTCGCGGGCGTTGGCGAAGGCGGGGAGGAACGTGCCCGTCGCGCCCATCATGAACGGGACGACGAACAGCAGGGAAATGAGCAGCCCGAACCCGCCCGTAATGAGCCCGGCGATCGCCATCCCGCGGCCGCCGGCCGGGGCGGCGCTGGCGGGCGCGGTCCGCTTAAGCCCCAGGATCCCGCCGACGATCGCGAGGATCCCCGTCAGTTGCGCCAGGAACGGGACGCAGAACAGGACGACCGTGATGATCCCGGTGACCAGGCTCGTGATCGCCCACCCGCTGGTCCCCGCGCCCGGGGCCCCGTAGGCCGGGTACGCGCCAGGGGCGGCGTATCCGCCCCCCGGGGGATACCCATACGCGCCCGGCGCTTGGGGTTGGGCTTGGGGCGCGGCGAACGCCGAGGGCGAGCCGTAGGCCGGCGCTTGCTGCGCCGGCGTGGGCGGCGGCGCACCGGGCGCGACCGCGCCGGCCGGCGCCGTGACGGTGAACGGCTGCGCGCACCGCGTGCAATTGATCGTCCGCCCGTGGTACTGCCCCCACTGCTCGGGCCGGACGGCGTACGTCTGGCCGCAGTGCGGGCACTTGATCTGGTTCGACGGACTGTTCGCCTCGGTCATCGGACGCCTCCCTGAAGGTCCCACATCGTTTATACCCGATCGGACGGGGTGACCGATACACGCGCGCGCGTTTGGGATGTGAAGTAAAAGGCGATCGAACCACGGAGGCACGGAGGGCACGGAGACGATGCCAGAGAGATGAAGCCCGGAGATCGCGCGGGTTTCCGCGGGGTTGGTTTGAGGAGATCGGGTCGTGCTCGTGCGGGGGCTTGCCCGATTGGTCTGACTCGGATCGCCGCTTGCGGTTTCGCGGCGGGGGC
>DASXMX010000608.1:0-2740 GCA_036495445.1 Tepidisphaeraceae bacterium
TCTCGGCTCGGCGGGAGCCTCGCCCTCCCAGCCTCCAACCCGCTCCGCTACCTTGATAAGTCGATCCCTGAGGGCGCGGCCGGTGCGCCGGGCGCGGTGGCGGGGTGAACTGTCCTGAGCCGCATCACGACCAGCGCGGCGAGCCAAATCACCAGGAGAATCCCCAAAACCGCGACGAGGAGTGGGCGAGGCTTCAATGGTGGTTTGAACTCGAGGTCCGGCGGCCCGCCGGCCTTCTTTGGGGTGTGCTTCGGGTCAGGCGGGCGCTTCGATGACGGGTCCTTTGCGCCGGTCATGACGCCATCTGGATCCGATACCCAGCCTCGAATGCGGTGCGGAAGTCGAAAACGTTGCGGAAATCCTCGAGGTTGTCGTCCTCTGTCTTTTGCATTTGCCCTGCGTCAACGAGAATAAAAACGATTCGACCGAAGTCGAGCGTGGAGTGGATGCCCCACCGCCGCAGCACGGTGCGGGCGAGCATGCCCCATTGGGTGAGGGCGAATTCCCGCAGGCCTTCGCAGAGCTGCTGGCCGCTGACGTGGCGGCTGGCGTCGGGGTCGGCGGCCGTCCCGTGGGTTTTCTGGACCGTATGACTCAACCCGCGCTGGACGAACTCGTAAGCCTCGGCGGGATAAAGACCGGCGTCCGTGGCCACCTGCTGCAATGACTTCTGCTTGGCGGGATCCTTTGACGGAGGCATAAGCGGCATCTTAACCGGTCCGTGCTGCTAAGCCAACATTTTGGGGCTCCCGCGCATCTCCGGCCGGCCGAACTCATTGCGCTTCAACGCTTCGAAAAATACGAATCCGGCCCGATCGGCTTACAAGGCGCTGAGGAACGCGACCAGGTCCGACTTTTCCTGCTCGGTGAAGCCGATGGTAAAGCGGGTATCATAAAACTCGACCGCCTCGCGGAGATCGGCGGCGGACCCGTCGTGAAAATAAGGCGGCCGCGACGCCAACCCGCGGAGCACCGGGCCCTTGAACTTGCCGATGTCCTTCCACAGTCCGGTGATGAGCGCCCGGCCGGGGTCGGTGGTCTGCCGGGTCTGTCCCGTCGTGCGGTTCCGCAGGGTGTACAGCGGCATCTCCGGCGCGCGGCGGGAGGCATCCGTGATGCCAATGTCGATCGGCAAGGCCACGGAATGGTCGCCCACGTTCGGCGCATCGTGACAGGTCGTGCAGGATCCGCGGATCGTCTGGACGCCCAGGGCGTCATTCAACCCGCCCACGCCCGTGATGTTGATGCGGGTCGACCCGAACAGCGCCGCCCCGCGGGCGATGGCCGCCCGGTCGGGAGCGTGCGACGAGGTCCATGCCTGAAAGAGGCTCATCGATTGCGGATCGAACCGGCCGGTCTGAACGTCGGCGCCGAGCGCATCGTTGATCGTCACGTAAAACGACTGTTCCGCGAGGTTTTCCGGCCCGCCCAGCGCGCCATCCGCGTTTAACAGACCGGCGAAGCGATCGATGCGCTGGGCCGTAACCAGATTGAGTTCGAACATCGCAATGGCCGATTGCACGTTTTGGGCAAGCGGCGCCCCTTGGGCGTGCCCGGTCGTCGCGTCGTTGGCCTGGTGCATCAGGTCATCGATCAGGGCATCGGCGTTCTGCTCCGGGGTTGCGGTGGCCAGGATCGATGTCGTGCCCGTTCCCGCATACGACTCCCGCCCGTCCCACATCACCGCCGTGAGGAAGCGCAGGTTCGTCGCCGGCAGCGGCCGGCGAAACAGCGACAGTTCGCTCGCGCTGGCATACTTGTACGGGTCGTCGACTGCCACGAGATCGAATTCCGCATTGGCCGGGATCGGCAACCCGATGCGGATGACGCCCCGCTCCAGCAGCATGCTGTACGCCGCCCGCCGGGCCGCCAGGCTCGAGACATCCGCCTTCGGCGAATTGGACCCGTCGACGGGTCGGAACACCGGGTCGAGGCCGTTGGAGCGATCGAATCGATCGCGAAGCTCCTCCGGCGAAAGCGTCCAGCCTGTGGTTGCGACATGGCAGGAACTGCAGGATCGTCCGTTCGTGCCCAGGCTTTGGAAGAACGGGCCCCGGTCGTCCAGCGGACTCCCGTCCATCGTGATCGTCCGCAAAACGCCTTCCGGGTTCGGCGAATCGAACGTGGCACTCGGATCACGGTCCCGGGATCGAGGAGGCTCCTTCGCCCGCGCCGCGGACGACGCGATGCTCAGGACGATTGCCGACAGACAGAAGAATCGTCCCGCGGCCCACGACGCCGTCACGAGACGTGCATTGCAAAAGAGCCCCATAGGAATACCCTCCACCCTGCTTCACCGGCATCACGCACGCCTGGAAGTTGCCCAATTCCCCCGACAATGAATACGCATTTTCCGAGCCGCAATGTATATGGAAACAAATATTTTTTCAAGATTCATGCCCGGAGCGGCGATTGAGATGGCGAGTGCAAGCGGTGTATTGAACGGCGACCTCCGTATAGAGTGCGAGGGATTACGACCCGCAAGGCGACTCACGTGGGATCATCTCGGCGCCGAAATCGGCTGGGCTGGAGGGATATGGCGGCATCGATTCGACTGATCGGCCGGGGCATCGCCCTCGGCATCGGGGCCGCGGTGCCGATCGGGCCGGTGAACGTGGAGATCGCCCGTCGCACGTTCCGCGGCGGGTTCCCGGCGGGATTCGCGCTGGGATGCGGCGCGGTCACGGTCGATGTCAGCTACGCGATCCTCAGCAGCCTCAGTCTCAAGGACATGCTGACG
>DASXMX010000609.1:0-9377 GCA_036495445.1 Tepidisphaeraceae bacterium
TCTCGGCGAGATCCTGATCTATCTCGCCTACGCGACCCTGTCGATGCATTGGCTGCCGTTCCTGATCCTCGCGGGATGGGTGTTCGGTTTCTTCGCGAGGAACATGGTGTCCAAGGACCGAAGGATGGCGCGCCACCCCGAATTCGAGGACTACCGCAAATCGACCGGCATGCTGTTCCCGAAGTTGTTCTGAACCGACGGGCGGCAGAGAAGGGGATTGCGCCAAGCGAGCTCGCGAAAGGAGGATGGTATGTGAAGCTGACACATAACTGGAGCGAAAAACCGGCACGTCTCTGAGTTCTGCAAGTCGTGGAGAACCCAGAGGTGTCCCGGTTTTCTTCCCCAGGGGAGCCCGAGGTCTATTTCGAATACTCTTTGACCACCGCCGGCTGCCTCAGGACGAAGATGAGAAACAGCGGGCCGGCGATACTCCAGATCAGAATGCCGGCAACGTACACAACATCGACGATGTTCGACACCAACAGCCCCAAAACAACCGCCCCGACGACGGCCAGAATGCAATAGCAGACGCAACCGCCCAGGAGCACAAGTCGAGCCCAGTTCCGGCCACGGTAAAGGAACCCGCTCAACACAACGAGCAAGACCGCGAACACATCAATCGCAACTAAACTTTCCCGCGGCCACAGATCCATCACATTGCGAATGTTCCGCAACCCGGCCGATTCCGCTCCGGACGAACAGAGCGTTCCGATCCCCAGCGCGAGAACCAGAAGCCCGATCAGCTTGGACCATTTCATTGAACTACCCGATCGACACGAGCGTCACCAGGTAAACCAGATTCGCCCGCGGCGACACCTTAGGCGCCGCGCCGTGCGCCAACTTATACGGAACGTAAATCGCGCGGGTCTCGCCCGCCTGCATGCCCACGACGCCGGCGTCGAGGCCGGGGATGACCTGCTCCGGGTTCGCGTCCACGACGAAGCTGGACGTGTCGGGCGTCTGCGACTGGGTGGAGTAGAAGAGCCGGTAGGTCGCCGCGAGGTAGGCGTTGTACTGAACCGTCGCCATCTGGCCCGGCTGCAGCGCGGGGCCGGAACCCGCGTCCACGGTCGCGATGCCGACGCCGCTCGGCTGCGTGACGAACTGCGGCCTCATCACTCGGAAATGCGCCACGGCGCTGCTGGCCAGGAATGTGGTCGTAAAAAACGAGAGCGTTTGCGTGGGGAACTCGGCGCGAACGGCGTGCGGTCCCACGCCGAACATTTTCGCTCCCACCGGTCCGGCAGGAACCGTGTACGTTGTTGCGTTTTCCGATGCAAACCGCGGATCCGGGGACGCTACGGGTTTGAAACTCAGTGCGAGTCCCTGTAGGAGCTTGCCGTGGTAGTACAGGTTGACCCCGCCGAAAGGAGCGATGTCCGCAAACACGGTCATGGTGAATGTGATCGGCTGGCCAAGTGTCCCCGCATCCACCGTCAGCGCGGTATGGGTCCGAAACGTCTGCGCCCCCGCCAATAACGGCGAGACCGAAAGCAGCCTCCGGCCTTCCAACCCCTCGACGATCGCCCGGCCTTCACTCCGCGACCCCTTTTCGGACATGTGCTCCTCCCTACTTGCCACCACTTCGCCCATCATAACCGGTGGGCGTCGACTCGCGAAGCACCCGTTTCAGCCCCCGTTTGGCGGGCGGGGCATAAAATGCCGCATGGCCCCTTCTTGCTCCCTCTCCCTTCGGGAGAGGGCCGGGGTGAGGGCGGGTTACGAGTGGCTTCCCGTGCTTCGAATGGACCCACCTTGTGATCCTGAGCAAAGCGAAGGATCTCGAACTCGAGCGACCCAGTCGAACCCGAGATCCTTCGCTGCGCTCAGGATGACACAGGGGGTACGACGGCGACGGAAGCGCCTGCCCGTCCATATGCTGGAGCGGTTCAAGGCCTTTGATTAACGCGCCGGCGTCCGGCTGTTCGAGGAACCCGTACGGCGCGATCCAGTCCTCCTTCACCCACGCAGCGTACTTCGGAGGCGGGAAGCACGGCCAGGTGGTACGATGCGAAGGGAACATGGCAATCAGACAGCCCAAGGATTCCGGCCCCAAGGCAGCCACCTATCTGACGGTGCTCGGCTGGGTGAACCTGATGGGGCTGAGCCTCGGCGGGTTGATCTGGCTGTGGTTTGCCTGGAACGTGCGGGCACGGAGCGACGGATTCCGCAAGGCGGCGGTTGTCCTCCTTGGCTTGCATGTGCTTGTGGCGGGGCTGATCCCGCTGAAACTGCTGCTCATGCCCGGCGACCCGCCGAAGTTGCGGGCGTTCGGCGACGTGTTACCGATCGGGCCGGTGATCATCGTTCTCTCGGCGGCCGCATTTGGAGCCGTGTTCCTGATACCGATGCTCTGGCTGCTCGCTCCCGGCACTCGGGCCGCATTCGAGCGGCGCGTCGAACGGCGGCTATGCGTGAAATGCGGCTACGATCTCCGCGCCAGCAAGGACCGGTGCCCCGAATGCGGCACGCCGATCCCGTGACAAGACTATGACCCAAGAAACCACCCCGACGTCGCCCCTCCCCGTCGCCCCGGTCCGACGGGCCTCCGCAACCCTGTGGATTCTCGCATGCTGCGTGGCGGCGGGCGTTGCGATCGCAGTGGCCGGGCGGTTCGCCACGGCGGCGGGAGCATATGAAGCGGGCGTGCGAAATGCGGATCCCCCATTCATCTTAAGCCGGAGCGACATCATTGGGCTCGCGGCTTGGGGCGCCGCGCTTGCCCTGCTGGTTTTCGTGGCAGTGAGGCGCCGATCATCCGCCCGGCACTTTGCCCGCGGGGCGTTGTTCGCCTGCCTCGCGGCAGTGCCTCTCACCTGCTTACGGCGAGAGTTCCCGTCCAACGCCTATACGGAAGGATTCTGCCAATGGGCGGCGACGAACGTGCCGGCGGATGCGGTTCGCAAGTGGGCCGCGTCGCGAGCCTCGGTAACCAAGGCGGCGACGATCGCCTCCGCGCAGTGGCCGCGGGAGATTGCGGGCGTCTCGCCCGACACGGTGACGGAACTGCCGGACAATCGTGGCCTCGTGCTCGAATGGGGCCGGCTTTCCACCTGGGGTACGTCCCGCCGGGTGTTCGTTGCGCGCGACGACACGATCCCGCCGCCCACAACCGACGAGTATTGGCTGTTCGACTGGGATATGATTTCGCCGAGCGTGTACGCGGCGTTTCAGCATCAGGACTGACATGGAGGCGCAAATGCTCGTGGACTCGTGCATTCCCGTCATCCCCAGCGCCGATCTGGAAAAGAGCCTGCGGTTCTGGGTGGATGGACTGGGGTTGGCCGTGGATCAAGCCATGCGCCGGGACGGTCGTCTCGTCGGATGCATGGTGCGCAACGAGCGGGTCGCGTTCTGGCTCAATCAACGGGCGGGATCGCCGACGAAGCCAGAGAATTACCAGGGGATACGACTCTACTGGGCGCCGGGGGACATTAAGGCACTGCGCGAGCGTCTCCTGCAACTCGGGTACGCCGTGTCAGAGCTCGTGAATCGCGACTACGGGCAGACCGAGTTCTTCGTCACCGACGATGACGGCTATTCCCACTGCTTCGGCGCGCCGATCGTTGCAGGGGTGTAACGTCCTTCTGCCTGCTTCGACTTCCCGCCGGCCTCCGCACACCGCGAGCAATGCGACCAGATGGTGGGACCGCTACGACCGTCCCGGTTGCGGGATCGATTCGATCAGGGCGCGGGCGGGTTCCGCTGGGCGCGCGGCCGTTCGTATCGGACACCAGTGGGCATGGATGTTGAGAGCAAACTGAATTCCGGGATGTCGTTCGTGGATGTCTGCCGCCACCTTGAAGGGTGGGCCTGCGCGCGGGTCTACGGGCAGTCCGATTTCGCGGGACTGCACACATGGGATTTCACCGATTGGGCGACGGGGCAAACGGTCCGAACGACGTTCGAGGGCGGGAAGCTCTTGATGTTCGGCGTACCGTCTGCTGCCCACGCGAACGACAGCGATCCGATATAGCCTGCCCGAGTCACTCATTGCGGCCGCTCTTTAATTGATTGAGGATCGCCGCGTCGCTGGCCTGCTCGAACGCCTTCCAGGTGGCGTGCCCTTCCAGCGGGCCGGGGATGATCTGCTTCTTGCCGGCGTAATTGTTGTACATCGCGTAGATGCTGGTCGGCGGGGCGACGGGATCGATGAAGCCGACGCTGAACACCGCCTGGGCCTTGGCGCGGGTGGCGAAGTTCATGCAGTCGAAGTATCGCGCCGCTTGTAACGCCTTTTCCGTCGTCCCAGCGCCGCTTGGCGGGACCAGTTTGGGCCAGCCGGCGATCCGCCCGACGACCCGGCCCGTGTGATCGCACAACGCGGGCACGTTGGCCGTGATCAGGGTGACGCGCGGATCGACCCCGGCGGCGGCGATCGCCTGGCCGCCGCCCTGGCTGCTGCCGGTCACGATCAGGATCCGGCCGTCCCATTCTGGCTGGCTCGTCAGGAAGTCGATCGCCCGCTGCATGCGCAGGAACATGCCCAGGAAATAGCACGTTTCCCGGTCGCCCGCCCCAAAGTGCGGGTAGTCTTTCAACTCCCCCTTGGCCAGATCGTCATAGAACGATTGGGGCTGGCCGTTGGGAATGCCGTGGGCGTTGATGTCCATCGCCAGCACGTGGAGGTGCTTCGCGCGGTTGACGGTCGCCGAGAGGACGGAACTCAATACGCCGGCTGCATGCACCTGCAGCATTGCCGGCAGGCTTTTTGGCGCCGCACCCCTCGGGCGGGAAAAATACCCGGACACCGGCCGCGGCGGGATGCAGGGGATTTGCACGTCGAAGCTTTCCACCCCTTCCGCTCCCGACGCCACGGGCGTGAGTGTCGGCGCTATCGGCACTGCGGCCAATCGTGCCTTCTGCCTGGCCCAGAACGCGTCGAAATCGTCGGGCGCGGGCAGGCTGGGCGCGATCTTCAGCGGATCGAAAGCGGCGCTGGCCGTCGCAGTGATCGGCGGCTGCCCCGCGACCTCCGCATACGCGACGCGACACCGCAGGAACCCCGGCTCGTTCAGCGTGCCCTCGACGGTGGCCTGGCCGTGCTCCAACGTCGCGGTTCCCTTGGTGACGGGTGGCACGCCATCCTTGTCGAGGATGTAGCTGACTTGAGCGCCCGTCGCTGGCAATGGTGGGCCTCCCTTCACGCTGATCAGGAAGTGAGCATGCTCGCCGATCGCGTAGACGGCCTCCGGCCGATCGGTGACGACCGTGACCTGGGCCGCCGGCATCGTCGCCGGCGCTGTGGCCCGGAGCCACGCCATGGCGGCCACAACCACCACCCCTGCCACGCCCATTCGAAACCGAATCTGCATCAGCCGTCTCCCGCGGGATCGAGCGCCTCGACAAAGGGCAACTGCCCGGGCCTTCTCATTTGCCCGTTGCGGCGTTCACGCGAACGTTGGTGATCTTGCCTGCGAACTCGGCGGGCGCCTCCAGATCGACGACCGGGCCCCTGGCCGGAGGTTTGCCGACGAACAGGCCGGCCCTGGGCTGCTGCGGGACCGGGCCGGGGGCCTTCCCTTCGGCGGCCTTTTGGCCGTCGACCAGGAGGGCCATCGCACCGTCGGCGGCGAGCGTTGCTTCGATGTGGTGGGAGCCTTTGGCCAAGGCGTCCTGGGCGACGATCGTCGTCAACTCGCGCGTCTCGCGGACGGCGAAGGCGAGTTTGCCGTCCTTGAGGTAGATCGCATAGCCCTGTGCCGCGCCGCCCTGGGTGACAATGACGCCGGAGGTTTCGCCGGCGGACTCGACGTCCGCCGAGACGTCCAGCGGCTTGCCGGCGACGGCAGGCGCGTTGGGGCCGCGCAACGTGTCGCCGGACTTCCACGGCCCGGTCGCGGTGGCCGACCCGGCCCCGCCGTTGGCGCGGGCCACGCGCCGCGGGCCTTCCTCATCCTTCTTGCCGGCGGCGGGATCGAGCTGCGTCAGCGCCGCGGCAAGCCGCTCGCGGGCCGCTTTGCTTTGGTCGGTGTCGGAATCGCGCGCGATCGGCTTCTCGACGAACGGCGCGTCGCTCATGTCGAACAGGTCGCCCTTCTCGTTCAACTTGAAGCCCGGCTCGCGGACGTACCAGTGCGCGCCGAGCTGGACGTAGGCCCAGGCCCGCGGCGTGCCGGGCTCGCCCCGGAGCTGGGGCAGGAAGCTTTGGCCGTCAGACTTGAACCCGTCCGGCACCTTGGCGCCGGCGATTTCAGCAAACGTGGCCCACGGGTCGGCGAAGCTGACGATATCGTCGAGCACCTTCCCCTTGGGCGTGACCGCCGGCCAGCTCGCGATGAACGGGACGCGCGCGCCGCCCTCGAGCATGCTCCCCTTCCAGCCGTTGATCATCCGGCCGTGGACGGGGCTGGGGTACCCGGCGGCGGTGCCGTTGTCGCCGGAGAAGATCAGCAGCGTGTTCTCGCGCAGGCCGAGCTTCTCCAGCTCGTCCACCAGCATGCCGACCTGCTTGTCCATGTACTTGATATTGTCGTCATAGAGGTGGTCAGCGCCGGACGTGCCGGGCGACGTGTCCGGCGTGCGCAGCGTCGGCTTGTGCACCAGGTGCATCGCGTAATAGAGGAAGAACGGCTTGTCCTTGTGCCGGCGGATGAAGTCGACGGCGAACTCGTGGACGACGTTGGGGCCGTATGTTCCGTCGGGAAGGTTCAGGACCTTGCCGTTCTTGTTGTAGCGGGTTTCCCAGTACCAGCCGCTGGCGGTGTTGTCGGTGAGGTATTCGTCGAAGCCCCAGTCGCTGGGGGCCTCGCCCACCTGCCGCCATTTGCCCGACTGGCAGGTGGCGTAGCCGGCCTGTTTGAGCATTTTGGCCATCGGGAATTCGTCGGCGGACTTGGCCCCCGGCCCGCCGGCGCGCCAGGACTGGTTGGTCAGCCCGCCGGTACGGAACGCGTATCGTCCGCTCATCAGCAGGCACCGCGACGGGCCGCAAAGCGGGGCCGCGTAGCAGGTGCGGAAACGGGTCCCGGACGCGGCAAGGGCGTCGATGTTCGGCGTGTGGTGGGCGTCGGCGCCATAGCAGCTCACGCCATCGATGCCCAGGTCATCGGCCAGTATGAAGATGATGTTTGGCCGAGCCTCGGGGGCGTCGGCACGGGCCACGCTCCCCCAAACTGCGAGCCACAGGATCCCCAGCAACGTAGCGAGCTTCATCGGCTTGTCCTCCGTCTCTTGCCTGCGAGGCATCGGTTCGACGCGTTCACGGCCTGCCGAACAGCTTCACTTCGCTGATGCTTGCCCAGCACCCATCGTCAAACCCCGTGATCGTGACTCTCACATACCGGATCCCGGCAGCGTCCTTGAACTTGAGGTTCTGCACCTGCGATCTGGACGCGGTGTTCGACTGATCGCTGAGGACGCGCCAACTCATGCGGTCGGCCGAGCCTTCGATCCGATACCGGTAGTTCTTGCCGTCATACGGCCAGGCGATCTGGCAGCCCGACAGATCGACCGGCTTTCCGAGATCCACCTGCCACCACTCCGGGCCGCCCTCGGGCTCGTCGTCGGCGCGCCAGGACGTGCGCGAGTCGCCGTCGTTGGCGCGGGCGGCGCTGTGCTCATCGTTCTCGATGGAAGATGCAATCGCGGGCCTGTTCAGCGCGAAATTGGTTCGCTCGGCCGCCCCGCCCGCCCACCCGACGGCGAGGGCAAGCGGCAGGATCATTGCGATCCACGATCCGGATCTCGGCATTCCGACATGCTCGTTCGTGCGGTGCAGCAACATAGAAGTGGTCTAATACCCGGTTCCTCTGAATGCCGCCTGGCCGCGACATGGTAACCGGCCGCGTTCGGCCGGCCGGCATAAAACGCTCGGGGCTCCCGCCTATTGCCTTAGTTAAACGGATCGTTGATCGGGATGCTCTTGAAATCGAACGGCACGGCACACTCGCGGGTTTCGGAGGGGATGTCCCAGATCAGCTTTGCCGGCGGGCCGGTGCGGTTGCCATCCGGTTGGGGGGCGGGGGTGAAATCGGCGGTGATCTCGGCGCCGTCGTTGGTGCCGCGGGAATCGACCATGCCGAGGGACAGCTTGCGGCCGTTGGAATCCAGCACGGTCATACGCTTACGGATCAGTTCCGAGATCTCGTCCTGCGTGCCGCGGCTGCTGGAGCCGGTGGGGAGCGTGATGAGCAGTTCGTAGCCCTGGCCGCCAGTGCGGCTGGCGGTAAAGCTTTCGATCGTGACGGGGACGGAATCGACCATCCGGGTCGTCGCCGACATCGAGGCGGGATCGCGCACTTCCCAGACGTCAGTGGCGGTCTGGATCACCACGTTGAGCGTGCCCTTGAGCCGGCCGATTCTGCTCACCTCTTCCGGCGGGCGCTGGAAGAGCATCGAGAGCTGCCGGCTGCCGGTGCGGAACCGCCGGCCCCAGAACCGGCGGCTGGTCTGCGGGAGCAGCGGGTGTCCCTGGTCGTCCTCGGCTTGTTCGAGCTTGAAGCTGGCGGCGCGGGTGATCGTCACCTTCGGCTCGCCGTAGACGCAGACGACCACATTCATCCCCATGCGGAACGACATCGTATCGGCGGTGACGAGGAACGCGCCCGACGCGCACATCCCGCCGGGCGTGTGCCCGGAGTCGCGGGCGATGCGGATCTCCTGCGGGTCGGAAGAAATGTAATCGACCTGCAGGCGCTTGCCGAGTTCCATCATCACGTCCCAGAACGGCCGCCGGTCGTAATCGAGTGTTAGCTTGGTCCAGTTGGGTTCGTCCCAGAGTTTGTCGGGCCACGTGGGCAGCGGGCCGGCACACTGGCGGGCGAGGTTTGCAAAAACCTCTGCGGGCGCGGCGTCCGCTGCATGAACGGTGACGAGCGTGGGGCCGAAGAGGCGGGCTTCCTCGATCCGCCGGGCGGCCAACTCGATGTTCTTGCGGGCCTCGCGATCGAGATCGCGACCGGCCAGTTCGCGGAGGATCGGCTGAGCATCGAGACCGAGCTCGACCAGTCGGCGAAGGGTGTCCTGCCGCTGGCGCCAGCCGCCGGTGGAGAGTTCGCGGAGGATCTCGTCGGCCGTCGGAACCGGCTGCGTCGTGCTCGCGTCGACCCCGGCCGCGGCGCGGACCCGCGGGACAAGGACCAAAGCGGCTGCCAGACAAATAGCCAACACCCGAACCACCATGGAGGCTGCCTCCTCGACGGCTGATGCGTGCGTGCCCGGGCAGTCTAGTGAATTGTTGCAGTCTCGTCGACTGCGAAGCGGGCCGGGCTCACACCAACCATACCCGTCGTGCATCCTCCTCGTTGGGTGATTCGCCCGGGTGAAGGCTGACAATGCCACCCCTCCCGAAATCAAAAATTTTCCGGAAGAAATTCGGGCCGGCATTGAACAGTGGCACTGACGGGACGTGCGGGATGCCCCGAGCGTCCGATTTC
>DASXMX010000610.1:0-14387 GCA_036495445.1 Tepidisphaeraceae bacterium
CGATGACCAGCCGCATCGAAGGCGCCGCCTCGGTATCCTGCCTCGCGTCGTCTCGGAAGTCGAAGTGGAGTTGCCAGTCGTCGGCCGCCAGGTCCCGGTCCTCCAGGCGGATCAGCAGCGTTCCGTGCGCCTCAAGGACGGCAACCTGATCCAGCGGGTCTTGGGCTTCCGCGACCCACCGGCGGAACTGTTCGAGGCTGAGCCTCAGCCGCCGCAACGACACACCCGAGCGAAACAATTCCGAGAGCCTTCTTGGCCGCCGCGACCTGGCGGAAGTCGAAGTGCCAGACGCCATACTCCACCTTCGCCGGCCGGATCAGCCCGGCCGTCACCCACGCCTTGGCACGCTAACCCATACCGTTCGCATCGGCACGCACCGAATTGCGTGTGTTCCCAGCGCCGGAATGACTCGGCGGGCAATCGGATTGACAGTCGGCACCCCATGACCTACAACCCGCCCGACCCGGTGACGGCGGGCGGTAGCCCTCAACAACCCGTGGGCCGGGCGATTGTTATGAAGCAACTCCGCATTCGTGGCATCCCGGTCGCGCCGACGCTGCTGCTGCTGCTGTTCGCCCTGAGCCTTGAGGCCTCGTTGCTGCCGGCCCAGTTGCTGCCGGTGGCGGTCCTCGTGCTGCCGTTAATCGGCGCGGTCGTCGGGCTGCTGCTCCCGGCGCGGGTCCGGGGGAAGACCTGGGGGTTTGCCGTCAGCGCCAGCACGCTGTTCGTCGCGATCTCGATGGCATTTCAGTTCGACTGGCACAAGGGCGGCTACCAGTTCGTCCTCCATGGGCCGCGGATCGAGCAACTCGGTGTCAGCTTCTCGCTGGGGGTTGACTCGATCTCGCTGATGCTCGTCGTCCTCGCGGCGGCGCTGCACCCGCTGGCCGTCACGGCATCGCTCCGCTCGATCCACGGCCGCTCCCGCGAGCACTACGCGTGGATGAACTTCCTGCAGGTCACCGTGCTCGGCACGTTCATGGCGACCGACCTGCTGCTGTTCTTCATCTTCTTCGAGGCGTCGCTGATCCCGCTGTTCTTCATCGTCGGGATCTGGGGCGGCAAGGAGCGGGCGCGGGCCGCCAACAAGCTGTTCCTCTTCACGTTCAGCGCGTCCGTCTTCGCGCTGGCGTCGATCATTTACTGCGGGTTCCGGGCGCACACGTTCTACCTGCCCGACATCATCAGCTTCGCCCAGACGCAGATGACGCGGACGGAGCGGTTCTGGGTGCTGATGGGCTTTTTGGTGACGTTCGGCGTGAAGACGCCGCTCTTCCCGCTGCACACGTGGCTGCCGCTGGCGCACACCGAGGCGCCGACCGCCGGCAGCGTCGACCTGGCCGCCCTGGTGCTGAAACTCGGCACGTATGGCCTGCTCCGCGTCGCGCTGCCGATCGGGCTGATCGCGATCGACGGGAGCGTGCTGTTCCCCGCGGTGCTGACGGGCGTGGCGGTCGTCTGCCTGATCGCCATCATTTACGGGGCGCTGGTCGCGTGGGTGCAGCGCGACATCAAGAAACTCATCGCCTACTCGTCGGTTTCCCACATGGGCTTCTGCATCCTCGGGCTGCTGGCGCTGAATCCGATCGGCATGGCCGGGTCGGTGCTCTACATGATCAACCACGGCATCATCAGCGGCGCGCTGTTCCTGGTCGTCGGGATGATCTACCACCGCTTTCACACCCGCGACATCAACGAGCTGTCGGGCCTGGCCAGGGCGATGCCGAAGCTGGCGTTCTTCATGATGCTGTTTACGTTCGCCGCCGTCGGGCTGCCAGGGCTGAACGGGTTCGTCAGCGAGTTCCTGTCGATCCTGGGCGCGTTCACCAGCCCGCACCTGGGCATCACCTATGGCGTGATCGCCTCGATCGGCTTCGTCCTCGGCCCGATCTACATGCTGACGTTCGCCGGGCGGGTCCTGCTGGGCCCGTTGCACTACCCGGTGCTGCCCGAGGGGCGCGAGACGCACCGGACGGTCCACCCCAAGTACGTGACGGGCGACGACATCACCGGCCGCGAGGTGCTGGTGCTGACGCCGCTGGCGATCGCGGTCGTAGCGCTGGGCCTGTTCCCGACCCCGCTGCTGCGGGCGTTGCGAGGGCCGTTGGATGCGATCCGGAATCCATCGTCAGTGATCGTGCAGGACCACCAGCAACCGCCTACCGCGGCGGCACCGCGCCCGCCCGAGGTGACGATGCGCTGATGCTGCTGGCAATCGATGTGGCACAGCCGCCCTCGGCTGTGTTCCGCCGCAAGGCGGAGATGATTTCGACCTTCGGTCGAACACAGCCGAGGGCGGCTGTGCCACATACCTCCAATCAGCTCTTCCGCTTGCCCTTTCCTTTGGGTTTCGACTTGGACTGAGCCTTCGCCTTTCGCGCGCGCTTCTTGGCAGCTTCGAACGCGTCCTCAACCCAATCCAACGCGCCCTCGGTCGCCTGCCATTCGGGGGCGGCCTCGTCGACGTAGAGGACGGCCTCGTCCTCGCTGCCGGGGCTGTAGGAGGGCGGGGCGCCGGCCGGCATCGGGGCGCGGCCGATCAGGAGCGGGGCAACATGGCGATTGATCCGCATCGCCTGATCGAGTCGTGCTTCCGCTTCCGGCGAATCGGGATCCTTGCGGAACGCGAGCAGCGCTCGTGAGAACGCCCACTCGGCCGATTCCTCGTCCTTGTATTCGGAACGGTTCAACAGATCATCCACCTCATCGAGATGGTTCTCCTCCATCAGCGCGTGAATGAGCAGGTAACGGTTCCCCTGGTTGTCGCCGGGGCTGAGTCGGAGCAGTTCGCGCAGGTGCCCGGCGGCTTCGTCGTACCGGCCCAATTCCATCAGGTTGACGGCGACCTGCTGGCGGGCACGCATGTAGGGCCGCGTCTCCAGGATGCCCCAGAAGTTCCCCGCTTCCTGTTCGAACAGTTGCGGCCCGAGTTGCCGCTCACCAGCCTCCATCGCTTGCTGGAACAGCGGCAGCGCCGACTCCGCGTCGCCCGCCCGGTCGGCCAGCAGGAGCAGCGCATCGACGCAGTTCGGGTCGAGCTTCAGCGCCTCCCGCGCCAACTGGACCTGCCGTCGGCCGCGAGCCTCGAAGGCCTCGTCCACCAGCGCGATCGCGCGCTCGGCATCGGTGGTCGGCGTGAACGGGACTTCCTTTCCCTGCAGCGATTCGAGGAACTGGTTCGCTTCGTCCACGTCCATCGGCCCGTGGGCCGCCATCTGCTGGCCGATCGAGCGCATCATGGACTCGAGCTTCCGCCGGCTCGGGGCAAAGCCGCCCGCAGGGTCGGTCTTGGCCTTGCCCGACATCTGCTCCAGCAGCAGCGGCATCGAGAAGTTGTACGTCGCCGGGCCGTTTTGCGTCGTGACCTGCTTCTCCCAGCGGCCGGTATCGATCTCCTCCTCGGTGGTCGCGGCGATGGCGCGGAGCATCCCCTCGGCCCATGCGAGTTCGTCGGGCGTGGGGTACTTGAACCCGGCCGATGTGCGCATCTTGAGGAACGTCGGGAAGCCGTCGGGGCCGCCCAGGGGCAGGTTGTGGCGTTCCCAGGCTTCGCCATCTTCGTAGGGGATGCTGTCGATGTTGCCGAACGTGAGGCTCCAGACTCCGCCGCGGGGCAGGCGGCCGAATTCACGGAGGTCCTCGTGTGCCTTCATCGTGGGGACAAACCCGATGCCGAACGTCTGCCCGCCCGCGCCCAGGATCTCGGCGACGCCGGTGCCCTGTGGCCCGGGGGGCGACTCGATCACGATCGCGTCGTCGTCTGTCAGGTGGCGCCACGGCCGAGCCGCGAAGAACGCCGCCGCCCCCTCGGCGAAGGCGATCACGTGGTCGAGCGTCATGCCCGGCTGGTCGAGCAGGCCCGGCTCGGGCTTGCCGCTGATCTTCTTGAAGTCCATCAGGCTCGCCACCGCCTCGTCCAGCATCGGCAGCGACTCGCGGACGACCACCTCGACGCCCGCCGGCCCGAGCGTCTCCCGCAGCTCGCGGGCGAGCGTCGGGGTGCGGAGCTGGATCTGCCTCGGCAGCCCGCCGAGCCGCCCGACGAGCTCCGGCAGCGAGCGGACGACGAACGGCAGCCCGTCATCGCCCGGCTGGCCCAGCGCGAAATGGAGAATCATCCCGCTCGACTGATGGACCCAGAGGATCGTCCGCGGGCGGTAGGCCGTCGCGGCGGTGGGACCGACGCTGGCACGCATCCGCACCACGCCCAACTCCACAACGGCGTCCACGATCGGCGGCAGTTTCGGGCGGTCTGGCATAATGAAATGATGATAGAGCGGAACGGGAGAAGGCGACAACGGGCAGGCGGAATTCCCGTCTCGGAGTCCGCAGGACAGCAATCAGAGCCGGAGTGTGCCGGCCCGGTCGCGCTCTGACGTTCGTTCAGAATATGCATCCGACCTGAGGCGGCGGTACATTGGTCTCATGCTCGATCCCGCTCAGGCACGAGGTCGTCAGAGGCGTCTGCTTCAGGTTCTCCAAGACCGCAAGCTCGACGCGGCGGTGTTTGGTTTTTCAAAGCACGTCTACTACTTCACGGCCCACCTTCCCTTCTGGCAGCAGCACGCCGGGCTTGTGGTCTTCGTGGACGGGCGATCGGTCTTGGTCTCCGCCAGCGAGCCCGATCGTCGTGCCGCGGCCGACGAAGTCCGGACGTACGAGGCCACGTGGAACGGGACCCAGCGACAAGAGCAGCCCGCCCTCGTGGCCGACCGGTTGCTGGAGGTCGTGAATCAGCGCGGCGCGTCGCAGATCGGCATCGACACGTCGGCCGTGACCGTGATGGTCGCGATGGCGACCGAGGGCGTCTGCGTGCCGATCGACCAGGACATGTGGGAATTGCGGAGGCGGAAGGATCCGGACGAACTGGCCCTGATGCGGGTGGGGGTCGACTGCTGCCGGGCGATGTACGAGCGGGCGAGGCGGATCATCGAGCCGGGCATTGACGAACTGCGGGTCTTCCGCGAATTGGCCGACGTCGCGACGGAGGTCGCGGGCGAGCCGCTCTCCGATCCACTCGGCAACGACTACGCCTGCGGCGTCCCGGGCGGGCCGCCGCGGAACGGCCATCGCGCCGCGGCGGGCGAACTCTACATCCTCGACCTCGGCCCCGCCTGCCGCGGCTACTTCTCCGACACCGCCCGCGCGATCAGCGTCGACCGCAAGCCCACCGACCACCAATGCCGGGCTTGGGAGATCGTGACCGGCGTGCATCCGATCGTCCAGCGCCTCGCCAGGCCCGGTGTGCGGTGCCGGGAGATCTACGATGCGGTTGATCAGTACTATCGCGAGAAAACCGGCAAGCCCTTCCCGCATCACCTCGGGCATGGCGTCGGGCTGCAGCCACATGAATATCCCCATTTGAATCCCAGGTGGGACGACGTGCTGAGTGAGGGCGAAATCTTCACCTGCGAGCCCGGGTTGTATGGGCCCGAATTGGGCGGGGGGATGCGGATCGAGAACCAATATCGCGTCACCGCGGGCGGGGTGGAGAACCTGACGCCGTTTCCGATGGAGCTGGTTTAGGAGAGGAGTGCATCGGTTCCGCCGCTTGCGGCTTCGCGAACGAACGGACTCGCCGTCGCGAGTTGCTCTGGGCGGGAGATGGTAATTAGGAAATGGCATGCCTTACGGCGGACGCGGCGACGTTCGCGAAGCGGCAAGCGGCTAGACGCACAATTCGTTCGTCTCGCTATAATCCGGCAACACATGAGCGTCTCCTGGGACACATTCGAGCGGTATCGACAGAAGGGCCTCGACGCGCGCCGCGCGGGACAATGGGATTCGGCACAGATCTACCTGCTGGAAGCCGCCCGCGCGATGGCGGCACTGGGCAAAGAGGCGCAGGGCGACGAGCTTCGCGAGGGTCGCGTGGCGATGGCCAAGCGCCTGCTCGAACTGGCCCGCGACTGCGACGTCGCGGCGAAGGAGGGGCGCAAGGCGTCGTCCGCGTCCCGACGCTCGTCGCAGAACAATTCCAACGCTCCGGCCTCCGAAGCCGAGGGGGAGAAGTCCGCGGCGCAGTGGATCGTCCGGGAGAAGCCGAGCCTGCGCTTTGCCGACGTGGCGGGGCTGGAGGAGGTGAAGCAGGACATCCGCCTGAAGATGATCTACCCGTTCCAGCACTCGGACCTGGCCGAGCGGTTCGGCATTCGCGCCGGCGGCGGGATCCTGCTGTACGGCCCGCCGGGCACCGGCAAGACGATGCTGGCCAAGGCGACGGCGGGGGAGATCGAGGCCACGTTCTTTCGCATCTCGCCCGCCGACGTGTTGAGCAAGTGGGTCGGCGAGGCCGAGCAGAACATCAAGAAGCTCTTCGACGCCGCCGCGGCCGAGCCGCGGAGCATCATCTTCATCGACGAGATCGAGGCGCTCGTCCCCGCCCGCCGCGACGAGGGCTCCAGCGTGATGCAACGGGTCGTGCCGCAGATCCTCCAAGGCGTCGAGGGGTTCGACAAGAAGGCGGGCCGGCCGATCCTGCTCATGGGCGCGACCAACGTCCCGTGGCAGCTTGACCCGGCGATGCTCCGGCCCGGCCGCTTCGACGAGAAGGTCTACATCCCGCTCCCCGACGCGCCCGCCCGGCGGGAGATGCTGCATCAGTACCTAGCCAAGCGGCCGCTGGCGGACGATATCAACCTTGACGCGCTGGCGGCCCGTCTCGAGGGATACAGCGGGGCCGACATCAAGTACCTGTGCGACCGGGCGGCGGTCATCCCGTTCCTTCAGAGCGTCGCCTCGGGCGAGGAGGGGAACATCACGTCGGCCGTGATCGACGACGTGCTTCACGACACGGCGCCCTCCGTCACCCCTGACATGCTCCAGCGTTTCAAGGACTGGCAACGCACATGACCGCACTCATCACCGGGGCTTCCGTCGGGATCGGGTACGAGCTGGCCAGGGTCTTCGCCGAAAACGGCTACGACCTGGTGCTGGTTGCCCGCGACCGCGAGAAGCTGGAGCGCGTCGCGGCCGAATGTCAGTCTGCGGGGAAAGTCCACGCCCGCGTGCTGGCTAAGGATTTGTCCGTCCCCGAGGCGCCGCGGGAGATCTTCGACGAATTGATGCGCGACGGCGTGGTGGTTGACGTGCTGGTGAACAACGCGGGGTTCGGCACGCACGGGCGGTTCGCCGACATCGAGCTCGATGCGGACGTGCGACTGCTGCAGGTGAACATCGTCGCCCTGACCGCACTGACGAAACTGTTCCTCCGCGAGATGGTCGCGCGGCGCAACGGCCGGATCCTGAACGTCGCCTCGACGGCGGCATTTCAGCCCGGGCCGCTGATGGCGACCTATTACGCCTCGAAGGCATACGTTCTGCACTTCACCGAGGCAGTCGCGCAGGAAGTCGGCGCCCAAGGCGTGACGGTCAGCGCGCTCTGCCCCGGGCCGACGCAGACCGAATTCACGAGGCGCGCTGGCATCCAGGGCGCCCGTCTCTTCAAAGGGAGGGGGATCATGGATGCCCGCACCGTCGCCCGCGCGGGGTTCGATGGCCTCATGGCCGGCAAGCGGATCATCGTCCCCGGGTTCACGAACAAATTCACCTCGAAGACCGCCCGGTTCGCTCCACGCCGGCTTGCGACATTCCTCGCGGGAAAGCTCAACGAGGTGCACTGAAGGTTCGATGTCATCCATGGATCTGCTCGACACCCAGCTCTATTCACTGATCGGCGAAGACGGCTTCACCCGCCTGGTGGCGGCGTTTTACCGCCGCGTGCCGACGGACGACGTCCTCGGCCCGCTCTATCCGAAACAGGATATGAGGGGGGCCCAGGAACGGCTTCGGTCGTTTCTCATCATGCGGTTTGGCGGGCCGCAGCGTTACGTGGAAAAACGCGGCCACCCGCGGCTGCGCATGCGGCACGCGCCGTTCCCAGTCACCCAGGCGGCCCGTGACCGGTGGATCGAGTTGATGGAAGCGGCGCTCGCGGAGACGAAGCTGCCGCCGCAGGCGGAATCCATGCTCCGCAGCTTCTTTCATGAGGCCGGGACGTTTCTGATCAACCGGCCGGGATGAGCTCAATTACGATCAGGGCCCGACACGCCCATCCGATTTCGCGTGGCGTGCGAGGGTTTGGATCAACAGGTCGGGGTCGAAGGGCTTGGTGAGGTATTCCGTAGCGCCGCACTGGCGGCCATGTTCGCGGGAGTCGGCGGAGTCGAGGGCGGTGAGAATGATGACTGGCACCCGGCAGGCGGGGCCGTCCGCCCGAAGGCGGGTGCAGACCTCGAACCCACTGATGTCCGGCAGCATCAGGTCGAGCACCACGGCGGCGGGCGCGCGCTGGCCCACCTGGGCCAACGCCGTGGCGCCGTCCGGCGCGCTGCGGTAGGCGAATCCGGCCAGCGCCAGGTAAGCCCCAACGAGTTCATTCAGTTCCCGGTCGTCCTCGACGACCAGCACCTCGGGGCACTCGGTTTTCATGCACGTCTCCGAAAGCCAAGCTTGTTATAATCTCCTGCGTTCCCGCGGTCACGCCCCCTTCTCAACGTATGGCTTTGGCAACACCCAATCCGGCCCTGGTCTGGAAGGCGATCGAGATCTACCTGTCGCAAGCCTACGAGCGGCCGCCGTCGCCCACGGTTCGACAGCGACTCGATCTGCTCCGTGCCACGCCCGGGGAGTCGTTCTTCGCCTGCACGGCTTTTGAGGCGACGCCGAAAGAGGATCCTACGCGTCTGGATCTGCGATTGGGCAATCGGGTCTACCCTCACATGAAGATGGTGATCGAACGCGCGCCCGACGGGCGGCGGTGCCTGTTCCGGGCTGACACGCACGACCGTCACATCCAGCCCGCGCCCGGCTCGCGCGAGTACGAGGCGTTCCGTCAGTTAATGGAGCAGAATCAGTCGATCGCCAGTCGAATCGAAGCGATGTGGGAGAGTCAGGGGGTGCCGACGTTCAAGAGCTACCTGCGCGAAGACCTGGAGCGCCGCCGGCGCGAGGCGCCAGGGGCGCCACCCGACGGATGAACGATACCCGTCGCGGCGTGCCCGCGTCACGGTGACGCCGCCGACGCGCTTGCCCCTTCGCGGTTCGCGCGCAACTCCTTACAACTCGCGACTTCGCTTGCGAGAATGGGTTGTTAGTTCGCCGTGGCGCGCCACTTGCAGAACAACTCCCCTGCGCGAACGGGCTGTCGCGATCAATCGTTCAGGAGGAACGTCGAAGAGAGCGAATTGATTCGCAATGGTGGCCCGTGCGCGAACGCCGCCCGGCTCCACGCCGGCGCGTGCGAGGCTGTGTTCTAAGGGACTTTACCTTCGGTCAGGGACGACGGCCGAGACAATGGCGCGATCGTCCTCCATTCTCCCGGGTCGGCGGCGCTCTGCGCGCGGCGAGCCGATGCCCGTCCGCATCGATCCGATGCTGGCCGTCCTCGGGCAACTCCCCCGCAATCCCGACGACTACGCGTTCGAATACAAGTGGGATGGCGTCCGCGCCCTCGCGTTCTGGGACGGCAAGCGGCTCATGCTTCACAGCCGAAACCAACTCGACATCACCCGCCGCTATCCGGAATTGATGGAACTGGGCGAGGCGCTTGGAAAGGCTCCGACCATCCTGGATGGCGAGATCGTCGCGCTCGACGAGAACGGCCGGCCGAGCTTCCCGCGACTGCAGCGCCGGATGCACGCCGAGGGAGCGGACAGGATCCACCGCCTCTCCAAGGAAGTGCCGGCGTGGTATGTCCTCTTCGACGTGCTCTGGGCGGACGGGCGATCAACGATGGATCTGCGGTACACCGAGCGTCGCCGGATCCTGGAAGAACTCACCGTGTCGGGGCCTTCGTGGCAGATCACGCCGGCACACGTCGGGCAAGGGGAGGCCATGCTCCGGGCCGCGGAAAGCAACCGGCTCGAAGGCGTCATCGCGAAACGCCTCGACAGCGTGTACGAGCCGGGCCGACGCTCGCCCGCGTGGCTGAAGATCAAGGTCGTTTTCGGGCAGGAGTTCGTGATCGGCGGATGGGTTCCCGAGAAGGGGCTGCACCACGATCGCGTCGGCACGCTGCTCGTGGGCTATTACGAGTGTCCCGCGAAGGGCAAGCCGGCGCGGCTGCGATATGCCGGCGGCGTCGGCACGGGCTACACCGCCGCGCTTCATTCGACGCTCACGCGGCAACTTGCCGCCCGGCGAACGGACACGAACCCGTTCGAAGGGCAGGTTCCAAAGAAGGATGCGATTTTCGTAAAGCCCGATCTGGTTGCAGAGGTGGAATACCGCCGCTGGCCGGCGGGAGGAATGATTCAGCAGGCGTCGTTCAAGGGATTGCGAACGGACAAGGAGGCGAGAGAAGTCGTCAAAGAAGGGCAAGGAGGCCTGCCGTAGCAGGGGCGAACCTTGTGTTCGCCCTCTTTTGAGGCAGGACCATGGCAGCATCAAGACCCATTTGGACCGGCACGATCACCTTCGGCCTGGTCAACATCCCCGTGAAACTCCACACCGCCGTGCGCGAGCAGCGGATCGCCTTCCACATGCTGCACGACCAGGACAACGTCCGCCTGCGGCGGAAGATGATCTGCCCGGCCGACAACAAGGAGATCCACCCCGAGCACATCGTCCGCGGGTACGAGATCCACAATGACCAGTACGTGATCGTCTCGCCCGAAGACCTCGAGCGGTGCGGCCCCAAATCGACGAAGACGATCGAGATCACCGACTTCGTCAATCTGGCCGACATTGACCCGGTCTACTACGACCGGCCGTACTACGTCGTGCCGCAGGCAGCGGCGGGGAAGCCGTACCGACTGCTGCTCGATGCAATGACCCGAAGCAAGAAGGTCGGCATCTCCAAGCTCGTCATGCACGATAAGGAATACCTGGCCGCCCTGCGGCCGGTGGAGAACGTGATCTGCCTCCACACGATGCACTTCGGGAACGAGGTGGTCTCGGCCGACACGCTGGACGCCCTGCCCGGCGAGCAGAAGGTGGCGGACCGGGAGCTCAAAGTAGCCGAGCAACTGATCGACTCGCTCGCGACCTCGTTCAACCCCGACAAATACCACGACGAATACCGTGATTGTGTCGTGGCGATGCTGGAGAAGAAGGCGCAGGGCCAGCAGATCGTCCGCCAGCCGCAGGTCTCGCCCAAGCCGGTCAAGGCCGGTGATCTGATGGCGGCTCTGGAAGCGAGCCTCGCGGAAGCCAAATCGCAGGCTCGAGGCAGCACCCGTGGCACGGCAACTGCCCACCACCATCACGCCCGCAGGAGGAAATCGGCATGAGGACAACGACGTCGCGCACAACATCCGGGAGGGCGAGGCTCCTGCCGAGCCGAGTTTCCCGAGCGCGCCCCGGCTCGGCGGGAGCCTCGCCCTCCCGGACGGCAGGCAACCGCGAGACACTTGACGTCGGCGGCAAGCACGTCGAATTCTCCAACCTCGACAAGGTGCTCTATCCCGCCACCGGCTTCACCAAGGGGCAGGTGATCGACTACTACCTTCGGATCGCCCCCGTCCTCCTGCCGCACCTGCGCGGCGGGCCGCTCACGCTCAAGCGATACCCCAACGGCGTCGATGAGCCCTTCTTTTACGAGAAACGCTGCCCCGTCCACCGCCCGAAATGGGTCACGACGGGAAAGGTCTGGAGCGAGGGGAACAACGACTACATCAACTATTGCCTCGTCGAGGACCGCGCCACGCTCGCCTGGCTGGCGAACATCGCCTGCCTGGAGATGCACACGCTGCTGAGCAAGATCCCGGACGTCGGCACGCCGACGTCGATGGTCTTCGACCTCGACCCCGGCCCGCCCGCCGACATCCTGGACAGCATTCGCGTCGGCCTGCGGATGCGCGACGTGCTGGCCAAGCTCGGCCTTCAAAGCTTCGCCAAGACCAGCGGCTCCAAAGGGCTGCACCTGTGGGTGCCACTGAACACGCCGACCTCGTTCGACCGCACCAAGCAGTTCGCCCACGCGATGGCCCTCATGTTCGAGCGCGAAAACCCGGGCGAAGTCGTCTCGCTGATGAAGAAGGACCTGCGCAAGGGAAAGGTCTTCGTCGACTGGAGCCAGAACGACGAGCACAAGACCACGGCTTGCGTCTACACGCTGCGGGCCCGGACGGAGCCGACGGTCTCCTGCCCGGTCACGTGGGACGAGCTTGAGCGCGTGCTGGCCAAACGAGCCCCCGACCGGCTGAAGTTCTGCACCGACGATGTCCTCAAGCGAGTCGAGAAGCATGGGGACCTATTCGCGCCCGTGCTGAAGCTGAAGCAGCGGTTGCCGAGTTAGTCGCCGGCCAAACGGGGCTGCCCCGTGACACGGGTTTTCAACCCGTGCCGAGGACGCCAGGCACGGCGAATGTCATGTCAGTCGAACGCCGCTCGCACGGGTTGGAAACCCGTGTCACGGAATGGGGTCTCAGAAAAAATCCACGCCCGCGTGATGGTTTGCCATCTCGGGCGACTTCTCCAATGCTGGCGGATAACTGGAGCATCCGAGCGTGGAGGATTGGGCAGCCATCGTAGCGCGGGACGGGCCGGCGGCGTGGCGGACGGCGTGCCGCGTGCTGGGCAACCGCGACGACGCGGCCGAGTGCGTCCAGGACGCGTTCGCCGCGGCCGTCGAGATCAGCCGCACGCAGCCGGTCCGAAACTGGCGGGCGTTGCTCGTCCGGTTGACCACGACGCGCGCGATCGATCGCCTGCGCCGACGCATGCGGCGCGACCCGCGGCCCACCGAGCACACTCACGAGGAGGCCGCCGACCCGTCGCCCGATCCGGCCCATGTGGCGGAGGATCGCGATCTGGTCGCGCGGCTGCGCGAGTTGCTCCCAACCTTGCCGGGCGATCAGGCCGAGGCATTGATCCTTCATGCGGTCGAGGAATGGACGTACGAGCAGATCGGCCGCGAGCTGTCGCTATCGCCGAGCGCGGTGGGCATGTTGCTCGTGCGGGCGCGCCAGCGGCTGAGACAATCGTTGGCCGGCGACGCCCGTCGGAGGTGAGCTGTGGAAGAGCGCAACGATCACTCGGACGACTTGCTCGATCGCGCGTTGGGCGCCATGCGCCGCGAGCCGGACGTTGGCCCATTCCCCGCGGACCGGGTGCTCCAGCATCTGTCGGCGTCGCGTGACGCCGCCCGCCAGCAGACAGGTCCGTTCCCGTTTGCAAGGAGAAGGTCCATGAGGGCAATCTTAAAACTGGCGGCGGTGGCTGCCGTGGCGTTCGCGCTGATCGCGGGGCTGCTGTTCACTCGGGGCGGCACGGGGCTGGCGTTCGCCCAGGTCGCGGCGCAGATCGCGGCGGCGCGCACGATGACGATGGAGATGACGACCGCGCAGCCCGGCCAGCCGCCGGTTACCGTCAAGGCGATGTTCCGGGAGCCCGGACAATGGCGGTTCGAGCACGGCGACATGGTCGCCGTCGCGGACGCGGCCAAGGGCATCTCGGTGACCCTCGATCGCAAGCAGAAGCTGGCGCTGACCCTCCACCTGCCCTCCGGTCCCGCGACCGCATCTGGGCCCGGCGCGGAGGGGGACTGGCTCGCCACGCTCAAGCGCATTGCCAGGGCGGGCGGCAAGCCGATCGGCGAGAAGGACATCGACGGGGTCAAGGCGCGGGGCTTCGAGGTCGTTGACGGGGCGCAGCGGTACGTCGTCTGGGCGAACCCGGCCGATGGCACGCCGGTCCGGGTCGAACTGGTTGATCCGGGGGTCGGGATCGGGATGCCGGCCGTGACAATGGACCACATCAATCTGGACGTGCCGCTCCCCGACGAGTTGTTCAGCACCGCCGTGCCCGCGGGGTTCGCGGCGCAGGAGGCAACGCTCAACGTTCCCTCCAACCCGCCGACCGAACAGGACCTGATCGACCTGCTCCGCGCGTACGCGGCGCGCAACGACGGGAAGTTTCCGAAGCGGATCGACCTGCGGCTTGCACCGCAGATCGTCGCGGAGATGGTCCCCGCGGAACAGCGGCACGGCGACAAGGTGGCGTCCAAGGCGATGCTGGACGCCTCCATCCTGCTCGGGCGGGCGGCGGCGTTCGTCGCGAAGGTCAAGGGGGATTTCGGGTACGCCGGGGAAACGACGACGATGCGGGATACGGCAAAGCCCCTCTTCTGGTACCGGCCCGAAGGCGCGGCCAAGGATCGCGTGATCTACGGCGATCTTCACACGGGCGAAGCCGACCCGGCCGATCTGCCCCCGGCGACGCAGCGCGCCGCCGGCCTGCTTCCCCCCGCCCCGCTGGCACCACCGCCGGCGGCGCGGAAATAATTAATTCAAGCCGCCGGTTCACACTTCCATCGACACGAACCGCCGCAAGCGTTTGAGAACGCTGTTCACATCGTCGTAGGTTTCCGTCAATTTCAGCTTCAGCATCACGCCCTGATTGTGTTCCGATGCGATGATCAGGTGGTGGGGGCCGTTGACCAGGTA
>DASXMX010000611.1:0-30087 GCA_036495445.1 Tepidisphaeraceae bacterium
GTGCCACGACACGCGGCTCGGCGGGAGCCTCGCCCTCCCGAGATTCGGCAACGCCCGATCGCCCTGGCGGAATTCATCGACGCCGCCGCACTCATCCGATTGCCAATGCGCCGCGGATGCCTAATCTCTGGGGCAATGAACGTCGTCCGCACGATCGCCGAGGCCCGACAGCGGCGGGGCCAGTCCGAAGGGTTGGCGCTGGTTCCCACGATGGGCGCGTTGCACGCCGGGCATTTGTCGTTGATGCATTTGGCCAGGCGGAACGCGCCGGCCGTGGCGGTCAGCATTTTCGTCAACCCGACGCAGTTCGGGCCGCGGGAGGATTACACGAAGTACCCCCGGCCGATCGAGCTGGACCTGCAGAAGTGCGAGGAGACGGGCGTCGACTGGGTGTTCCTCCCGGAGGCCGAGGAGATGTATCCGCCGGGATCGGCGGAGACGGTCGTCGACCTGCCGCAGCTCAGCAGCGTGCTGGAAGGCAAGCACCGCCCCGGCCACTTCCGCGGCGTGTGCCAGGTCGTCTCGAAGCTGTTCAACATCCTCTCCCCGACCGTCGCGGTCTTCGGGCAGAAGGATTACCAGCAGTTGCGGATCATCACCGCGATGGCCGAGGCGCTGAACTGGCCGATCCGCATCGTGCCCGGCCCCACCGTCCGCGAGCACGATGGGCTGGCGATGAGCAGCCGGAACCAGTACCTGAGCGAAACGGATCGGCAGAAGGCGCTATCCATCAGCCGGGCGCTGTTTTTGGCCAAGGGCGAGTTCACACAGGGCGTGCGGCAGACGAACCGGCTGACCACCAGCATGCAACGGGCGCTGCTCGAGCAGCACCTGTCGATCGATTACATCGCGGCGGTGGATCCGGTGACGCTCAAGCCGGTGGACGTGGTGAACGGCCCGACCGTTTTGGCGGTCGCGGCCCGCGTGGGCACGACGCGGTTGATCGATAACGTGATCATCGGGGGTTAGTGACCGCCTTACGATCGCGATCAGCTTTCGTGTAGCCGGGGAGATTGCTCCCCGTTCCACCGAGAATACGGGGAGCAAGCTCCCCGGCTACACGGGTATTGACCCGAAACGAGCTTCACGCGCTGCGGTTGACCACCCGGCCGATCGTTTGTCGCACCGCGACCAGGTCCACGGGCTTAAGCAAATACTCATCAAACCCGGCCTGGCGCGCCTTCTCGCGGTGGGGTTCTTCGCCGTGGCCGGTCACGACGATGCCTTTTACTCGGGAATGGCGCTGACGGGCGCACTGGAGCAGGTCGAGGCCGCTGCCGTCGGGCAGTTCGATGTCGGTGATGAGCAGGTCGAAGGGTTGCGTCTCGAGGTGCTTCAGGGCGGCGGCCATGTCGGCCGCGACGGAAACGGTGTGTCCGTCGATGCGGAGCAGGTGCCGAAACACGCGGGCGGTGTCGGCGTCATCGTCGACAAGCAGGATCCGGTTGGACATTCGCGGCGTAATCCTATCCAACGACTGAGGGTCCCGCGTCAGGGAAAACGGAATTAATTTCATCACATTTGGTTCGCTGCGTATTAGGCTCTGTCTGAAAACCCAGTGGCCTCACGACGGCACAGAATCGGCTCGGATGCTAGGAACGACCGCGAGAACTGGGTCAGCCGTACGACCCATCGAGCGGGCGTGACAACGGAGACGGGCCGATTCCGTACCGCCCGGAGGGTGGGCCGGAAAGGGCATGTCTGCTTTGTTCTCGCTCCTCGCCGTAGCATTCAAATACTGCTTCGTCGCGACGCCTCGCAGCCACGCCCTTTCCGGCCCATCGTGAGGTCCACTGGGTTTTCAGACAGAGCCCAGGGGGCGGCCCCGCGGCGATTCGAATTTCTCACCCGCCGCCTCTACAATTCCCCGTCCGATGTTCATGAAGTTGCTCAAGGCGAAGATCCACAACGCGACCGTGACGGCGACCGACGTGAATTACCACGGGAGCATCACGATCGATCCCGATCTGTTGGCGGCCACCGGGCTGCTGCCCAACGAAGCCGTCCTGGTTGCCGACAGCGAGAACGGGAATCGGTTCGAGACCTACATCATCGTGGGCAAGCGGGGCGGCGGGGAGATCCAGATCAATGGCGCGGCGGCCCGGCTGAGCAAGGTGGGCAACCGCGTGATCGTGATGGGCTTCGTCCACGCGACGCCGCAGGAAGCCGCCACGCATCGGTCCAAGGTGGCGATCGTGGATGGCCGCAACAAGTTGATCGAAGTCGTCGAGCACGCCAGCACGCTCGAACGGCAGCCCGACGGGGGGCGTATCATCGGGTAAGGCGATCCACACCACGGAGTACCGCAGCTATGCATCAGATCCTCTTCCGCCTGCCTGAGTTTCTCCCCGGGATTGGCGGGGCGCCGATCTATGGGTATGGCGTGATGCTGGTCATCGGCTTCTTCGCCGCGATGGAATTGGCCAAGTTCCTCGCCCGCCGGTCCAGGATCGATCCCGAGGTGTTCGCCAACGCGGCACTGATTGCGCTCGTGGCCGGCGTTGTCGGCGCCCGGGTGTCGCACGTGCTGGAAAACATCGGCGACTACACCCGCTCGGACCTCAGCTTCACCGAGAACCTCTGGAACGCGATCAACCTCCGCAGCGGCGGCTTAACCTACTATGGCGGGTTCCTCCTCGCCTTCGCGGCCGTCCTCGCCTACGGCTTTTACAAGCGCGTCCCCATCCGCGTCGGGATGGACATCATCGCCCCCTGCCTGATGATCGGCCTGGGGTTCGGCCGGATCGGCTGCTATCTCAACGGCTGCTGCTACGGCGCCGAGACGAACGTCGGCTGGGCCGTGCAGTTCCCCTACCACAGCGACGCCTACCTGGAGCAAGCCCACAACGGCGAGATCCGCGTCCCCGCCGACCTGCTGGACCGCAACGGCCAGCCGATGAGCATCGATCAGATCAAGGCCGACAAGACCATCAGCCCCGAACAGCGCCAGCACCTGCTGGATGAGGCGGCCCAGCAGCACGCCCTGGCGGTCCACCCGGCCGAACTGTACAGCACGCTCACTGCGTGGCTGATCGCCGCCTTCCTGCTGGCCTATTTCACGATGCCCCACGCGCCGGGCCGGGTGTTCGCGCTGATGTTGATCGTCGAAGGGATTTCCCGCTTCCTGCTGGAAGAGGTACGGGCCGAGCCGGTCTTCACGCCATTCGGCAAGCACATCTTCGGCACGATGAGCTACAGCATGGTGCTGAGCATCCCGCTGGTCATCCTGGGAATCATCCTCTGGATCGTCTTCGGCCGGATGGCAAAGCATGGGGTCGAAACGGGGGTCGGCGCGCCGGTCGCGGCGGGGGCATGACGCTCACCGGGATCCGATGGAGCCGATCGCAATTGCCCATTGTGATGCAGGCTTCCAAGCCTGCTGAACCAGCATGGCAGGCTCGGAACTCATACTGAGCGGTTTTTGTGGCACGGCAACCCCGCGGATCACGACCCCGATCGGGGCGCCGAGCCCGAGGCCTTCCACCGACCTGGGCATGGCCGTCATCCAAGCCGGCGCTCACCCGTCACACCTTCATCTGACGGCGACCGCGCCCGGCCTGGCGCCGGCGAGCATCGACTTGGAAAGCCATTAGGCCGAACAGGTAAACCCCTCCGGGCACCTCCAATGGCAAATCCATTGGAGATATATACTTGCATTCTCGATCCGCCTTATCGATGCCTGTCGTGAACCGCGCGAGCGGTTCCCTCGGAATCGATCGAGCCTTCCCCGCCTGTTAAATTAGGTAAAGGAAATAAACTCGACAACCGATAGTTTAGCTGTCGCATCTTACGCAGTTTAACAGGCGACAGGGTAAATCGCGGGGCAGGGATGCCTCCCAAAGTTAACACGGAAGGCCGCAGGTTGGAGCGTGGCTGGTCCGTCGGAGAAGCATCATGACCCTCGGTAAGTCTCTGAGCAACCTCTCGTCCGACGCGTATGTCACCCCGCTGCTGGCGGGCGAGCGGGACGTCTGCCGCAAGTTCATCGACGCCGCCCTCGCCCGCGGCGCCGCCGCGCACGACCTGCTCAATGGCCTGATCTGGCCCGTGATGGAGCACATCCAGATGCTCTACCGCGAGGACCACATCTCGATCAGCGCGCTGAACCTGGCGACGCGGCTGAACCGCTCGCTGGCCGACCAGCTTTGTGCGAAGCTGACCCGCAAGCCGGCCAACGACCGCAAGGTCCTCCTCTTCTGTGGCGACGATGAGCCGGAGGAACTGGGCGGGCAGATCTGCGCCGACCTGTTCGAATCCGAAGGGTACACCGTCCGCTTCGCCGGGGGCGGCGTGCCGGAGGACGAGGTCCTCAAGCTCGTCGGCGAGTTCCGCCCGGACCTGCTGATCATGTTCGGCACCCTGCCCAGCGGCGTGCCCGCGGTCCGCAAGTTGATCGACTACCTGCGCGACGTGAATAGCTGCCCGGAGATGCAGGTGATGTGCTGCGGCGGGATCTACAAGCGGGCGGAGGGCCTGGCCGAGGAGATCGGCGCCGACCTGTACGCCCCCGACGCCGCCGCCGCGGTGAAGGTGGCCGCCGAGCACCCGACCCGCAAGGCGACGGTGGACCAGCAGACCGTCGGCCGCACCCGCCGCATCCGCAAGGCCGCCGCCCGCAAGGCCGAGTCGACCCGGGACTCCAACAACCCGGACGTCATCGCCGAAGTGGCGTGAGCGAAAGAAGTCCTGAGTTCTGAGTGCTGAGTCCTGAGTAGCAAACCGCTCAGGGCTCAGCACTCAGAACCCAGCACTCGCTTTCCGCATGGATTTGTCATTTCACTCTTGATACATTCTCCGGCGTGTCCGGCGACACCGGACTGACATGTCGCAGTACACGGGCCTGGGGAACTACATGAAAATGAGAATCGCATCCATCGAACCCAACGTCGTGCGCATGACTGTCGAGGGCGAATTCCAGCCCCCCAACGCCGAGGAACAATCGCAAGGGCTGGCCGCGATGCTCGGAGATACCTGGGCCAGCAAGCGCGTGCTGATCGACTTCTCCGGCGTCCGTATGGCCGGGTCGGCCGCGATCGGGTGGCTCCTCACGCTGCAGCGGCAATTCAGACAGGCCGGCGGGCGGCTCGCGCTGCACTCGATGCGGCCCGACGTCGCCCGCTCGTTCAAGCTGCTGCGGGTCGATTCCGTCCTCAACATCTTCCCCGAAGAACACATGGCCCTCGAGGCGCTGGAGGCGTCCAATGCCTAAAACCGCACCCATTGCATCCCCGTCGACCGCAACCGAGGCTGAAGCCGAAGGCGGTCCCCCGAAGTTCCCCTCCCTGGCCGGCCTGGGCGCGGAGGAGGCCGTCGGGCGCGTCGCCGCGTTCGCGGTCCAATCCCGCTGCAGCGACCTGTTCCTCGCCTCCGAGGCCGATCACTTGAAGATCTCCGTGCGCCAGCTCGGCACCGTCCGCGAAGTCGCCCGCGTCCCCGTGGACCTCGGCCGGCGGTTCATCTCGCACCTGAAGGCGACGGCCGGGATGGACCTGACCGAGCGCCGCCGCCCGCTTGACGGCCGCTGGATCTTCGATGGCCGCGAGAGCGGGAACGCCGTCGAGATGCGCATCAACATTGTCCCCACCCTCCACGGGGAGGACATGGCGATCCGCATGCTCGACCGCGAATCGCAGTTGTACGACCTAACGCACCTCGGCCTCGAGCCCGAGCAGCACGACCAGGTCCTTTCGATGCTCGACAGCCCGGGCGGCCTGATCCTGCTGGCCGGGCCGACCGGCTCGGGCAAGACCGCCACCATCTACGCCTGCGTCCAGCACCTCAACGACGGCAACCACAAGATCAACACGATCGAAGACCCGATCGAATTCGCCCTGCCCGGCGTCCGCCAGTCGCAGGTCAACCTCGCGATCAAGCTCGGGTTCCACGACCTGCTGCGGGCGATCCTCCGCCAGTCGCCCGACGTGATCGTCGTCGGCGAGATCCGCGACCGGGAAACGGCCCAGACCGCGGTGCACGCGGCCAACGCCGGGCACCTTGTGCTGGCGACCGTGCACGCCTCCTCCGCGGCGGCCGGGCCGCAGAGCCTGCGGGCGCTCGACGTCCACACGCCGTTCCTCGCCAGCTCGCTCCGCGGCGTGATCTCGCAGCGCCTGGTCCGCACGCTCTGCCCTAACTGCAAAACCCCGTTCGACGTCGCCGACGTCCCGCACGTGTTCGACGAGGTCAAGCGCTGGCTCAAGCCGGGCGAAGGCAAAACGCTTTATGCCCCCCGCGGCTGCGAGATCTGTGAAGGCCGCGGCTACACCGCCCGCACGGGCGTGTTCGAGGTGATGCCGATCTCCGCCCCGCTGCGGAACGCCATCGCCGACGCCGGCCCCGCCGCCGACCTGCGGCGGATCGCGATCGACCAGGGCCTCCCCCAGTTCCGCCAGGCCGCCCTGCTCAAGGTCGCCAAAGGCCAGACCAGCACCGACGAAGTCTTCCGCGCGATCCCCTCGGAACAACTCGGGGAACTCGACGAGTAGATCCAAGGCGCCCGCATCCTGCGACGACCTCGAACAGTGATTCGTTATTCATCGCCTCGACTGCCCCGCCCGCGGCGGATCGCGTCGGTGCCGAAGCGGCCGCTGATCTGGTCGAGGGCGGCGTCGAGCCGCCGCTGCTTTTGGGATTGAAGGTCGGGAAAGAGCGAGAGTTGGGCCGCGTCGTTGGCGAACTCGGTGGCGGTCATCCCGATGAGGCGGACGGGACGAAAACTTGCGCTCGCCCAGGCGGCGAACAGGTCGCGCGCGGCGTGCCACAGGGGCGACGTCGCATCGGTCGGCTCGGCGAGCGTCGTCCGCCGGGTGATCGTCTGAAACTGGCCGAACCGGATCTTCACCACCACCGCCCGCGCCCGCAAGCCGTGCTTTCTCAAGCGCCGCCCCACCTGCTCGGCCTGCTCCAGCAACACGTCCCGCACCGCCTGCGGGTCGGCGACGTCTACGCCGAACGTTTGCTCTTGCCCGATGCTCTTGGCCTCGCGATCCGCGACGACCGGGCGGTCGTCCAGCCCGAGCGACAGCCGCCGGAAATGCTCGGCCTCCTCCGCGCCGACCCGCGCAGTCAGCACGTCGGGCGCGAGCTTTCGCAGATCGCCGATCGTTTTGATGGCCAGGTTCGCGAGTCGCGCGGCCGTCTTCGGGCCGACGCCCCAGAGCCGCGTCACGGGCAGCGGCGCGAGGGTCGCCTGGGCTTCCTCGGGACGTATCACGCAAAGGCCATCCGGCTTTCTCAAATCACTGGCAAGCTTCGCGAGGAACTTGTTCGACGCAACGCCGACGGATGCCGTCAAGCCCGTGCGGGCCCGGACCGAATCCTTGATCTGCCGGGCGATCTGCTCCGGCTCCCCCAGCAGCCGCTGGCTGTCCGTCACGTCGAGAAACGCCTCATCGAGGCTCAGCGGCTCGACCAGCGGCGTACACGCCTCCAGGATCTCGAACACCTGCCCCGACACCTCGCGATACCGCCCGAACCGCACCGGCATCACGACCGCATGCGGGCAATGCCGCAGCGCGATCGCCATTGGCTGGGCCGAGCGGCACCCGTACGCCCGCGCCTCATACGACGCCGCCGCCACGACGCCCCGCGGCCCGGCATAGCCGACGAGCACGGGCTTCCCGCGGATCTCCGGGTGATCGAGCTGCTCCACCGACGCGTAAAACGCGTCCATGTCCACATGGAGAATGGCGCGGGGCCAGGGCACGGCACGATCATAACGCAGATCATTGACACCCGGCCGAGTTTGATCCGACATCGTCGTCAATGGTAAGATTCTGGCGTCGGAGGTGTCTCGGATGCAGGTGACGCTCAAGCCGCAAACGCGGAAGTTCATCGAAGAACAGGTCCAGGCCGGGCGATTCGCTTCGCCGGACGAGGCGATCGAGGCGGGCATGGCTCGGCTCATGTGCGACCCAGAGCCGGACGTTTTGGATGACGAGGATCGCGCCGCAATTCGTGAGTCGCTCGCTCAGATCGAGAGAGGGGAAGTGATCGATTCAAAGGTGTTCGGAGAAGAGCTAAAGCGGAAGTACCCGATCAAAAAGGTATGACCGCCGATGCCTGACACGTATCACGTCCGCTATACCGCCCGCTCCGCCGAGGATCTCGAAGCGATCTCGCGATACATCGCCCGGCACTCGCCGGACAACGCCGCTCACATGGTCCATAAGATCGTGGACGCGATCGACTCGCTCGACATCCTTCCACACCGGTACACCGAGATCGGGCCAGGAATCCGATCAATGCCAGTGCCACCGTACCTCGTCCGGTACACGATCGATGAGCGTCGGCGGGCGGTGATGATTCTTCACGTGAGGCACGGGGCGCGGCAGCATCCGTGACTTCCTGAACGCTGAACACACTCATGGAGTGCCAACCCCCAACGATCCACGGTCATGGCGCAGCAGAAATGCGAATCGTCTGCTATGCGCTGCTCGATCCGTCCGAAGCGTACGTGGCGGAAAGGACGCTCCTCGGCGAAGATCCGCTGAGGATCAGTCGTGCGGCCATTTGTGATGCTGGGAGCGAGGGCATCTATCTCTTCAGTTGCGACGACCAGTGGCGCGTCGTCTGGGACACGTGGGCCGAGTCGGTTGAGCACGCGCTGCGGCAGGCCGCGCACCAGTTCCCACGAACAAGCAAACAATGGATCTGGGTGATACCAGGTTCGTAGGATCGAAGTCTCGGTTTCAGCTCACGCTTGGCCTGCCCGCTCTCGCTTGAGCGTGGCAATCTTCTCCAATAAATCCTTCGGGTCCACCAGCTCGCCGCGTTCAACTTGGGCGATGCCCCGTGCGACCTTCGCCTTCACCTCGGCCAACGCCAACTCGCGCTCGTTCTTTACCCGTAGCGAGTGAATCCGCCACTTCCCAAAGAGATGCACGGCGAACCACCCCAGCACCCCGAACGCCACGGCGGTGCCGATAATCGAGACCGGGGCTGACGCGGCGTGGAGGGATTGCGGCAGGATCCGTTCGATCAAACCCGGGTGAGCCGGCGTGGTGACCGCCTTGCCATCCGGGCCGATGATCGTGTGACCGCGGTCGCCGAGGATGTCGTCCTTGACGGCCATCACGACCGCGACGCCGGCGGCGGTGCGGAGGATCCGCGGGTGGGTTTCGAGGTAGTCGAGCACCGGCTTGGGGCTCCGCAGGACCTTAGCGACGACCCCCTGCCGCTCGGCGGGACCGAGGGCGGCGATGTCGTCGGCGTAGCGGGCCGCCACGATCGACTCATCCGTCGTGAGCTTGCGGCCCATCGCGATGCCATCGGAGCCGAGCGTCGAGACAAGCCGGTCGCCTACGCCCGGATGACGGGCGGCGACTTCGACGGCGCCGGAGCCGTATTGCTTCACGAGGTTCGTCAGCACCTGCGGGTCGCGCTCGGCGGCGCGCAGGCCGGACTGCCGAAGCTCGGGCGAGAGGCCATCGAGGGCGTTGACCATCTTCGCCGGGGCGAAGCGGATCGCGCGCAGTGCGGCGGGGCCTTCCTCGACGCCCAACTGCGCGACGCGCTTGACGAGCTGCTCGCCGCCCTCGCGGGAGGATTGCTCCAGCACCTCGCGCACCGCCGTGCGGCCGCCCATGGCGGTCAGTTGCTCGAGGCCCTCGCGTCCGGCGGATTTGAAGATCTGCTCGGTCGCCTGCTCGACCAGTTCGCGGGCGACGGAGACCTGGGCGGAGGCCTGCCGCGCAGACATCACGAAGACCAGCACAAGCGCGACCGCAAATCCGCGAAGGGCCAAGCGGCGAAGGGACGCCGCTTCCGCTTTCCCTCTCCCGGTACTCCGGGAGAGGGTAGGGTGAGGGTTTGCCTTTGTGGCACAGCCGCCCTCGGCTGTGTTCGACCGAAGGTCGAATTCGATTTCCGCCTGGCGGCGGAACACAGCCGAGGGCGGCTGTGCCACAGAACCCTCACCCCAGCCCTCTCCCGGAGTACCGGGAGAGGGAGAGAATGCAGGCGCCCAGATCCTCAGGGGAGTCATGATGCGTTTCATTCCTTGACCTCTTTGAGTGCCGACTGAATGGCCTCGCGTTGCAGCCGGCTGGCCAGCGCGGCCGCCTCCCCCAACTCGTCCTTCAGCCCGGGCGAATACGGCGTCCCATCCCGAAGTTGCCGTTCGAGATTGATTAAGAACCAGTTGCACTGGTCGGTGACCTTCGCCTCGAACTGCTTGCTCATCCGCCAGTCGACGATCGCCCCGACGACCAGCCCCACGCCGATGCCGATCACCGTGCCGACCGGCCCCGCGAGGCTCCCCCCGCCGCCCCCGGCGGCCGCGCCGCCGAGCGTCGCGCCGCCCGCCTCGATCCCCTCGGCGGCCATCGCCGTGCCGAGCCGGGCCAGTATCTGCATGACGACCCGGCTCGTGATTCCCTGCGCCACGTCCATCGCCGTCCACGAGCCGCACACGGCAGCCAGTCCCGCGACCACCGTGTCCGGCGCCATTGCCCCGGCCATCCGCGACGCCCGCGTCGCCACATCCCGGCTGAAGTCCTCCAGCCCGGGGGTCGTGATCGGGTGCGACACCTTGATCCGCGCCAGCGGCAGCGCCAAATCCGCATACAGCCGGTTCCGGCTGGCGAGCATGTCGTCATTGAACTGTGCGACCACCGCCTCCACATCCTGCCGCAGCGAGTCTTCGGAGATGATATGCCGCCGGAACTTCTCGTTGACGTATTCGGCCACGCGACGCGCGTCGCCCGACTCACCCCGCAGCTTGTGCCAGGCATCGCCGGGGTATCGCTTGATTACCCCAAACCGCGTCCCCCAACTCACGACCTCTTTGGTAAACTGCCCCACCCCCGCCCGGTGCATCGCCATGCGATCATGGAGGACGACGATCGCGTTGATCACCGCCTCGTCATTCCGCCGGTCAAACTGATCGAGAAGGGGCACGATCGCCTCGCGATACACCTTCTCGACCGGCTCGACCGCCGGACGGGTCACGGGCTGTGTCGTCGCGACGATCGGCCGGGCCGGCGCGGGGATCCCCGGGACCGCCCGCTCGCGGCCCAGATACCGGAACGCCGCCGCCAGCCCCCCGCCGCCCAGCGCGCACGCGATCGCCGCCAGGGCGGCCCGGCGATTCAGTTTCGCGTCCGTCGTGCGTCGCGGCACTTCATACCTCACTGATTGGATCACGCATCCACATCTGGGAGGGCGAGGCTCCCGCCGAGCCGGATCTTTTCCGAAAGGACGCGGCTCGGCGGGAGCCTCGCCCTCCCAAACAACATCGGCCCGAACGATCGATAAGCGTTCGCGCAGGGACTCGCCGTCCTCTTTATCAGAATACGCTACGTTGGCGGGGCGAGTTTCGCGAGCAGAACATCGTGATCGGTTTATAACGGCGAATGCATTGCAGGATGCGAGCCAGACCGGGGTCTGACGTGGACACGGCTGTCGCAAGTCTCGCTCCCACGATACAATGCGATTCGGAGACGCTTACCATGGCGACCTACAAGGCAATCGTCACGCGAGATGGTGATTGGTGGATCGGCTGGGTCGAGGAGATCCCCGGCGTCAACTCCCAAGGCGCCACGCGTGAGGAGTTGATGGAGAATCTCCGTTCCGGCCTTCAAGAGGCGCTTGAAATGAACCGTGCTGATGCGCGCGCCGCCGCGAAGGGCGCTTACGAAGAAGAAAGCATCCTGGTGTGAAACGCCGCGACCTGATCGCACATTTGACGGCGCACGGTTGCCGGCTCGTTTGAGAGGAGCGTCTCGTAATCCCCCCGTTGCTGGGAACCGATGATTCGGTATGAGAATCTCCTCGGCACCGCCGACGGGCGTGCAAGGTGAGCGGTCAACCGGCCGGTGGGCGCTGCCATTCGTCTGGCTTGCAGCCCTCGTCTGCATTGGGCTCGATTGCGTCCCGGGGTTTCTGCTGATCGAGCAGCTTCATGACGAAGGCGATCCATTCCCCTTCGTGACGATCATTTGGTTTTGGGGCACAATCATCTGCCTCGCGGGCGCGCTCTTGTCCGGGGCGCTGGCGATGATCGGGAAGGGGCCGCGGCTGCAAACGCCGCAGTGCCTCGCGAAGACCGGAACGATCCTGGCGCTCGTGTGGCCCATCGTCATCGTGGGGATCCTCTGGGGCAGGGACCTGACCCGCCAGGCGCGGCAACGCACCCTGCTGGAAAACCAGACGGCAGAAGCGGCCCTGTCGAACGATCAGGCATTGATCGAATCGATGCAGCAATTTGCCTATCGGTGGAACGATGCCCGCATTCGCGGCGAGCCGCTCCCCCGACCAACGGACCCGCGGCTGGTTTATCTGGGAGACGGCCTGACACGGGCGAACCTGGACGAAGATGCCTTGTCGCGCCTGGTGCTCGCTTACACCGTGGAGCTGCCAAAGACGCGAGACTGCCTCGTCCTCTGTGCCTTCAGCTCCGTGTTCGTCAAACCGCCCGAAGGCTTGCGCGACGTTCGGCTGCGAGATGCGGCGACCCGCCGCGCGCTGGGGCTTCCACCGGTCGCCAGGTACTGGCCCGATTCGCGCGAGCAACCCTAGGCGCTGCACTCCCGCTCGGTGGACAACCTGACGAAAACCAAACTGTCGCATTGACAGACGAGTTCGCTCGCGTCACCTTGCGCGCATGGCGGACAGCTCGTCGTTCGTACACCTTCACGTTCACACCCATTACTCCCTGCTCGACGGGGCGTGTCGCGTTTCGGACTTGGTGAAGCGGTGCAAGGCGCTGGGGATGGACAGCATCGCCATCACCGATCACGGGTGCATGTTCGGCGTGATCGAGTTCTTCAACGAGTGCAAGAAGGAGGGGATCAAGCCGATCCTCGGGATGGAGGCCTACATGGCCCCCGGCGACCGCCGCGACCGCTCCGGCACCGCCGGCGAAGCCGCCTATCACCTGCTGCTGCTGGCCGAGAACCTGGATGGGTACAAGAACCTGCTGAAGCTCTCGTCGCTCGCGTATCGCGAGGGGTTCTACTACAAGCCGCGGATCGATAAGGAGACGCTGCGGGAATACAGGAACGGCCTGATCGCCACCAGCGCCTGCCTGGGTGGCGAGGTCGCCTCGGCGTTCCTCAAGCGCGACAAGGCGTTCGCGAAAAAGGCCGCCGAGACTTACCTGGAAATCTTCGGGCCGGACCGGTTCTTCATCGAAGTCCAGAAGCACATCAAGGAGCAGGACATCGTCAATCCCGAGCTGGCCGATCTGGCCAATCGCCTCGGGTGTGGGCTGGTCGGCACCAACGACGTCCACTTCCTCAACAAGGATGACCACTTCGCCCACGACGTGCTCTGCTGCATCAGCATGGGCCGCCTGGTGAACGAGGAGAACCGGCTCAAATATCCGACGGAGCTGTACCTGAAGAGCCCGCAGGAGATGAAGGAGGCGATCGGCTCCTTCGACGGCGCGATGGACAACACCGTCCGCATCGCCCGGATGTGCAACCTCGAGCTCGATTTCTCCAAGAAATACGCGCCGGTTTACAAGGTGCCCAAGGAGAAGCTGGATCCCGAGTTCGTCCTCCGCTGCAACCCGCCACAAAATGGCGACGGAGCGGCTCCCCCCGACTCAGCCCTCAGTCCTCAGTCCTCAGCACTGAAACAAGACGACGAGATCTACCTCCGCCAGCTCTGCGAAGCGGGCCTCGTCTGGCGCTACGGGACGACGGACGTCGACCCGGCCGTCCGCCAGCGGCTCGAATACGAGCTGTCGGTCATCGTCAAGAAGAGCTTCTGCTCCTATTTCCTGATCGTCTGGGACTTCTGCAACTTCGCCCGCGACAACGGCATCCCCGTGGGCGCGAGAGGTTCGGGCGTCGGGACGATGGTCGGCTATCTGCTGGGCCTTTGTAATGTCGATCCCATCAAATACAACCTGCTGTTCGAGCGGTTCATGGACCCGAGCCGTTCGGAGATGCCCGATATCGATATCGATATCTGCCAGGACGGGCGGCAGCGCGTCATCGAGTACGTCCGCAACAAGTACGGGCACGTCGCGCAGATCATCACCTTCGGCACGCTGGCCGCGAAGGCGGCGTGCAAGGACGTGGGGCGGGTGCTCGGCGTCCCGCTCGCCGAAATCGACAAGCTGACGAAGCTCATCCCCGGCACGCCGGGAATGAAGCTGAGCAAAGCGATCGAGCAATCGCCCGAACTCGCGGAGCTTTACAAGTCCGACCCGACGATCAAGCAGGTGATCGACCTGGCGCAGAAGCTGGAGGGCCTCTGCCGCAACGCGGGGTGCCACGCGGCCGGCGTCATCATCGCGGACCAGCCGCTCGACAATTTCGCCCCGCTCTACCGCGACAGCGAGGGGAACATCCTCACGCAGTTCGAAGGCCCGATCGCCGAGAAGGTCGGCCTGCTGAAGATGGACTTCCTGGGCCTGCGGACGCTCACCACGCTCACCCGCTCGCTGGACCTGGAACATCAGACGCGCGACACCCGCCCAGTGAAGTGGGCGCCCAACCAGGCCCCCCCGCCGCTCGACCCGCAGCAGCGGGTCGACATCGAGAAGGTCGACCTGGCCGACAAGAACGTCTTCGCGACCTTCTGCCGCGGCGAAACCAAAGGCATCTTCCAGTTCGAATCCGGCGGGATGCAGGACCTGCTGATGAAGATGCAGCCCGACCGCATCGAAGACCTGATCGCCGCCAACGCCCTTTACCGCCCCGGCCCGATGGAGCTGATCCCGCTCTACTGCAACCGCAAGCATGGGAAAGAGCCGGTGCCGCAAGTCCACCCCATCATGGACGCGATCCTCGCCGAGACCTACGGGATCATGTGCATCCACGAGGACGCGCGCGTCGCGATGGCGGACGGCACGGAGAAGCCGATCAAGCACGTCAGCCGCGGCGATCGTGTCCATTCGCTGAACCCGCAGTCCGGGCGGTTTGAAATCAAGGAATGCCACGGGTGCGGCCCGACCCGCCGCTCGGACGGGGTGCGGATCGTCCTCGAGAACGGGTTTGCCGTCACCCTCACGAGCGATCACAAGGTCTACACGTTCGGTGGCATGAAGGAGGCGGGCCAACTGGACCCGGCCGCGGACCTGGTGACGGTCGGCCGCCATCTTCCGCAGGAAAGCCCGACCGCACGGCATCTCGCGCCGTGGCTGGGTGCGGACGAGGACGTGGCCTACCTGCTGGGCGCCCTGGTCGGCGACGGATGCCTCACCACCTCCGGCATCACGCTGGCCACGGGGCGGGAGCAGGACCATCGCCGGTTTGTGGAATGGTGCGCGTCGCGACTGCCCGGCCTGCGCGTTCACGAGTACTTTCACGGCCGGTCCTGGTACGTGGGCATCTCGCATCCCGCCCTGCTGAACGACCCGAGGTTCGGCAATCGCAAGACGCGACTCAACCACCTGCTGGACACGCTGGGCATGCGCGTCAAGGCCCGGCAGAAGCGGGTTCCTGAAATCCTCTTCCGCTGCACTGCGAAGGTGCGCGCCGCGTTCCTGGCCGGACTGCTCGACGCGGACGGGTGTACCGCGCAGTCAACGAAGGGTGTGAACGTCTGCTTCCTCAGTTCCACATCGCGCCAGTTACTGGAAGACGTCCGACGACTTTGTCAGCTCGAAGGCGTCCCCACTTCCATCCGCCCCAACCGGATCCAGTTCTGGGACACGGCGACGCTCGCGTTGCTTCTCGGCCCCCACCTGCTGGTGCGCCGCTTCGAGGGCAAGCTGACCGAGGGGCGATCGGTCGGCTGGATCCCGCGACCGAAGCTGCACGAGGCGGTTCCGGCCGGCGAATCGTATCGCGCCTTCAGCAAGCGGACCGGGATCATGCGAGCCGGAATGGTGCATGATTTCCCGTTCGTGAAATCGTCGACGGCCACCAAGGCGGGGATCGACCTGGGCGACGTCCGTTACTACCGCATCGCCCGCATCGAGCCCGTCACCGATCAACAGTTCTACGGCATGTCGGTCGCCGACCACCACAACCTCGTGGCCAACGGCATCGTCGTGAAGAACTGCTACCAGGAACAGGTGATGCAGGTCTTCAACCAGCTCGGCGGCATCGAGCTGAGTGCTGCATACAAACTGATTAAAGCGATCAGCAAGAAACAGGCGGACGTTATCGCGAAATTTCAGCCGGAATTCATCAAGGGGACTATGGCAAAGGGGGTGAGCAAAGAGAAGGCTGAAGAGATATTTGACCTGATTCTTAAGTTCGGAGGTTATGGTTTTAATAAGAGCCACAGCACCCGCTATGCCATAGTCGCCTATCAGACGGCATATATGAAAACATACCACCCCGTCGAGTACATGGCGGCGGTGCTCACGTTCGAAATGGGGTCGACCGAGAAAGTCGTCGAGTACATCGAAGAATGCCGGCGGCTCACGCTGCCGGACGGGAGCAAGGGGATCAAGGTCCTGCCGCCGGACGTCAACGTCTCGGAGAAGGACTTCACGCCGTTGTATGTGGTGGATGAGACGAAGGCGCAGGGCAAGGGGAAGCGGAAGGTCGAGCCCAAGCCTCAAGGCGTCATCCGGTTCGGACTGGCGGCGGTTCGGGGCGTGGGCGAGAAGGCGGTCGAGGCGATCTCCGCGGAGCGAAAGGAAAAAGGCGAGTACAAGAGCCTTTACGATTTCACCGACCGCGTGGACCTGCGCACCGTCCAGCGCGGGACGATCGAGGCGCTGCTCAAGTGCGGCGCGTTCGCGGCGCTCGGGGCCAAGCGGGCGCAATTGCTTCAGGTGCTCGATCGCGCGGTGGAAATGGGCCAGCAGGCGCAGCAGGACAAACGCATGGGGCAGTTAAACATGTTCGCCGCCCAGTCGAACGGGGCGGGCACGCCGCGTGTGCTCGGCGACGCGCTGCCGGACGTGGACGAACTGTCGGATGCGGACTTGCTCAAATTCGAGAAGGAACTGCTCGGCTTCTACATCACCAGCCACCCGCTGACCGAGCACCAGGTCGCGCTGGAGAACTTCTCCACCGCCTCGACCAAGGAGGCGATGAGCTGCGGCGAAGGCGTCGAGGTGCTGATCGGGGGCATGATCAACCGCGTGAAGAAGAGCGTCACCAAGAACGGCCGCTCGGCCGGCATGACGATGGCGATGATCACGCTCGAAGACCTCGAAGGCCAGATCGACGGCGTGCTCTTTGCCGAGACGCTGGCCGACGTCACCAAGCGCTACGCCGAGTGCGTCGCGGTCGAGCGGATCGTGTTCCTCCGCGGCAAGATCGACCGCCGCCGGGAGACGCCCAGCGTCGTCGTCAACGACGTGCTGCCGATCGAGGAGGCGATCCCGAAGCTCACGACGTCACTGGGCCTGAAGCTCGACCCGCTCCGCCACGCCCCCGCCGTCACGGCCGAGCTCGACCCGCTGCTGCAGCGGCACAAGGGAAACACCGAGGTCTACATCCAGGTCACCACCGGCCCCAATCAGCGGGTCGTGATGAAGCTCGACCGCGGCCGGTTCGTCAAGCCATCGATGGACCTGAAAAACGAGCTCTCCCACCTCCTCGGCGGCGACTGCGTCCAGTTCATGGGCGCCGGCACCAGGCGGAAGAAGAAGCAACCGCAGCCACCGTTGTTTAAGGAGGAAGCCGCCGCCGAATCCAATGCGCCCGAAGCCGCCCCGCGAGCCGAGGTCATGGCGATGGACCCGGGGATGGAAATGGCCGACGACGCGGACTAAGCGATTTCCCCGCGTTTCGTCAACATGCCTGTTCACCGCCGGGTAGGAATGGCGTGTGCCGCTCCAATAGAGACGGAGCGTGCATCAATTCTTGGAGAACGACGATGATTTCGAATTCCATCACGCGCCGCGGCGCGTTGCGGCTTGGGATGGCCGGGGCACTGGCCTTGGCGGCAACGGGGATCGCCTTTGCCGCGGACGAAGTACTGAAGCCGAACTCGGAGCGGCCGGCGGACGCCGTCGTGCTGTTCGACGGCAAGGACACCTCGCAATGGGAGCCCGCCGGCGGCAAGACGATGTGGGAGGTCGGGGACGGCGCGATCGTCTCCGACGCCAACGACATCCAGACGAAGCAGAAGTTCAAGGATTACCAGCTCCACCTGGAGTTCAACGAGCCGGTGCTCGGCCCCGAGTTCAAGGGGCAGGACCGGGGCAACAGCGGCGTCTACCAGCAGGGCCGATACGAACTACAGGTGCTCGACAGCTACCACAACGACACATATGCGAACGGCGCATGCGCGGCCGTGTATGGCATCAAGGCCCCGGCCAAGAACGCGGCCAAGCCGCCGGGCGAGTGGCAGACGTACGACATCACCTTCCACGCCGCCCGCTGGGACGGCGACAAGAAGGTGAAGAACGCCACGATCACCGTCTACTGGAACGGCGAACTCGTCCAGGACAACACCGAAATCCCCCACTCCACCGGAGGCGGCGCCAAGGAAGAAGACACCCCGGGCCCGATCCGCCTGCAATGGCACCACCACCACGTCAAGTTCCGCAACATCTGGATCGTGCCGTTGAAGGATTAGGGGATTGCCGATTCCCAGTTGCGGATCGAAATGCCGCCCGTGAAACGTGATGAGTGAAACGTGACAAATGCCCGTGCGCGTCGCGTTTCACTCATCACGTTTCACGCCCGCTCTTCCGCCAGTCAGCAATCCGCCATCCGAGGCCAGCATCGGTTCTCACCTCCATGCCCTCTGTGTCCTCCGTGCCCTCTGTGTTAAGTATTGAGCCATGCAGCCAGGCAAGATGAAGTGGATCGCGGCCTGCGCGATGCTGGTCGCGTTCGCGATGGAAAGCGGATCCCCTGCACGCGCGCAAGACGCGCCGGCCGCCGAAGACCGCAAGGGCCTAACGCTCACGTTCGAAAGCCTCGCCCCCGGAGCGAAGCGCGAGTTTCCTGACTCCCGATCCACCCGGCTCGTCGCGCTGTTCGTGCCCGAGGGCGAAGCCCCCTCGGCGTTCACGCCGGCCGGGCCGTTCCGGGCAACGTTCGAGGGGAACCTGAACGTGCGCCTGCGGACGTTCGTGAAGTTCTCCGCCGAGGGACGCGGGAAGCTCATGTTCAGCGTCGGCGGCAAGCGGGTGCTCGAAACGTCGGGCAACGACCTGTCGAAGGTCATCAGCGGCGAGGTGCGCCTGGGCAAGGGGAAGAACCACATCGTTGCGGTCTACGAGAGCCCGACATCCGCGGACGCGAACCTCCGGCTGCTGTGGTCGAGCAAGACGTGGCAGCCGGAGCCCGTGCCGTCGTCGGCTTTCACGCACACGGTCGTGGACCCGTCGGTCGCGAAGAGCCTGCAAATCCGCGAGGGGCGGGCGCTGTTCGCCCAGTTCCGCTGCGTGAAATGCCACGCGGCCCCGGAGCTGGCGGGGCGTTCGAAAAAGGACGGCATGCCCGAGTTGGCGATGGACGCGCCATCACTGGCCGACGCGGGCGCCCGGTTCAACCGCGCCTGGCTGGCAGCGTGGATCAACAACCCGCACGCGCTGCGGCCCAACGCCCACATGCCGCGGCTCTTCCAAGCCAACGGCCTCGATCCCCGAGCCAGCGACATCGCCGCCTATCTCGCATCGCTCGGCAAAGAGACCGGTGCGACCGCCCCACCCGCCAACGCATCGGACGGCGGGCGGCTCTTCGCCAACCTCCAGTGCATCGCCTGCCACACCCCGCCCGACGCCAAGGACGACCCGGCCCGCGTGCCGCTCGCCTATGTCCGGGCGAAGTTCAAGCCCGAACCGCTCCGCCAATACCTGCTCAGGCCCGAGGTCCACTACGCCTGGAACCCGATGCCAAACTTCCACCTGTCCGATGCGGATGCGGGAAGTTTGGCGGCTTATCTCCTTTCAGGCGGGAAGGACCTTCCAGGCGACAATGCCGGCGATCCAGCGAAGGGCAAGCAACTGATCGCATCCGTCGGGTGCCTCAATTGCCACGCGATCGGAAGCGACAAAAGCACCGCTACGTTCCCCGCGCTCTCGACACTATCTACGAACCATCTGAACCAGGGCTGCCTCGCATCCGATGCCGCCGCGCGCGCGAATGCGCCGGAGTTCGACCTGACTGACGCCCAGCGGGCGTCGCTCATCGCCTTCCTCGGCACCGATCGTCTGTCGCTCGGCGTCCGCGCCGCCCCCGAGTTTGCCGAGCGCCAGATCGACGCGCTCCGCTGCACCGCCTGCCACGCCCGCGACGGCGGCGAGTCGCTGCTGGCGCAATCGCTCGAGGCCGAATCGCAGGCGCTTCACGCGAAGTTCCCCAACCCGCCCGCCAGCGAGCACGACCTGCTCGCCGCGGATCAGCACCCGCCGATGCTCACCTGGGCCGGCGAGAAGCTCCGCCCGCAATGGATGGCCCACTTCATCGCGGGCCAGATCCCCTACCAGCCGCGCTTCTATCTCCGCGCCCGGATGCCCTCGTTCCCCGCCCAGGCCGAACTGATCGCGATCGGCCTCGCCGAGGAGCACGGCTGCGCGCCGTCGCTCTCGCCCAATCCCAAGCCCGACGAGAAACTGGCCGCGATCGGCCGCGTGCTTTGCGGCAAGGTGCCGAACCAGGGCTTCAGTTGCGTGCAGTGCCACGCCGCGGCCGACCAGACGCCGTTCGCGGCGTTCGAGGCCCCCGCGATCAACCTGCAATACATCGCCCCCCGCCTCCGCCACGACTACTACACCCGCTGGCTCCGCAACCCGCCGCGGATCGACCCCACCACCAAGATGCCCACCTTCGAAGACGATGAGGGCAAGACCGGCCTCCCCCCCTTCGACCACAACGGCACGAAGCAGTTCGAAGCCGTCTGGCAATACCTCCTCGAAGCCGACCGCCTCCAGCCGCCGCAATAGTGCGGCCCGTCACGGCCGCGAAGCTCGCGGCGCGCAAGACCGTTCAGGTCGGCATCGTTCGCGTCGATTCTATTCGTCGCGATACAATTCCAAGGCTTGCGACACCGTGTCACCACCGCGCAGCAGAACACACGCTCGCGTAATTGCTGAATCATCTCGATTCCGGCGTGTCTTGTGATTTCCATCCCTTCGCCCGCGATTCGATCGCGTTCAGATCGACCTCCGCGAACGCCGAGTCGGTGAGAAGGTACAGTCGTTTCCCGAGCCGGAGGAACCGGCCCACGTCGGACGCGCCCTGGTACAGCGGCACCGGATGCCAGGTGGCGATCGTTCGTCCGGTCTTCGTGTCCAACGCGTCGATCCGCCGGACCGGCTCCTGTTGATTGTCCCACCGCACGTACTCCAACCCGCCGACGAGCACGTACTTCTCGTCCACCGCAATGGGCGCGGCAGCCCCCCACGAGACGCGCGCGGGGCTCGGGTCCGGGGCTTCCCAGATCTGGCGGCCCTGCCGCCAGTCGATCAGGTGTAGGCGGAAGACGTATCCGATGCTCGTCTCGATCAGCGCCTGCTCGGTGCCCGGCACCCAGCCGACGAGCCGGGCGTTGTGGCCGAGGTCCAGTTGCGAGACTTTCCCGGACTTGTCGTAATACGCGAACGCGTCCGCATGCTTGCCCCCGTTGCTCTGCACCAGCACGCCGGTGCCGTCCGGGTTGGGATCGGGCGCGTACACCGGACCGTCGCAGTCGGCGTGGAACCGTTCCCGCCCGTCCGCCCCGACCCCCACGATCTTGGGAATCGACTGTTGCTGATCCTTCCAGATCAGCAAGCCGAGGCTGCCGCTCGCGCCGACATGCGCGTCCCATCCGAGATAGTCGAGATACGGGCCTACCGTCGCCAGGTGCTTGCCGTCGCGGTAAACGTCAGCGGCGATTTCGCCTGTCTTCGGGTGAAACTCCTGAACGAAGGTGCTGCCGTCTTCGTTGGACGTGACATAGCCGGACGGGCCGGGCTTCTCCTTCAGGTCGATGGCCCACGAGCCGTTGACCGGGTGGACGACGTCGCCGCCGGGCCGGCGTTCAAGCACGAACCCCGGCTCGATCCCGCCCTGCGGCCCGGTGATCTCGCGAACCACCTTCCCATCCTCAGCCATCCAGCGCACCGTCGCGGTCCGGCTCCGCCCCACGTTCATCTCGGTGACGAACACGTAGGGCGCGAGCCAATAGCTCCGCTGCTCGCCCGCGGCTTCGCCCGGCAGGGTGATCCGGGGCGGGGGCGGGACGCCGTAACCGGCCACGGGAACGGCCAGACACACAGCACCGGCGAGGGCGACGAGCGACAGGAGACGCATGTTGGACCTCCGATCGTTAAGAAGAGCACGGCCGAGAGCCGGACAAATCTGCCGCCCATCTATGGCCGCGCCGCAGATGCCGGACCGCATTCCGGACATCGGTTCGGCGTGGCGCGCATGTCGTAACCGCACTTCGAACATCGGCCCTCGCCGACGCGGCGGGGCGGCCGGCGCCGCCGGTGCCATCGTGTTCCGCCGACAGCCGGCGCGACCAGCAGCAGCCCGACAATTGCCCAGTACGGCACCGCGACCGCCAGCGGTTCGTATGTGCTTGGTGTGGCCTCGCTGAACCGTTGCTGCTTGAGCAGGAAACCTAGCACCTCGATGCTTCGGTAGCCGCCATCTCCGGAACCAGACCCAAAATTGCACAACTGCCAATGAGAATTGTCCTGCCCACCGACCAGAGAGCGGCCGCGTGGCTGAGACCAAGACCATTCGATGACCGGAGGCGGCGGGTCATCGGCGATCCACAGCGTTTGCGTGTAAATGATCTGACCCCTCGCCGAAAGCAGGTCCCATTCGCCGTCGGCCGTGCCGCGGCGGGCTCCCTCGTCAAACCAATAGCTGCGCACCCACTGCAGGCTCGCTGCCGCGGCGAGCACCAGGGACGCCGCCATCGCGAAGATGAGCAGCCGTCGGCGAACCACTTTTGCACCATTGCTCGCCGCAGTCCGAATGGCTTTTGGCCAAGTGTCAGCAATCGTAATTCCCGAGCCGTGCGCGGACCGTCGTTCGCCGCGGGAATGAGAGTACCATCCGCGAGTTCAAGCATCGAGGACGCCGCCATGCTCCCTCCCGTCGTTGCTCGAATCGCCTACGGCGTCTACGCCGTCATCCTGCTGATCACCCGAACCCTGCTCCTGACCGCACCGGGCCGGCGCGTCGCCATTTATGCGGCGCTCGGCGTCATCGCGTCGATACCGACCCTGTGCGACAACCTGCGGCTGAGGCTCTTGGCGGTGCCGGCGATCGTGCTCGTGATGGGGATAACGCCAACCCCGCGGAGAAGGAACAACGAATGCGCAGCACACGCGTTTTTGCTTTGGCCATCATTTCGTTTTTGCTTTGCACCGGCTCTGCCTCGGTGACAAGCGGCGACTCCACCCTTCAAATCGACCCGCCGGTCAAAGAGCCGTCCGTTGCTGAGTTTTCGCGCTACTTTCCGGCCTTTCATGCGTGGGATGCGTCGGCACCGACAATCCCGCAGGATGGCAAGCATGTCTCCACCCGGTTCGGGTTACGGGATTTCGTGCTGATCCAGCTCACCGGCTCCAAGACCCCGTATGAAGACACCAGGGCCGTGATCGCCATCTCGCAGGCCGGAAAGCCCGCATCGTATCTGACGATCAAGGGGTTCAAGAACCTTTCCGCTGAATGGGTCACCGAAGACGTGCTGAAGATCGAAACCTGGCCGGGTCGGGCAGTACAGATTGTCCAGTTGATCGACGTTAATGACGGGAAAGTGCTCTACACCGGTGCATGGAACCATATATACGCCGGGCCGCCAGAGCCCCACGGTGCGAGTCAACACCTTCCGTCACACCAGCCGTCTAGCGCCGCGATTTACCAAAACGATTCCTACGGCCTTGCGTTCCACCTACCCTCCGACTGGACAGGGTACACGGTGCTACACGATCGATGGCAGGCCTACGAACACGATGACATGTTAGATCGCGACGTATTGGCCGGCACAGGACCGATCCTCATCCTCCGCCACCCAAAATGGCGAACCGACCGCCGCTGGCAGGATATCCCAATTCTGGTTTTCACCACCGAGCAATGGAAGGCCGATGTACCCAAACGAATCTACGCCGGAGGCATTATCTATGAGTTATGCCGCAACAAACGCTACGTTTGCGGCATTTACAGCCGCTTCGCCGCAGCTGACAACATCTCCGGCGCTCAGGAGGCGGAGAAAGCTGCGATGCAGAATCTGCCGGAACGGATGCAGGAGTAAGGGGATCCAAGGGTGCGGAGCATGAACGTCGTCCGATTGGGTGTGAATTGATGGCGCGGCGAATCCCAATCCTCATCTCCACGTCGATCGCGTAGATGCCGTCATCGGCGGTTACTTGCGGGTGCCAGATACATTGAAGGCGCGGCCAGTCATTCCCGTGGCGAGTATCCGCTATCTCGCGCTTGCGTCGCGGATATCGCTCGGGCTGTCGGTCGCGACGGCCGTTGTTTGGGCGCTCAGCTACGCGGGGCCGGGGGTACTGAGGCCTGGGAACGATTACTCGGCCCAGTGGCGAAACGGCCACTTGGAAATCTCCAACCTCAGTTACTTCATTCTCCACGATACCAGTGACACCGGAGGCCGCCTGAAGCCGCGGGTACGGGGGGCGGGGAGTGCGGCGGCGGCCGGGTGCTGCGTCGCGTGCGGGTACGACCTTCGGGCCAGCGCGGGCCGATGCCCCGAGTGCGGGAGCGTCGTTGCGGGCGCGACGATCTCCGGTAGCTGATCGAGGCGGCGTCGTCCCGGTCCAGCTCAGAAGGGCTCGCGAACCCTTGCGTCCGGAGGAGTCGGGATCTCAATCACCGTCCCGATCCGCTTTTGATTGACCTCGCGCGAGACAGCGTCGTACGAGGGATCGAAATCAACGTGGTCGGCCGTTCGAACCTCATCTCGCCATCGGAAAAATGTGTAGACTTTTGGAGAGAAAAAACCCGGCGCTACCTTGCCGTCGCGCAACGCCATATAGCGCACCGGCGGCTTTGCATGGATCACCTGCAGTTTTCGCAAATCCAACCCTTCCATAATCGGGAGCCCCGAAATGTGGCCGACGAGAGAGAGTTCTTGCGGCGTTCCGCTCATCTCGTCAAAGACGTAGATGAATGTCGGAGGAATCTCGGTGTCAAGAAGTCCGACCGCATAGCGGCCGTTTCCGATCGCCGCCCAAACCACATCCAGCGTTGCCTCCAGATACTCCTGATCGAGGACGGACATGTCCGCGTGATGGGCGTTCAAGAGCGGCATGAGGCTCCGTCCGCACGGCTGGGTATCGGGAGGTCTTGCGGTCGTCTCAGGCTGGCTCTTCAATGGCGGGGAACCGCACCCGACTGATAGAGCGCCACAGATGGCAATTACAGGCACGGCAGCGGCCACACGCGCCCACGATAGCCGGCTCGGGGCCGAATCCAAAGTGTTCGGAGCCGCATCATTGGCCTCCATTGGCGTTGAATGCGAACGCGCCGGCATCGGACGCCCCGCCCGAACCGGCTGGAATGCCCTCACGAACCCGAGCAAGGACGGCGACAAACTTTCTTCATGCCCCTGAAATACTTTGCGGGGTATTCGATCGTTTCAGACCACTCGTGGAAATCATTGTCCGGCAGATCCACGCTTTTGTACTGCCCCAGCGTGAAAAGCGGGCGATCGGAACCGTCGAACACTGTAAACCATTGCTCCAGATGGTGGCTAACGCCGGCTGTCGGCGTTCCATTGAACCTCACTTTCATCCGGAACGAACCCGATATGTTGTCGTCCGGTTGCATGTGTTCTGGCGGCGCGTCGAATCCAATGGTCATTTCCACGTCGATCGTGCAGACGCCGTCGTCGGTGGTGGCTTGCGGGTGCCAAATCCCTTGAAGGCTGCCCGCGCCGAGCGTTAGCGTGGTTGCCCATTCGTCTTTGAAACACTTCTTTTCGTAGTCCCAGTCTTGATCAAAGCGGGGCCGTGGCGCACAAGCGGTCAAAAAGCCCGCTGTTGCCACAGCCGCGATAGCGCGGACGGCCGACCGGCGTGTGATACTCGACTCGCTCATCTGTTCCCGCCTTCCCAGCAAGAGAATCGACCAACAAACCTCGTACGAACGACATGAAACACCGCCGTCGCCAGGATGGGGGCAGGCCACAAATCACTTCCGCGGCGTTTCCTGCCGGACGACGAACTCCCGTTGCCAGAGCGTCTTGTAATCGTCGGCTCCCGGCTCCGGGTCCGACATGTGATGCGGCCGGTCGCCGGTGGCGAAGACCTCGATCGTATACTCGCCCTTCCCGCCGGGCGGCGGCACGTGCGGAGGGACGTGCCAGTCATCGATCAGGTTCGGCGCGTGCCAGTCATCGATCGGGTTTGGGCCGCCGGGCTGCAGCGGAGTGCTGTTGAGCGACTCGGATATCATCTCGGGTCCGGGGCGGCAAATAATTCGCGTGCCGACGTACATCCCGTTGCCCAACATCACCGTTATGCGCTCGGCGTCCTCGGGTAGGAAGACGACTTTCTGGTCGCGTGTCAGGTGCAGTTGCTTGGGGACGAGGAACGTCACAGGGCGAAGGACCTCGGGCTTCATCGTGATCCGCATCGGGGCCGTGTGGAGTACGCCCGACCAGACGTCTTTGGGGCGCGGGCCCTGAGTGGACGACTCGGCGTGTCCCGAGTCGGAGTAGCTCACCATGCAGTCGTACGCGCCCGGCGTCAGCGCGTCGCGTGCCGACCGAAGCAGGAACAAGGCCCGGATCGGCTCCAGCGGCCGACCGTCCAGTGGCTCGGTGTTCTCGTGCACGTCGCTGGCAAGCAGCAGGTGCACATCGAACGGTTTGAGTTCGACGACGCGTCCCGTCGCCGCGTTCGTCAGCGTGAGCCGCAGGCGCTGGTTGGGATGGGAGCGGTCGAACCGGGCAACTCCCGACGGGAGCGACGCCGGGTCACATCGCAGTTCAATTGAGACGGAAAGCGCCACGTTTTGCTCGATTTCCGCCGGCGCGCTCAATCGGGCGCGCAGCCCGTTCACTTCAGGCCCCCAGGCGGACACCGTCTGAACCGGCTGCGTCGCCGGGGCAGCGGCGGTGCAGCCCACCGCCAAAACGAACAGGGCGGCCATCAATTCGGTCAGGCGGCGCACGGTGGCGATAGGTCTGATCGGATGCGTCATTTCGATGCTCCGGTCTGGGGGACCACAGCGCTCCGTTGAGTAGGACAAAGGCGCGCCGTCGTTTAGGCCAGCCGGCTTCCGATGTATCCGCCCTTTGGGGCTTCGTGGCAAATGGCCGCCGGGCCGTGCGACACGTTTCCTTTGACCCCTCTAAAATTCCGTGCGGCGGGTTTTCCCCGGTACGGCTTCAAACCGGAAGCCATCCGCCGCCACCTTCACCGGCTCCGCCGGCTTATAGGCGGCCGACTGCACCGGGTGCCGCCGGGCCTCGCTTGGTCCCGCACTGTGTCGGGGCGAGGGGCGGTTCACCCGGTGCGTTCCGGTCCAGAGGCCCTTAGCTCGGCGTCGGGTTATGCTGTCCCGTCGCGTCATCGCTTACTATGGCCTCATCCGAGCTTCTGGCACGCTCCGGGCGGCTTATGATCTTCGCCGGCCGGTCTTTGCCTCGCGGCCGTGGGCCAGAAGGTCCCTGCTTTCAGCTTGCGAATCCTTCCCGTCGTGCCATCTCCCGTACCCCGACGGACCGGGCGGCTAAAGACGATTCCACGTCCGCCCGTGATAGCCTTCGCCCGAATGCGCGGGGCTCGGCGTCCGCATGCTCCCACTTGAATCGGTCCACGTGGGCTGCCCTAACGAGGCGGCAGAGTTCACTTGATGCTACGGCCCGACGGCTTGCTCACCCTTCACCGACAAGGGCTTTTACGTTCGAGCTTTCATCCCATGAGTCACCTCAGTGGAACGTCGAATATGACTACGCGGGCAAATCGTCAATCTCCCGCGGCCGGACTTGCACCGGCTGGATTCGCAGCCTTGCAGGCTGCACCGCACTCCGGGCAGACGCCGGTGACGTTACCGGTCAAGCTGTAACCACACGCGACGCAGAGCCCCCGGCTCGATCGGCTCAACCGGCGGCGCCATCGCCAAAAGGCCGCCGCCGGGAGCAGCGCGGTGAGGAACGTCCAGAACGCCCAAGGCGTGTAGAGGGCGTGCACGGTGTAGCCGATGGGCGGCGGCGGAGGCGGCGGGTCGCCGGGCATGAGCGGCGGCGCATTGAACAGGAACACCGGGACCGCCCGGGATTCCATGGCGACGCCAGGCCAGTGCGTGGCGGCCGGGGCCCAAGGCTCGATCACCCCGTCGCTGGCCATCGCCATCTTCGGCGGCCAGGAACTCAAGAGCGCCTCCCCGCACGACCAGAGGGCCGGATACTGGCCGCGGACATAGCAGCCGCCGTTATCGTAAAGGAACAGCAGCCGCAACGAGCCGCGGTGCGAGTCTGCTTCGTACACGGGACCGCTGCGGAGGGTCATGATGGTATGGTGGTCAATCCAAACGGTTGTCCGTTCGTACTTGACCCGGAAGAGCATCAGGCTGTCGACCCGCCAGTAGCTCCGCACCCATAAAACGACGATCGCCGCGCACAGCAGCAGCGAAAGCACGGTCAGGAAGTTCCGCAGCCAACGGCCCAATCGTCGCATCGCCGGATACACTCCATGTCACCCTGCGTTGCATCTCAATCAATTCTGCTGTCCATCCGACGGCTTCGGTTGCAGCGCGTCAAGGGTCGCGTCGACGTCCCTCCGCACTCGCGGGTCGAGGGCGGCATCGCGCATCCGTTCGACGACGCGCCGGGCGGCGACGACGTGGTCAGCGCGGATCCAGGAAAGAAAGTAGAGCTGGACCAGTGGGTCACGATCGGTCGCCAACGCCGGCAGTAAGTCCAGCAGCGGCGGCTTGGGGGCGCGCGGCAGGCAAACGGTCGCCTGCGCCCGGACGTACGGGCTGGCGTGCCGGAGCCAGCCTTGCAAGTGCCGGTCCCAATCGGGGAGCCGGGCGGCGCGGCCGTCGTAGACTTCGTTCAAGTAGACAACGATGTCGGCGGTGCGCTTCGGCTCGGCCGGGAGCTTCGCCCCGCGCCGCAGCAGCGTACCGGCGACCCGAACGAGCGCCGCGTCACCTCCATACGTCTGCTCGACGCGCACGGGCGATTCGCCCGGGGCCGCCATCTCGTGCTCCAAGGCCGCCATGACGTCGGGCAGGTCCTCCGGCTGGCCGAGGTCGCGGAGCAATTCGGCCGCACACCAGCGGCGGAGGGGGCTGACGGCGCGCCGCAGCTCATCGCGGAGCTGTGCCTTGGACCAGTCGCGCAGCCTCGTGGCAAACTCGGGGCGCCAGGCGTCGCGGACCACGCGCCGCCACCAATCGAGTTCGTCCGCCTCCGCGGCCATTGAGGGACCCGAGATGGTGTAGGTGTGGTGGCGCGACGTGCCGCCGCCGCCCTCACCCGGCAGGCGCGCCTGCAGGGCGTAGAGGGCCGCCGTGGCGACCGCGGGATCGGCGCTGTCGAGCAGGTCGATCAGCGCCGTCGTCGCTTCCGGCGTTTCGATCATCGCTATGCCGCGCACCGCCGGGACAAACCCGCCCCGCGCCGCGTCGGCGAGCGGCGCGAGGTACACGGGATACCGCAGGCCGAGGAAGTCGGGCCAGGCGGCACGCTTCTGACCTATCGTCTCCGGCGGCTCGAAGTCATTGCCCTCGAGCGTGGCAGGTCCCTCCGCCTCGGCGATCTGCGCGTACAAGCGGCGGTAGTCCGAGACGATCTGCCGCGCTTCGGGGGCGGTCGGCATGCGAACGGAGATCTTCACCGATGCGGCGTCCGCCGCGCGGGCCAGGTCCGCCTTGGTGCAGTCCCACCCGAGGTTGTGATGAACCCGGACGGTGTACTCGCCGGGACGGTCCACCCGGGCGTAGCGCGCCAGGGGAAGCGTCTCGTAGAACGTCTGTCCCGGCTCGAGATCGACCGTGCCCGCGGTCAGCGAGAGGCCTCGGTCCGGGTAGCGCGGCCGCGGCGGCACCTGCGCCCCATCGGCGGCGGTGACGGACACGCGATAGCGCGGGTCGCGCGGCGCGTTGCCGTCCCCAGCGGCGGCCGATTCATCCGCGGAGTCGAGGGTGAACGTCGTGGAGCCCGCGTTGCGGACGCCGAACTGGAGGAGGATGCATTCGCCGAGGAGGTACCGGGGCTTGCTGGCCTCGAGCGACAGCCGCGCGCCGTGCGGCACCGGCGACCGCTTGCCCGGCGCACCATCGGGCACCACGGGTTGAG
>DASXMX010000612.1:0-9856 GCA_036495445.1 Tepidisphaeraceae bacterium
GGTGGTCGTTCTTCGTCAGTTGGATGCCCAAGTATCTGCTGAAGGTGCAACACGTCGACTACGCTCACTCGGAATGGATGACCGCCCTGCCGATGCTGTGCGGCGGGGTTGCGAGCCTGATCGGCGGGTGGCTGTCGGACAAGATCGCCGCCCGGCTGGGGCGACGACGGTTCGCCCGGGCGGTCTTCCCGGTCGTCGGCAGCATCATCGCCGGGGCGGCGATCTTCAGCCTGCAGTTTGCGGATACGCCGATGAAGGCCGTCACGCTCATGTGCGTGACGATGGGCGCGTACGACTTCGGGCTGGGAGCGAAGTGGGCGGCGATCATCGACGTGGGCGGGGCGCATGCGGCGCTGGCGGCGGGGTTCGTCAATATGCTGGGGAACCTTGGAGGCAATTCGCTGCAGCCGGTGGTCGGGGCGGCGCTGTTCACGCACTTCGGGTGGGGAACGTTGTTCGTCGCGTATGCGGTGACGTATCTGCTGTCCGCGATGATGTGGGTGTTCATTCAGCCCGACACGCATTTTTACAGAGAAGATCGCGCGTAGTGATCAAATCGGAGGGCCCGGCTCCTGCCGCGGAGTGCAGCGGCAAGGAGAGGCGCTTCGTTCGCGAAGCCGCAAGCGGCCGAACCATGGTATCCTATCTGCCGAAGGGGTTCGGGTGATGGACAGCATTCAGCAGACTACCGGTCGTCAACCGGCGCACGGGCCTCGACATTCCGTCGAGTTGCTCGAAACGCGTGTCCTCCTGTCGGTCTCCATCGGCACGCCACAGGTCGTGAATGTCAGTCGGATGAGCGATCAGCAGGCGGAGGAGACGATCGCGGTCAATCCGACCAATCCGAATCAAATCTTCCTCGCCTCCAACGAACAAGGCATGAGCCTGTTCGGCGCGACCAGCTCCGACGGCGGCGCGACGTGGACGGGCCGGACGTTTGCGACCGGCGCGGACGGGCTCCCGCGGGCCTGCTGTGACCCGAGTGCGGCCTTCGATTCGTTCGGCAACCTCTTCTTCGTCTACCTGGGCGAGGACAGCAACAACGCCGAGGTGCTGCTCAGCACGGACGGCGGGCAAACCTTCACGCACGTCGCCTCGCTGCCCGGGCACGCGGATCAGCCGACGATCTCGGTCGGGCACGGCAGCATGTGGGTGGGATTCCAGCAGGGGATGAACTCGGGAGTGTCGAGCGGCGCGCTCGGCGTGAAGAACGCGGGGGCGCTCATGTACGGGGCGACGGTGAGCGGGCTGGGGCAGGTCGGCCGGTTCGGCTCGGCGATCCCGCTGGTCGGCCCGCCGGGACAGAACGTGGCGGACATCGCAGTCGGGCCGGCGGGACAGGTGCTGGTCGCGTACCAATCCGCCGGGACGTCGAATTCGAGCATCTTCATCAAGCGCGATCCCAACGGCCTCCGCCAGCACAGCTTCGGCCCGGCGATTCTCGTCGGCAAGACGAACGTCGGCGACGCGCTGGCGATCCCGGCGCAGCCCCGGCGGACGATCGACGCCGAAATCGGCCTCGCCTACGACACCAGCGGCGACGGCTACGCCGGCCGGGTTTACATGGTCTACACCGACCGAGCCAACGCCAACACGTTCGACACGGACATCTTCCTCCGCTTCTCCGACGACGACGGCCTCACCTGGAGCGCGCCGGCCCGCGTCAATGACGACTCGACCAGCGCCAGCCAGTTCTTCCCCCGGATCGCGGTTGATCCGACGACTGGGCTCGTGGGCATCAGTTGGTATGACGGCCGGAACGACACCGGCGACCCGTCCGCCGGTGGCGGGACGGACACGACGGCCGACAACGAGGCGCAGGTCTACGCCGCCGTCGGCACGCCGACCGCAACCGGCGTCGACTTCTCCGCGCCGAACTTCCCGGTCACCACCGCTTTTTCCAAGGCCAGTGCCTCGCCCGACGCGAACGACTTCGGCGACTACACGGGCCTTGCCTTCTACGGCGGCGTGCTCCGCCCCACCTGGGCCGACAACTCCGACTCAACCGGCGACAACCCCAACGGCGCCGACAACGCCAACAACGCCTACGCCGCGGCCGCCAGCGTGCAGGATCCGACGGCCCCAGCCGGCCGCACGCTGCTCGGCCAGTTCGGAGCGGTCGGCGGGCGGCTCACGATCGCGACCCCTGCCGGCGGCCGGGCGACGCTCTCCCTCGCCGGGGGCGGGACCGGCTTCGCCGTCCAGGACGGCAGCGCGATCGACCTGACGCTTCGCAACACCGGCCCTCGATCAAGCCTCACCGTCACCGCGCCAGCGATCACGATCGGCAGCGTCGTTGCGCCTTCGTCGATCGCCTCCTTCGTTGCACCCGGCGCCGACCTGACCGGAACCTTCGTGGCGAGCGGCTCGGTGCAGCGGATAACACTCGGATCAATTCTCCGCGGCATCGTCGCCGCCGTCGGGAGCGTTGCGACGTTCCGGGCCGGGAACCTGACAGGGGCGAAGGTGCTGAGCGGGGTAAACCTCGGTTCCGACAATGCCATTGGCGGCACCGGCGCCGCCGCGGACACCTACTCGCAGGGGCGGATCAATTCGTTCGTCGTCACCGGATCGGTGGTCAACTCACTCGTGTCGGCCGGATTCGCCCCGGCCGACGGGACGTTCGACAACACGCAGGGGACCGTCGTCGGCGGAACCGCGAGCGCGATCCGGCTTGTGAACGTTCCCCACAGCACGGACGCGGACACGCGATTTGTCGCCGGCGCGTTTGGGACCGTAATCCTTGGCAAGCGCATCCGGGGAAACATCGATCCGCGAGTCGTCGTCCTGTGAGCAGAGGATTCCTGCGCCTCATCTCCGGCCCGAGAACGGCCGGCTGTCCGGAAAAGCAGGCGCACTGCACTGCACGAGCGGTATCACACCTTCGCGTGACGCCATCCTCCGTGCTGGAATCGAGCGTAGACCGCAATTCCTCGCACCGTCAGTTCCGTTGCCAGCACGACCCAGATCGCGGCCAAGCCCATTCCCAACCACCATCCGACGATCATGACGCCCGCCAGGCGGACGAACATCACGGTGGCAAGGTTGACCAGCATGACGACGAACGTGTCTCCGGCGCCGCGGAGGGCGCCGGCGAAGATCACCGCCGCGGCGAAGCCCGGCTGGGCGAAGGCGGTGATGAAGAGGCACCGGGCCGAAAGGTCTACGATCGACGGGGTGTCGGACATGATGCCGGTCAGTTGGCGGCCGAAGAGCAGGAACGCCACCCCGCCCAGCGTCATCGCCCCGCCTCCGACCGCATAGGCCAGGAACGCGCTGCGCCGCGCGCGGGCGGGGTCGTTGCTGCCCAGCGCCTGCCCCACCATCGTCGCCGCGGCCGTGGCGACGGCGAAGCCGATCATGTAGCTCAACGCCTCGACGCGCACCGCGATGATGTGGGCCGCCGCCATGACATGCGTCAGGTCGGCCCGGTTGATGACGATGATGATCAGGAACTGCGCGACCCACGTCAGCAACGACTCGGTGCCGCTGGGGAACCCGATGCGAAAGATCCGCTTGAGCGTGAGCCAGTGCGGACGGAGGCGGTGGAGGAACAATCGCAGCCGCCCGCGGCCGCTGACCAGCACCGCGAACAGCAGAACGCCGCCCACGACGTATGCGATCACCGTGCCGATCGCGATCCCGCGGAACCCCATGACCGGCAGCCCCCACCACCCGCGGGTCAGCGCCGCGCTGCACACCATGTTCACGGCGTCGACGACGATCATCGAGAGGGCCGGCGTCACCGAGTCGCCCGCGCCGCGCAGGCACGCGCTGGCCGCGTACATCAGGATGCTGAACGGGAGCGACAGGCTCAGGATGCGGACGTAGAAGAGCGTGAAGTCGTACGCCTGCCCGGTCAATCCGGTCATCACCGCGGCGGGGACCTGCCCGGCCCAAAGCACCGCCGTGAGCATCACGCCGATCAGCACGGCGGCCGTGACCGACTGCCCGCAAACACTGTTGGCCAGCGATTGATGCCGCGCGCCGATCGCCCTGGCGATGATCGCGGTGCTGCCGGTGCCGATCGCGCCGGCGACGAGGCCGATCAGCCAGAGGACGTAACTGACCGACCCGACCGCCGCCGTCGCGTCGGCGGCGTGGGCGGGCGGCAGGTGGCTGGCCAGGTAAACGTCGGTCAGCCCCACCATCATGTGGAGCATGTTCTCGGCCACGACCGGCAGCGCAAGCCAGAGCAACTCCCCGAGCAGCGATCTGCCGGGAGCGGATTCGGATGGATCATGCAGCGCCGCGGGGCGCGCCAGCGAAGCGCGGTTGGTCATGGGCGGTGGATGATAGGCGCGATGAGCCGCGCGGCACGCGGATGAGTCTTACGAGGGGAACGGAGGGTGGACCCACGGTCCGACTGCTGCGCGGGCTCGCTTTCCTTCGGGTCGATCAGACGTTCTACTTCGTTTCCCCCTTGATCCCCCACGCCGCCTCCCATTCCGCCTGGTGTTTCTTGAACAGGTCGATGTTCTGCTGCGCCACCGGGTTCTTCGCCCGCTGCTCCTGCATGTTCCTGGCGAACTCGGCCATCGCCTCGTCCATCTGCTTCATCCCTTGCTCGCCCTGCACGATCTCGGTCTTGAGTGACGCGATCGTCTCCTCATTCTGCTTCTTCACATCCGCCTTCTCGTCGTCTGTCGTGGGAAGGTCCGGGTCGGCCACCTTCTTCTTCGCGGCGGCGACCTTCGCCAGCGACTCGTCGCGGGCCTTCTTCGCCTCGTCCAGTTTCTCCCGCGCGTCCTTGGACGCGTCGCGCGCCGCCTGAGCGTCGGCTTTCTTTCCCTCGATGTACCCGGCGCGATCGTCCGCGCTCACATCGGACGGCGGGTTCTTGGCCAGCGCGTCGGCCGCCTTGGCGTCGTCATCGGCCTTGGCCGCGTCGGCGGTGAATTGCTTGATCTCGTCGTCGTGCTGCTTCGCCTCGTCCTGGACGGATTGCTGGTCACTCTTGGCCGAGTCGATGGCCGACTGTCGCTCCTCCTTGGTCATGACCCGCCGCCCCTGAGCCTGCGCCTTTTCGTAGGTCGCGAGCTTGGTCTTCGACTCGTCGAGCCGCTGTTGGATCGTCTTGCGTTGCTCGACCATTCCCTTGTTCGCGCTCGTGAGCACCTGGCCGGAGATCGTGGTCCCCCACGCCTCGATCAGCCGTTCGCCGACCCAACTGTACTCCTGCTCGGTCAGGTTGCGCGAGGCGAGGTTGGCCTTGAACTTGGCATCGGTCTTCAGGTAGAGCGCCATCCCCGCCGAAGCCGACTGCATGTTTTCCGCCGAATTGCCGGCGGCCCGGAAGTCGTCCAGCGCCTGCTTGAGCGCCTGCAGATAGCGGGTCACCTGCTTCTCGGTCAGGACATTGTCCTTCGGCGGCGTCCACTCGGCGCGCGCCAGCGGGACCGTCACGAGCAGCAGAGCGAGGCCGATCGGCAAAAGCGATTGACGCAACAATGACATGAGGGTGTCCTCCCGGCGATGTTGTATCGAGTTTGCCGCGCCGGGTCAAAGCAACACTCGCGCTGGACAACGACTCTTCCGCTCCTACACTTCCGCCCGTGCCGCTAGACCTGAGCCAATACGAAGCCGTCCTGCTCGACCTGGATGGGACCGTCTACCACGAGGACCACGCGCTGCCCGGCGCGGTGGACCTGATCCGGCGATTGCAGGCGAAGGGGCGCAAGTACGCCTGTCTGACCAACAGCACCAGCAGCCCCGAGCGGCTCTCGATGCGGCTGAAAAACATGGGCGTGGAGGTGGACCCGGCCCACATCTACACCGCCGCCGCGGCGACGGCGGACTACGTGATCGAGCGGTTCGCCGCCGACGCCCCGCGCTGGCGGCCGCGCGTGTTCAACCTCTCCACCGAGGGGATCGCCGAGATGCTGGACGGGAAGGTCGTCTGGGTGGAGGAGGAGCACGAACCGTGCGACGCCGTGATCTGCGGCGTGCCGCTGAACGTCTTCGCCACCGAGGACCGCCAGCGCACCGCAATGCTGCTCATCCGCACGGGCGCCGCCCTTGTCGGCATCTGCGCCGACCGCGTCTACCCCAGCCCCCGTGGCCTGGAGTTCGGGGTCGGCGCGATGGCCTCCATGCTCGCCTACGCCGCCAACGTCGAGCCGATCTACTGCGGCAAGCCCGAGCGGATCTTCTTCCACGAGCTGTGCCACCGCCTGGAGGTTGACCCGGCCCGCTGCGTCCTCGTCGGCGACAACCCCGAAAGCGACATCGCCGGCGGAAAGGGCGTCGGCATGCGGACGTTCCTCACCCTCAGCGGCATCACCGCCCGCGACCACGTCCCCGCGCTCCCGCCCCACCTCACGCCCGACGCCGTGATCCAAGACCTCCGGGAGCTGGCGAACGTGCCGATCTGAGACAGTATTCACGAGCGGCGCCGCGCACACAAACGTTACCCTCTCCCGGTACTCCGGGAGAGGGCAGGGTGAGGGTTTGCCGCGCGATCCGCAGATTGACAGGAAGCCTGTCGGCGCGAATTGATCGGAGCCGGAGCGGCACGCCTCGTTGTTCCATACAAGTCATGCGTCTCTGATTCTGCCTGTCGGACCGAAGGTATCCCACGCCCAGGCCAAATCGTACATGCGTTGCAAGCCGATCCCCAGCGTCTGCGGCCCCGGCTCATGCTTCGGATGCTCGACCTACAGGCGACGATCAGATACATCATCAAACACGGCAGGGCCCGCTCCACGTGCTCGAACCGCCGCCGCTCGATGCGGCAACCGGATTTCCTTGGTCGAGTCGACGCCGAACAACGCGTCGTGCGGCGGCAACACCCCAGCCGTGGCCTCCCGCAGCCCTCTGCGGGATGTTTTGCGCTTTGCCTTGCGTCCGTGAGCCACGAAGGCCTCCTTTCCTGTTGTCGTCGTGGAAAACGCAACATAAGAAAGGAGCCCCTAATTATCGCGCCCGGCGCGCTTTACGATTCGCGACCGCCGCTTCAGTTCGCGGCGTTGTGCCACCCATCGACACGGCTTCTCGTTGGGGGCTACAGCTTCCCGCGCTTCGCCTGTTCGCGTTCGATCGCTTCGAACAGCGCCCGGAAGTTGCCTTCGCCAAAACCTTCGGAGTTTCCCCGACGTTGGATCACTTCGTAGAAGAGCGTCGGACGGTCGAAGATCGGCTGACTGAAGAGCTGGAGCAGGTAGCCGTCGGGGCGGTCGCGGTCGACGAGGATGCCGAGGTCGCGCAGTTCGGCGAGGCTTTCCTTGATCTGGCCGACGCGGCTGGGCAGTTCGTCGAAGTAGGTCCCGGGGACCTCGAGGAACCGCATGCCGCGCTGGCGCATCTCGCGGACGGCGGCGACGATGTCCGGCGTCAGCATCGCGATGTGCTGCACGCCGGGGCCGCGGTGTTCGTCGAGGAATTCCTGGATCTGCGAGTTGGCGCTCGACGGCTCGTTGATCGGCAGCTTGATGTACCCCTCCTCGCTGCCGACCACCTTGCTCATCAGCGCGCTGCGGCCGGTGTTGATGTCGAAATGGGCCGTCTGCTCGAAGCCGAAGATGCGGTGGTAATAGTCGACCCACTCGTCCATGTGCTCGACGTTGGCGACGACGTGGTCGAGCATCATGAGCTGGATCTCGCTGTCCTCGATCCCGCCGGGCACGTTCACGTAGCCGGGCGCGAAGACGCCGTGCTGCTTGCGCTGGATGAACGAGTGGATCGTGTCGCCGTACGCGGCGATCGAGCCGCCGATGAAGACGTCGTGCTCGTCGAGCGGCCGCACGACCCGCGCCCCCGCGGCGGCCGCGTGCTCGAGCGCGGCGGCCGCGTCGCGCACGCGGAAGGCGATGTCCTTCACGCCATTTCCATGCTTCGCCAGGTGCCCACGAATCGCGTCCGCCTGAGGCCCCGATCCCTGCGGCTCGGCGAAGAGGAAGTTGATCCGCCCCTGTCCGACGACGCTCGCCTTCCGCCCCACCAGCCCCGTTGATTCATCGCCCGACGACCGCCGGCACATCCCCAAACAACGCTCGTGAAACTCCGCCCACCGCTGGGCGTCGTCCACGTAAAACTCGATATGGTCGATCCCGCGAATCCCCAGCGGGTTGTCGGCTTTGGCGTGAGCGGATACGGAATCCTGACGAGCCACGGCAGTCATACAGCGCCTCCGATCGGATGGCGCCGCACGCGGTTAAGAACAAAGCGCAGCCCCCGCGCCGGTCGCGGCGTCATCTGCCCGATTATATGCACCACTCCGTCCATGTAATGCCGTGGAAATCCAATCACAGAGGGCACGGAGGACACAGAGAGCAGAGGTGTGTCCTCCGTGATCTCTGTGATTGCCTTTCGAGGAATGCCACGGGCATGAGTACATGCCCATGCCACCCACCCCGAGGCGCGTCTCGTTACCGGGCGGGTACGGGCCGGCGGGCGGGGCCGGTGTAGAGGCTGCGGGGGCGGATGATGCGGTTGTGGGCGTGTTGCTCGATCACGTGCGCGCACCAGCCCGCCGAGCGGGCGCAGGCGAAGATCGGCGTGTTCAGGTGGGCCGGGATGTCGAGCATCGAGAAGACCGGGGCCGCGTAGAGATCGACGTTCGCGCAGAGCCCCTTGCGGCGGGACATGACCGCCTCCAGCTCCTCGCAGATCGCGACCGTCTGCTCCTTGCCGAACCGCTTGGCCAGTGCGCGGGCGAGGTCGCGCATGACGGGGACGCGGGAGTCGCCGGTGCGGTAGACGCGGTGGCCGAAACCGCTGATTTTTTCGTGGCGGGCGAGGCGGTCGGCCACCCAGGCGTCGGCGCGGTCGGGCGTGCCGATTTGCTCGAGCACGTGCAGCGAATCCTCGTTCGCCCCGCCGTGCAGCGGGCCCTTGAGCGTGCCGAGGGCGGAGGTGAGGGCGGCGTACATGTCGGACATCGTGGACGCAGTCACACGGGCGGCGAAGGTCGAGGCGTTGAAATCGTGCTCGGCGTAAAGGACGAGGATCGCGTTGAACGCCGTCGTCCGCCAAGGCTCCGGCTCCCTGCCGGTGAGGCTGAAGAGGAACCGCCCGGCGTAGGACAGGTGATTGCCCGGCGTGTAGGGCTCCTCGCCGTGGCGGATCCGCCAGAAGCTGGTTGTCAGCGTGGCGATCTTCGCGATCAGGCGGATCGCCTTCCGCTGGTTGGCGGCGGGCGAGTTGTCGTGCTGCTCGGGGTCGAACATGCCCAGCGCGGAGACGCCGGTGCGGATCGCGTCGATCGGGTGGGCGGCCTCGGGGAAGAGCCGAAGCATCGAGAGGATCTGGTCGGGCAGTTCCCGCTCGTCGGCGAGCTCTTCGCGGATCTGCTCCGACTCGGCCTCGGTCGGCAGTTCGCCATGAAGGAGGAGCCAGGCGACTTCCTCGAAGCTGGTCAGCCGGGCCAGGTCGTGCGCGTCGTACCCGCGGTAGGTGAGCCCCGCGTTGGGATCGACCTGGCAGATCGCCGATTCACCGGCGATCACGCCCTCCAGCCCCGGGCTGTACGTCGGCGTCGTGCTCTCGCTCATCGCGTCCACCTCCGCCGGCGGGCCGCCGGCTCGAAAGCGCAGTACACAGATCCCTGATCACTTCGACCATCCGCGCGGTTTCCTCGGCGTGGTGCCGCTCCAGCGCGGCATATCGCTCTTCCAGCGTCGCGTGCGCCTCCGGCACGAAACGCTTCACCTTCAGCCACGCCCATCGCCCCTGCTCAACCTGGTTCAGAATCTCCTTTGCGTCTTCAGCCGTCATCGTTCTCCCCAAATGGTATCCAGAATATTGAACCGCGAAGACGCGAAGACGCGAAGGAAAAAATACACGAAACGCCCGTGTGATCGCATGCGCGCCTTGCCGGGTGGCATGGGCATGTACTCATGCCCGTGTTGTTCGAGAT
>DASXMX010000613.1:0-1800 GCA_036495445.1 Tepidisphaeraceae bacterium
GGCGCTGAATCTGAGGCAGGTTCCGATGCCTCTACTGCCCCGGAAGGATGGTCAGTCGCGTCGCCCAGAGAGGAGATCCGCCCCCGGTTCGCGTTCGAGCCGCGCGGCGGCGCGAGCGGCGGCCCGTGCTTCCTGATCCGAGCCGATGAGCGCGAAGGTCTCGACGGATGGTGGACGCGGACGTATTCCGTCACGCCGGGGCAATACTACCGCTTCTCTGCCCTGTCGAAGGCCGAGGACGTGGCGCTCCCGAGGCGGAGCGTCGTCGTGAAGCTCAACTGGCGCGACGAGAAGGGCCGGCAGGTGCCAGAAACCGAGCCGACCGTCACGACGGTCCTGTCCCGCATGAAGGCGATGGCCGAGACGGAGTTCCCCGCGCCGATGCCCGCGCGGCCGGACGGGTGGGCGGAATTGTGCGGCACCTATCGTGCGCCGCGCGGCGCAAGCCATGCGGTTGTCGAACTGCACCTGCAATGGGCGCCCAACGCGCAGGTTCGATGGAGCGACGTGAGGCTGGACCCCGTGGACCCGCCCGCGCCGCGGATCGTCCGCCTGGCCACGGCCCACTTCCGCCCGACCGGCGGCAAGACGCCGATGGACAACTGCCGCAGCTACGAACCGCTGATCGCCGACGCGGCCCGGCAGCGGGCCGACTTGATCGTGCTCGGGGAGACGCTCACGTACATCAACCTTCACCGCAGGTTCGAAGACGTTGCCGAGCCGATCCCCGGCCCATCGACTCAGTATTTCGGAGAGCTTGCGAAGCGGCACAATCTCTACATCGTCGCGGGGCTCGTCGAGCGCAACGGGCACGTGCTCCACAACACCGCGGCCCTGATCGGCCCCGACGGGCAGCTCGTCGGCAAATACCGCAAGACGTGCCTGCCCCGCGGGGAGATCGAAGGCGGCCTGATGCCCGGCAGCGAATATCCCGTCTTCGACACGCGATTCGGCAAGCTCGGCCTCATGATCTGCTACGACGGCTTCTTCCCCGAAGTGGCCCGCGAGCTGAGCAACCGCGGCGCGGAGGTGATCGCCTGGCCCGTCTGGGGCTGCAACCCGCTGCTCGCCCGCGCGCGCGCATGCGAGAACCACGTTTACCTAGTGAGCAGTACTTACGAGGACGTAACATCCGAGTGGATGATCTCCGGGATCTTCGACCATACCGGCGCCACGCTCGCCCAGGCGACGCAGTGGGGAACGATCGCGATCGCGGAAATGGACCTGAACGCCCGAACCCTCTGGCCGAGCCTCGGCGATTTCCGCGCCGAGATCCCGCGGCACCGGCCGGTCGTTCGCGCCGAATCGGGGTTGAGTTAAGGGACGGGCTTTGTGGCATGGGCGCCCCGCCCATGCATCCGGCTTCAAAAGAATGCACGGGCGGGGCGCCCGTGCCACTCGGCGCCGTTCTACTTCGTCCGGGGTTCCGCCTTCTCTCCAGCGGCTTGGGTTGCCGCAGAGGGTCGGATCACGCGCCGCCACGATGCGAGTTTATCTCGAACGACCGCCGGCAGCGCGTTCCACTGCGGCTCGATGCCGATCGGGCCGTGATAGAGGACCGTGCCGGTTTTGATGTCCACGGCGACAAGTTCGCCGTGGCCGGTGATGGCGATGAGCATTTCACCGTCGTTGAACGTCGTGGGCCGATCCTGGAGCGTCTCATGGGGCTGCCATAACGTGTTGGCCCAGTATGGGGAGGACGCGAAGTTGTTGTACACGGGGTTGCCCGTCTCAATGGGGCGCCACACCGTATTTGCCCAATATGAGGAGGACACGAGATTGTCGTACACTTGGTGGTAC
>DASXMX010000614.1:0-1741 GCA_036495445.1 Tepidisphaeraceae bacterium
CGGGAAACGTCGGGAAGTGGTCGGCCAGATACTCCTCGGCCAGACTGACGTACTTGACGCCAACGATCCGCTCGTCCGTGAGCTGCTCGATTTTGTCAATCAAATTAAACTTCACACGCGCGTCCCAAGCCCGCGCTCCGCGGGCCTTCCGTTGGAAAAGGGGACTTTTTATCGGTAATGCGGGGGGGATGCAAGGCGCTGACCCTGTGACATGGGCGTCTCGCGCGTGGGGCGGTGTGAACGGGAACCGTCGAATCCGGAGGGCGCTCGAAGGATCTAGCCGACCTTTCGGGCTTCGGTCAGTTCGCCCGAAACGGGGTCTTCGAGAACCAGCGGCAGTCCCGCTTCCCCTTCGCGGAGCACGCGGCAGAACCGGGCGCCGATCTTGTAGAGCTTTTCGGCCAGCGGCTGCCAATAGGCGACAGTGCAGAGGATGACGATCGGCCGGCCCGAGACTTCGGGCAGGACGAGGGCGAATTGTTCCCCCAGCGGGACCTGGCGGTCGTGGAGGAACCCGAACCCGCCGCGGGACAGGTCGCGGATCGGGGCATCGATCGTGCCCGGGGCGAGCCGGTCGGAGAAGGGGAGCAGCCCGGCCCGCATCGCCAGCCGCGTCCGCGGCGTGCGGCGCTGCTCGCGGCCGCCTTGCTCCACAGTGGCCGTTGTGGGCGATTCCATGATCCGTCGAAACACGTCTGCGTTCAGCTCGGTCAGTTCTTGCGGCATGGCAATTCCACTCCGTCCGACATTCTCATCGGAGTCGAACCATGCCGGGTTGAACCGATCGAAGCACCGGGAGACCAGCCACGGCCCCATAAATCGGAAGATTTTCGACGTGTAACTGCCCAAGCCGCACATCCCGTACAGAGTGACGATGAAGCAATGTCGAGTGCCGACTAGCAACCTTGCGACTTGCAATTTGCATTCCTGTGGGATCGGCAACATTCCGCCGAAAATGCATACGGCTCAACGCCCTTGTGGTTCGGCTTGGCTTGCGGAAAATCGCCCGCCCTATGGCCTGGCTCAGCGACGACGACTATCGGCGGGTTCAGCGGTCGGTCCCCATCGCCTGCGTGGACATCGCGCCGCTGCGCCTGAGCCCGCACGGCTCGATCGAATCGATCGGCCTGATCCTTCGCGACACCCCGCACCAGGGCCGGCGCTGGTGCCTCGTCGGCGGGCGAATCCTGCGGGATGAGTCGTTGGCCGAAGCCGCGGCCCGTCACCTCCGCCAGACGCTCGGAGACGCGATCCGCTTCACTCTCGCCCCCGATGCCCAGCCGGCCTACGTGAGCCAGTACTTCACCAGCCGCCGGGAAGTCGGGGTCATCGACCCGAGGCAGCATTCGATCGCGGTGAACTATCTGATCGCGGTGGATGGCCTGGTGACGCCGATGGGCGAAGCCCACGAATTTCGATGGTTTGACGCGAGCGCGCTGCCCGGGCCGGACGAGTTCGGGTTCGAGCAGGACCGCGTGCTGGCCGAGTGTCTGCGAGCAGCGGGTCCGCGCGTAAGAACATAGAGACGTGACGACAGAGAGCGTATCGCGTCGCGCGCCGCGGATTCCCAATAGCCGCACAAGCCGGGACAGAGCGGTGCGAGCGACGCTTGCGGTTTCGAGCACCTTTCCCGCCGCGCCGTCCCGGGCCTGGTGCCGCGCTGGTTGGGCGGATCAGGACAGCGCTCACAGACCTGGGGCGGCGCGGGACGCGAGTCTCCGATCCGAACGATCCCTGCCGC
>DASXMX010000615.1:0-21837 GCA_036495445.1 Tepidisphaeraceae bacterium
GGAACGTGACAAAGGCCGTCACGTTCCACGCAACACGTTGCACTCTCACCTCGGCGCAGGCGGGCATTACTTCAACGGATAGATCATCATCCCCGTCGCCAGCTTCGGGTAGAAGAACGTGCTCTTCTGCGGCATGACCTCCCCGTGCTTGCCCAACTCTTCGAGCGCATGAAGTGGCGTGGCGCGGAGGATCAGCGCGAGCTGGTAGCTCGTCCCGTCCACCTCGGATGCGATCGTCCCCGCGTCGTGCGTGTATCCCTTGACCAATTCCTTGGCCGCAAAGTGCGGCTGGAGGATCTCGTCGAGCAGGTATCGCTGCAGGATCGCGACGTCGAGCTGCCGCCAGGCGTCGCTTTGCTTGGGCTCGAACTGCTTGAGCACGTCCGGTCGCTTGAGCCGCAGGTAATAGAGCTTCTTCGCCCGCCCGTCGTAGAGGGCGAACGAGTGGGAGGGCTCGCGTTCGAGCGACTCGACGACGGCGGGCAACTGGTCCGGCGTGACGTTCGAGTCGAGCACGTCGAACGTCCCCGCGACCGTTTGCTGAAACGTGTTGATGTCGAAGTTGCCCAGCCCGCCGATCAGGCGATGAGTGGGCAGGATGAGCAGTCCGTCGTCCTGCATGCCGACGAGGACGAACATGCAGTAGTTGGCCGGGTGGGCCGGCGGCAGCGGGCGGCCGCCGTTCTCCTGCTGCTCGATCATCTTCTGGTACTGCAGCGCGGTCGTGTAGCGGTGGTGCCCGTCGGCGATGTAGACCGGCTTGTGCTTCATCCAGTCGATGACCCGGTTTTCCACCTCGGCGTCGATCAGGCTCCACAGGTCGTTGCGCACGCCGTCCAGCGTGGCGGTGAAGTCAGGCTGGCTCAGGCCGCGATAGAGCATCCCGGTGATCTCGTTCCGCTGGTCGCTGAACAAGCCGAAGATCGGCGAGAGCTGCATGCCGGTGTACTGCATGAGCTTCATGCGGTCCTCGATCGCCCCCGCGTGGGTCTTTTCGTGGGGGAAGACGTGACCCTCGCCGAACGGGGAGAGATGCACGAGCGCAATGAACCCGCGGCGGTGGAACGTCCTCCCGCCGTGCTCATAGCTCTGGGTGTAGGGATAGAGGGCCGGCCGGCCGTCCCGCTCCAGCACGCCGGTCTTCAGCCAGCTCTGCAGGGCGATGTTGGCCTTGTCATATACCTCATCCGGCCCCGCCGATTTGGGCGGGACGTGCGGCAGGTCGATGTTGACGATGTTGTGCGGGTCTTTGGCCTGCAGATTCGCCCGGTCCTGCTCGCTGAGCACATCGTAAGGCGGCGCGATCAGGCTGGAAATGTCGCGGCCGTTGCGCTTCGCAAAGTGGACCCCCCGGAATGGCCGAATCTGCGCCACTGAGTGCTCCTTTATTCTGATTCGAAATTGCGTCCCGGCTGGTCAGGATACAGGAGTTCAAACGGGGAATACAGAATCGTTTTCTTACGAGATCCCACCACGGAAAATGCGGTCGATGTCACGGGCACCGTGGAGTACCCGAAGCACGTCAATCCCGCCGCCAATCGGGCGGTAGAAGATCAGATAGTTCATGAAGTGCCGGAGGACGATGCGCGGGCTCACGGTCGTCGCCCGTTCGCATGGCGTTGTTCGAACTGCCGATCCATCTCGTCCCACTCCCGCTCGGAAATCTCGCGTGCGGGGCCGTTTACGGCGTGCACGAGCTTGCCTTCCAGTTCAGCCTTGGCCGCGCGCCGTTCGGCCTCCCGTAACAGGGCGACCATGTACTCGTTCACGGTGGCATGTCCCACCCGGGCCGCCTCCGATTCGGCGAACGCCTTCAACTCGTCCGGGATGGTGACGTCGATCGTGGCCATGCGCTTTATCCTGTGCCCCCGCGCCTCGGCCCTTGAGAAGAAACCGGAGGGGTGCGGAAACCTGATCCCACCCTGCCATTGTATCGTACGAGAGACACGGCACAGGATACATGCGCCATCTGGACGTGGCCGGAAAAATTGCGATAACAGGGGAACTCTGTGTCGAAACGAGAACCTATGAAGATCCTCTTGGCAAACCCGCGCGGCTTTTGCGCCGGCGTGAATATGGCGATCGACGTGGTGGACCAGGTGCTGCGGCTCCGCGGCGCGCCGGTGTACGTGTACCACGAGATCGTCCATAACCGTCACGTGGTGGACGACTTCCGCGAGCGGGGCGTGGTGTTCGTCGATGACGTGCGGGAAGTGCCGGACGGGAGCGTGGTGGTCTACAGCGCCCACGGCATCTCCCCGGCCGTCCGGGCCGAGGCCAACCGGCGGCAGTTGGTCGAGGTCGATGCGACCTGCCCGCTGGTCATCAAGGTCCACCACGAGGTCCAGCGGTTTGCCCGCGAAGGGTACTCGATCCTCTTCATCGGCCACGCCAAGCACGACGAGGCGATCGGCACGGTCGGCGAAGCGCCGGATGCCATCACCGTCGTCGAAAGCGTCGAGGACGTGGAGAAGCTTCAGGTCAAGAACCCGGGCAAGATGGCCTACGTCACGCAGACGACATTGAGCCTCTACGACGCCCAGCGGATCATCGACGCGCTCAAGGCCCGGTTTCCGCACATCAAGGCCCCGCCGAAGGAAGACATCTGCTACGCCACTACAAACCGTCAGAACGCGGTGGCGGAAGTGGCGCCAGAGGTGGACCTGGTGCTGGTGATCGGCAGCCGCAACAGCTCGAACTCCCAGCGCCTGGTTGAAACCGCCCACCAGGCGGGCAAGGCCGCCTACCTGATCGACGACCAGTCCGAACTCGACCCGCAATGGTTCGAAGGGGTGAAGACGGTGCTGATCACCGCCGGGGCCAGCGCGCCGGAATACCTCGTTCAGGATCTCGTCCAGCGCCTGCAGCGCGAGCACGGGGCGGACTCGCAGGTGCGGACGGTGGCCGAAGAGGACATGTGGTTTGCCCCGCCGAAATCGCTGCGCAGTTTGACGGTTCTCGCCTGATGATCGACTCGTTTGGCCACCTGCATACTGGCGGGATTCGAGCGCGCCCCGCAAGCGGGGCGGCTGAACGCGGGTGGGAGCGATCGCAGAAGAAAGGTACGTAGTCCATGAAAGGCGTCATCCTTGCCGGCGGTACCGGGTCCCGCTTGTTCCCGCTGACGAAGGTCACCAACAAGCACCTGCTGCCGGTCTACGACAAGCCGATGATCTATTACCCGTTGGAGTGCATGGCCAAAGCGGGCATCGACGAGGTGCTGCTGGTCACCGGCGGGAACAACGCCGGCGACTTCATCCGCCTGTTGGGCAACGGCCGGGAGTTCGGCCTCAAGAACCTCAATTACACCTACCAGGATGGGGCCGGCGGGATCGCCCAGGCGCTGGGCCTGGCCGAGCACTTCGCCGAGGGCGACTCGATCATGCTGATCCTCGGGGACAACATCCTCGAGTACTCGATCAAGGACGCCTGCAAGAAGTTCCGCCACCAAGGGCAGGGGGCCAAGATTCTGCTCAGCCAGGTCGAGAACCCCAAAGCCTACGGCGTGGCCGAGCTCGCGGGCGACCAGGTCGTCCGCATCGTGGAAAAGCCCAAGGAGCCCAAGAGCAACTGGGCCGTGATCGGCATCTATTTCTACGACGGCAAGGTCTTCGACATCGTCAAGACGCTCAAGCCCTCGGCCCGCAACGAGCTGGAGATCACGGACGTCAACAACGAGTACATCCGCCGCGGCGAGATGACCGCCGACCGGATCACCGGGTGGTGGGGCGACGCGGGCGAGAACATCGACTTTTACCTCAAGGCCTGCAACATGGTCGCCCAGTCGGGCGCGAACAAGGAACCTGCCGCGACCGCGCAGGCCGCGACGAAGTAAGGATTCATTTAGCCGCGGGCATGCCCGCGGGCCCCATTGCCATGCAGGTGATCCCCACCGAAATCCCCGACGTGAAGGTGTTGGTCCCCAAGCGATTCAAAGACGCGCGGGGATTCTTTTCCGAAACGTACAACCGTCGCGCCCTGGCCGAGCTGGCCGGGATCGACTGTGAGTTCGTGCAGGACAATCATTCCCGCTCCGCCGAGCGGGGCGTCGTCCGCGGCTTGCACTACCAGGTCGCCCCGATGGCGCAGCACAAGCTGGTGCGGGTGGCGCGCGGCGCGATCCTCGACATCGCGGTCGACATCCGTCGCGGCTCGCCGACGTTCGGCCGGCACGTCGCCGCGCGAATCAGCGCCGAGGAGTGGAATCAGATCTTCGTCCCCGTCGGCTTCGCTCACGGGTTCGTGACGCTCGAGCCCGACACCGAGGTGATCTACAAGGTCAGCGACTACTACTCCCCGGCCCACGAACGCGGCATTCGCTGGGACGACCCGGACCTGAAGATCGACTGGGGCATCGACCCCCGCGCCGCCATCCTCTCCGAACGCGACCGCAAACACCCGGCGTTCAAGGCCGTGACGGAGTGGTTCTGAAGAGGGAATACCGCGAAGTCGCGAAGGCGCGAAGGGAAGAAAGGGATCCGTAAGCTGAAATCATGAGAACGCTCCTCGTCACCGGCGCCGCAGGATTCATTGGGTCGAACTTCGTCCGCATGCTCTTGGAGCGCGGCATCGCCGAGCGCGAGTCGGTCCGAATCATTGCGCTCGACAAGCTCACCTATGCCGGCAACTTGGCAAACTTGCAGGACCTGCTCGATCAGTACGGACCCGACCCGAAATCCCACGCTCACTCGGCGACAAATCCCACGACCGGAGAGACGATCAGGGTACCGAACCGCCAGTTGCTCTGGTTCGTCCGCGGCGACATCTGCGATGCCGAACTGGTTGCAAAGCTCTTCGACGAGCACGGCGTCCGCGAGGTCGTCCACTTCGCCGCCGAGAGCCACGTAGACCGCTCCATTCTCGGGTCCGGTCCGTTCGTGCAGACCAACGTCGTCGGCACGCAGGTGCTGCTCGATGCCGCCAAGGCCAAGGGCATTGATCGATTCCTCTACGTCAGCACCGACGAGGTCTACGGCACGCTGCCGGAGGACCGGCCGGAGATCAAGTTCACCGAGGAGACGCCGCTCCAGCCCAACAGCCCGTACAGCGCCAGCAAGGCGGGCGGTGACTGCCTGGTGCGGGCGTACTTTCACACGTTCGGCCTGCCGGTCCTCACCACCCGTTGCAGCAACAACTACGGCCCATACCATTTCCCCGAGAAGCTGATCCCGCTGTTCGTCACCAACCTGATGGAAGGCAAAAAGGTCCCGCTCTACGGCGACGGGCTGAACGTCCGCGACTGGCTCTACGTCGAGGACCACTGCGACGCCATCTGGACGGTGCTCAACAAGGGGCGCGCCGGCGAGGTCTACAACGTCGGCGGCAACAACGAGATCACCAACCGCAAGATCACCGAAACGATCCTCCGCGAGATGGGTAAGAACTGGGACGAAAGCGTCCAGTACGTGAAGGACCGCCCCGGCCACGACCGCCGGTATGCGATCGATGCAAGCAAGATCAAGCGGGAGCTTGGCTGGGAGCCGAAGCACCGCTTCGAGGAAGCCATCCGCACCACGATCGACTGGTACCGCACCCACGAGTCCTGGTGGCGCGCGATCAAGAGCGGCGAATACCTCAAGTACTACGACCTGCAATACTCCGGCCGCTGAGGACGAATCGATCCGCGAATGGACGCGAATGCACGCGAAGCAGAGTGTGGGCTTCTCTTCGTGGCATGGGCGCCTCGCCCATGCATTCGTGTTCACGCAACCCTCGCACGGGCGGGTCGCCCGTGCCACCTGTGGGCGGCGCGGCGGCGTTCTCTCCGTTCGCGTTCATTCGCGGACCAATCTTTTGCATCACCCGGGGTGGAACGCGTCGCCGGTCGCCCTTATAACACTCGCACCGTGTCGATCCGAATTCGCCCCGCAACCGTATCCGATGTGCCGCTGATCCTCGATCTGATCCGGGGGCTGGCGGAATACGAGAAGCTCGCGAGCCAATGCGTGGCGACCGAGTCGCTGCTCTGCGAAAACCTGTTCGGCCCGCGGCCTTACGCCGAGACGCTGATCGGGGAGCTCGACGGCGTCGGCGTGGGGTTCGCCCTGTTCTTCCACAACTTCTCGACCTTCCTCGCCCGCCCGGGGATCTACCTCGAGGACGTCTTCGTCCGCCCCGAGCACCGCGGGGCCGGCGTCGGCAAGGCGCTTCTGCAGGCCGTCGCCCGGATCGCGGTCGAACGCAACTGCGGGCGGTTCGAATGGTCGGTGCTCGACTGGAACGAGCCGGCGATCGGGTTTTACAAGAGCCGCGGCGCCCAGGTCCTGCCCGACTGGCGCATCTGCCGTGTGAGCGGCGAAGCGCTGCACCGGCTCGCTGCGGGGGAATGATCGAGATGAGCCTCTACGATTCGATCGTTATCACCGGCGGCCGGGGCATGCTGGCCCGGGCGGTCCAGGGTGTGCTGGCGGCGCGAAACCTCCGCGCGATTGCGCTTGATCGGAATGCCGTGGACGTAACGAACGAATCGGACGCCCGCCGACTCTTTGCCGAGCACAAGCCGACGCTCCTGATCAACTGCGCCGCGCACACGAAGGTAGACCTCTGCGAGGACGAGCAGGAAAAGGCGAACGCGATCAACGGCCACGCCGTCGGCCTGCTCGCGGCCGCGGCCCGCGAATGCGGCACGTTCCTCGTCCACTACAGCACCGACTTCGTCTTCGACGGCGCCGGCACGCGGCCGTACCGCGCGGCCGACCCCGTCCGCCCGCTCTCGGCTTACGGCCGCTCGAAACTCCTTGGCGAGCAGCAGCTTCAGGCCCACGCCCCCGCGCGGTGGCTGATCCTCCGCACCGCCTGGCTCTATGGCCGTGGCGGCGCGTCGTTCCCCCGCACGATCATCGAACGCGGGCGACAGGGGATGCCGCTCAAAGTGGTCAACGACCAGGTCGGTTGCCCGACCTATACGCCAGACCTCGCCGAGGCCACGCTCGATTTGCTTGACCGCGGGCAGACGGGGATCTGGCACTTGTCCAACTCCGGCAGCAGCAACTGGTTCGAGTTCGCCAGGGCCGCGCTGGAGGAGTTCGGCGTCGCGGCTGAGATCGCTCCGGTCAGCACCGCCGACTGGGTGAAGGCCCGTCCCAAGCAGGCGATCCGCCCGGCTTACAGCGTGCTGGACGTCGAGCCGTTCGCACGGGCGGTGGAGCGTCCCATGCGGCCCTGGCGCGAAGGCCTGCGCGACTTCCGCCGAGCCGTGGAAGTGGCGGGCGGCTTCGCCTGATCTGTTAAAGAAAGTCACTTGCCAACTCTTTGAGGGGTGACGGATACTAAGGTTGTATAAGGCTCACATCGCACCTGTCTGGTCTCACGGAGGTGCACATTTCGCGGAGGTACCTATGCATCAGCCCCATATTCCCCCGGGCGGTCGCTATCCGGTGCTCCGGACGATCGCCATTCTCTGGTTGGTCGGTGCGGTCATTTCGTTAATCGGCGGCGTCTACCAGGCGATTGCCGCCCTGGCCGGCCTGCGCGCCCAGGAGTGGGTGAACATCGGCGGCCTGACCCTGGGCGGCCGGGTCATGGCCTTCTTCATCTGGCTCGCCGCCACGTTCTTCCTGGTCATCGTGGACATCGCCATCGCCGAGTTGATCAAGCTCGCCATCGATGTCGAACACAACACCCGCCTGACGGCGACGAACACCGCCGCCCCGGGCGGCGCAACGCCCGCGCCCGCGGGCGCGGCTGGCGCCGTTGTTGGCGGACGCATGGCTGCCCTTGGCGATATCAACGAGGAGAGCGCCGAGGCCGCGCTGATCCGAGGACATTAGGCATAATGCTGAATTGCGAATGCCGAATGACGGGAGGAACCGCTGTCAGTCTATTCGGCACTCGGCGTTCGGTGTTTTCTAGAATCCCGTTCGCTTGAACTGCTTTTCCAGGTCGCGCAACGTGAGTCGCAAGGTGGTCGGGCGGCCGTGCGGGCAGTTGCTGCTCCGCTCGACCAGTTCCCGCCGGGCCAGCAGCGCCTCGATTTCCGGCCCGGTGAGCGGGTCGCCCGCCTTCACCGCCGCCTTGCAGGCCATCATGTCCAGCACCTCGTGCAGGACCTCCTCCTCGTGCAGATCGAGCAGTTCCTGCTCGCCGCGTTCGAGCAATTCGCAGACGAAGGCGGCGGGGTCGAGCTTCTCGAGAAACGACGGGAACGAATGCACCGCGATGCTGCCGGGGCCGAAGGGCGTCACCTCGATTCCCAAACGCTTCAACAACGGCTGTACCTGATCGAGCAGCGCGGATTGTGCTTCCGAGACATTCACCGGGATCGGGATGAGCAGCCGCTGGGATTCCAGCGGGCCGTGCTGCAGGCGGGCGAGCAGTTCCTCGTACATGATCCGCTCGTGCAGGGCGTGCTGGTCGATGATGACCAGCCCGTCGTCGCTTTGCGCGACCAGGTAGCTGTTGTGGAGCTGGATCGCCGATTGAGACTTCGCGAACGAAGCGCCGTCCGCTTGTCGGTCTTGTGCGAGGGACGGCTCTTCGTTCGCGAAGCCGCAAGCGGCGGAAGGAGTCGGAACCGATTGTGCGCTCAACGACTGCGGCGCCGGCCGACCGAGGTTTAGCATTCCACTCGGGGCAGGCGCCATCCCAGGCGCCGGCGTCGGGTTCATCCCCGACGGGATCTGCTTGAAGAACTCCGCCAGCTTCTCCCGCAGGTCCTGCCGCGGGACCGGGTCCGCATCCGACGACATCGGGATCGCGGCGGGCGTCAGGTCGTTCCCGAGCAGCACCTCGCGCACCGCCGACTGCACCAGCCCGTGGATCCGCCCGCTGTCGCGGAAGCGGACTTCCGTCTTCGTCGGGTGCACGTTCACGTCCACGTCGCCCGGCGGGACCTGCAACAGCAGGATCGCGGCCGGATGCCGCCCAGGCTCGGTCAGCCCGCGATATGCTTCCCGCAGCGCGTGCTGGATGAACCGGTCGCGGATCGCCCGGCCGTTGAGATACAGGTACTGGTACCGCGCGGTGGGCCGCGCGAGCTCGGGCAAACCAATGATGCCGCGCAACCGCAGCTCGGCGTCGTGCGCGTTGACGGGCAATCGCTGCTCGCGGAACTCCTCGGGCCAGGCGGCCAGCAGGCGTTCCTCTTCGCTGGTCGCGGGCAGGTCGAGCGCGACGCGGCCGTTGTGCAGCAGCTTGAAGCTGATCGACGGGTGCGGCAGCCCCAGCCGCATCACCATTTCGGAGATGTGCCCGAATTCCGTGCTCGTCCCCTTGATGAATTTTCGGCGGGCGGGCGTGTTGAAAAAGAGGTTGCGGACCTCGATCGTCGTCCCGACGTTGCCCGCCGCCGCCTGCACCGACGTGATCGCGCCGCCCCGGTTGAAGATCTCGCCGGCCGCCTCCTGCCCCGCGATGCGGGAGAGGATGCGGGCGTGCGACACCGACCCGATGCTCGCCAGCGCCTCGCCCCGGAACCCCATCGTGGTGATGCGGAACAGGTCTTCGTCGTCGCTCAGCTTGCTCGTCGCATGCGACGCGAACGCCAGCGGCAAGTCCTCCGGCGGGATCCCGCCCCCGTTGTCGATCACCCGGACCAGCGCCCGCCCGCCGTCCTCGACCTCGATCGTGATCTCCGTCGCCCCCGCGTCAATTGAGTTCTCGACCAGCTCTTTGACAACCGCCGCCGGGCGTTCAATCACCTCCCCGGCGGCGATCCGGTTCACCAACGACGGCGGCAACTGCTGTATGCGACGGCGATCCACAGGGCCATTATAGGGAACCGTCGCGGCCATCGCACGAGAAGGCCGTCCTCACCCCAACCCTCTACCGGCGTACCGGGAGAGGGAGCAGAAGGACGCTCGCGCGTCTCAGTCGCGCGGGGACGTAGGCAGCCGTCGCTGCGACGCCATTCGCGAGCGGCTCGAAGCCCATAAACGCGTGAGGACGTAAAACGTAAGGAGCTTCCTTACGTTTTACGTCTTCACGCGTTTCGTCGCGTTTACGACGGCCGATCCTCACTCACCCTTCGCCACCGATTCCCCCGGCGTCACGTCCAGCGTCAGGAGTTCGGTGTGCCGCAGGACGCGCATCGGGATCGTCACGCCGACGCGTTCGTCGGTGAGCAGGCGTTGCAGGTCGTCGATGTGGGCGACCGGCTTGCCGTCCAGCTCGATCAGCACGTCGCCTTCCCGCAGGCCCGATGTGGCCGCGGGGCTGTTCTCCTCGATGCCGACGACCAGCACGCCGGTCTCCACGTCCAGCTTGTGGAAGCGGACGACGCGGCGGTGCAGCGGGACGTTCTGCCCGGCGATGCCGATGAAGCTCCGCTTGATCCGCCCGTCGCGGATCAGCCGGGCCGCGATGAACTGGGCCGTGTTGCCCGGGATCGCGAAGCAGATCCCCTGGGCGGCGGCGATGATCGCGGTGTTGACGCCGACCACGCGCCCGTGCGAGTCGACCAGCGGCCCCCCGGAGTTGCCCGGGTTCAGCGCCGCGTCGGTCTGGATCACGTTGTCCACCAGCCGCCCGTTGGCGGTGCGGAACGAGCGGGCCAGGTTGCTGACCACGCCCGCCGTCACCGTGTACTGGAACCCGTACGGGTTGCCGATCGCGATCACGAGCTGGCCCACCTGGATCGCCGACGAGTTGCCGAACTCGACGCTGGTCAGGTTCGGGGCGTCGATGTCGATGACGGCCAGGTCCGTCTCGGGATCGTCGCCGACGAGCTTGGCCGGGTAGTGCCGCCCGTCGGAAAGCGTGACGCGGATCTCGTCGGCGCCGTGGACGACGTGGCTGTTGGTCAGGACCAGGCCGTCCGGGGTGAAGATGAACCCCGACCCGCTGCCACCCGTCGGCTGCTGCCGCATGCGGCGGCGGGGGTCCTGGGGCGCGCCGGCCGCCGCGGCGGGGGCCGTGTGCCGAACTTCGATGTTGACGACCGCCGGACTCGCCCGCCGGGCCGCGACAACCACCGCCTGCGAGTAGGCGTCCAGCAGTCCTTCGTCGGGATTGGCGGCCGCGGCCGTCACAGGCGGCGCCTCGGGGGCCACCGCGGTCGCGCCGGCCGAGTCGGCGTATTCGTCCCCGACGTATTGCAGAATGCGGTTCATGTCGTTTTGTCCTCTCTGGCCGGTCCTCACTCCCTTGCCCCGGCCGGGGCGATCATAGGCACTATCTTTTCCGGGGTGTAGTACAAGGCGAAAAGGGGTATAGTGTCCATAAGGATACTACGTATGCACAGGCCCCAGGTGCGGGCCGCGTGAAACGTGATGAGTGAAACGTGACGCGGCGGCATTTGTCACGTTTCACTCATCACGTTTCACGTGCCCGCAGGAACCTCCTCGACTCGAGCGATCCATGAAAGACCCCTCCCGTCGTTGTCCCGCGGAAATGACGCTCGGCGTGATCGGCGGGCGGTGGAAGGTGCCGATCCTGTGGCATTTGGCCACCGGGGGCACGCTGCGGTTCAGCGAGCTGCGCCGGGCGATGGAAGGGTGCACGCAAAAGATGTTGACCCAGCAGCTCCGCGAGTTGGAACAAGACGGGATCGTTCTCCGAAAGGTTTATCCGCAGGTGCCCCCGAAAGTGGAGTATTCGCTGACCCCGCTGGGCAGGAGCCTCCTGCCCATCGTCGAGTCGATGTGCCAGTGGGCGAAGGGGAGGAAGTAACCGCCTGCGCCACCCGGCGTGGTGCCATCACTCGAGCGCGAGACACCGATCGATCCGCGCCAGCGTCCGCTCGCGCCCGAGAAACTCGAGGCTCTCAAAGATCGGTGGGCTGATCGTCGTCCCGCTCACCGCAACGCGAAGGGGCTGGGCGACCTTCCCCAGCCCGAGGCCCTTCTGCTCCGCATACTGCTTGACCGCGGCATCCAACTCGCCGGCGGTCCATTCGTGCAGCGAAACGAGAATGCCCCGCAGATCCTTCAACACCGCGAACCCGTTCTGCTTCCGCAGCACCTTCTCCACCGCATCGGGCGCGTAGACGATCTGCTCGTCCGGCGTAAAGAGGAACCGCGACGCCTCGTCCACCTCCCGCAGCAGGCGGAAGCCCTTCTTCATCTGCAGCAGCTTCGCGAGGGCGGCGTCGTCGGCGTTGTTCAGCGGCGACTCGGGGTTCACCGACAGGTAATCCCGGAACGCGTTCACGAGTCGCTCGATCGGCGCCGCGGCGGCGGCCTCGGTGTTGAACGCCAGCAGCTTGGCGCGGTCGAACTTCGGGTTGCTCTTGCCGACGCGGTCGAGCGAGAAGAGCTGGACCATCTCCCCCATCGACATCCGCTCCCGGTCGCCGCCGGGGCTCCAGCCGAGCAGGGCGAGGAAGTTGAGCAGCGCCTCGGGGAGGTAGCCGTTCTTGCGGAAGTCGTGGATGAGGATCTCGGGCAACTCGGCCGAGCTGAGGCCGATCACGTGAATGACGGCGAGTTGCTCGGGGATGTCGAGCTGCTTTTTGCTGTCGGCGAGCCAGGTGGCGACGCGCTCCTCGAGAACCTTGGCCAATGATGCGAGCTCGGCGGGGGCCTTCTTGCTGGATTTGAGCCACTCCTGTGCCCGCTGCCGCACGGCCTTGTCGCGGTCCCGCTTGCCCATCTTCGAGCCGTCGGGGTTCTGGATCGTCGTCAGGTGGGCATAGGCCGGGCGCGCGTAGCCGAGCGCCTCCTGCAGCGCGATATGGCGGAACGTGTTCTTCGTGTGCTCCTGCCCACGGAGGACGTGCGTGATCCCCATCTCCGCATCGTCCACGACGACGGCGAAGTGATACGTCGGCATCCCGTCGCTCTTGCGGATCACGAAGTGGTCGGCCTCGTCGGCGGGGAGGGCGATCTCGCCCAGCACCTCGTCGGTGAACCGATACTCCTGCACCGGCATGATGAACCGGACAACCGGCACGCGTCCCTGCGCTTCATGACGTGCCGCCTCCTCGGCCGAGACGGGCCCGCGGCGGTAGACGAACTGCCGCCTGGCCTTCTCCGCCTCCTTGCGCATCGCGTCGAGTTCCTCGGTCGTGTCGTACGCCTTGTACGCCAGGCCGCGGGCGATCAGGTCGTCGATGAGGCGGTTGTAGACGTCGAGCCGCCTGGACTGGAAGACCAGGTCCGCGTTATCCCACTGGAGGCCGAGCCAGCGGAGGTCTTCCAGCAGTTGGAGCATCGCCTGCTCGGTGCTGCGGGCCAGGTCGGTGTCCTCGATGCGAAGCAGGAAGCGCCCGCCGGTATGGCGGGCCAGGAGCCAGTTGAACAGTGCGGTGCGCGCGCCGCCGACGTGCAGGTAACCGGTGGGCGACGGGGCGAAACGATCGACGACGGCCGGGGTGGGCATAGGGGCAGACAGTATGCGGGGTTCGCCGCACGGGGCAAGTCACGCCGGCAGCCGATCGAAGCCTCGTGGGTGGCATCGGCATGTACTCATGCCCGTGGCATTGCTTGAAAGGCAATCACAGAGAGCACCGAGGACACGGAGGACACAGAGGGAAATTCAAGAAAGGAATAGCCACAGATGGGGCACTGACGCACACAGATGAAACGCAAATCTGAAATCTTGAATTCGGATTTCACATCTGTGTCTATCTGTGCCCCATCTGTGGCTTATTCTCTTCGGTTTTCCTCTGTGCCCTCCGTGTCCTCTGTGTTGCATTCCCGAGTGAGCTCCACGGGCATGAGTACATGCCCATGCCACCCGGAAGGGGGCGCGCGGCGACGCCTACCAATCACTTTGCCGCAGGCTTCGAGGCGGGGTGCTCGGCGTCGTAGTACTTGCCGTTCACGTGGTCGCCCAGCACTGCGAAATCAGACTTCGACGTTTCGAGCGGATCGGATTTCCAGGTGAAGCCAATCTCGGGCACGGCTACTTGGGCTTCGAGCTGCGCCGTGGCGAGGAATCCCGTTACGCGGAAATGCTTGAACGGATCCTCGTAGGCGACCGGCTTTTCCGTCGCCTTGAAGACGAGCTTGAAGTTCATCGTGGCGGGCGTGGTCGTTGCGTCGAGGGCGGGCCAACGCGGCTGATCAACCACCGGCACGTCCTTCATCTCCAGCGTGACGGTCCGCCCGTCGTCCGTGTAGCGCAAGCCGCCTTCGGGAACGGGCACGACCCAGTAGAGCCCGTTCTGCGCGATCGGCGGATGGAAGTCATGGAACTGATTCTTCGGAGCCAACTGGCCCCGGAAGAGGGTCAGTCAGATGTGCGTGAGGACTGCCCGATGGGCCGTGCGGCCGGCCCAGTATTCGCCGTCCATGAACCCGTAATCGGTCGTCCGCAAGCCGAACGGGACCCGGTTTCCCTGGCCATCCGTGCCCATCCCGACAAAGCCGGCGCAGCGGCCGACCTTGCCTTTAAAGTGGAACACGTGCGAGGGTTCCATGTTCGGCCCGGCGGGCTGGTTGTGGCTGCCATTCTTGTCGAGCCACGGGATCGGGAACGGATCCGTGCCGCCGTTGGCGGGCGGGTGTTGGGGTTGCTGCCGGGCAGGTTCGGCGCCAAGCGACGGATCGAGCGGACCCGAGTAACCGACGGCAAGCGAGGCGCCCGCGGATAAGGCACGCCGATGGGAGATGAGCGGATCTGAGCGGAAACGCGAGGGCATGTGAGCCTCCTGGAGCAACGAGGTTGGAAGATCACTTTATGTCATCGCACGTGCGACGCGAACCCGGAAATCAGGGCTACGAATCACGTCGTAGCGGGTCGGGCGGCGCCGAGACCGCGGCGGCGCACGCGCGCCATGGCCCAGCTCAGCGGGCCCCACATCGCGTAGAGCAGGCACCCGATCCCGATCGTGTAGCGGTGCACGATGATCAGCAGCAGCAGGACGAACAAGGCGGCCACGAGCCGCTCGATCGATTTGCGGCCGCGCAGGTAGCGATTCACCAGGTGGGGGTAGCGGATCGTGCTGACCATCAGCAGTCCGGTGCCCAGGACGATGGGCGGGAGCACCCAGATGAGGGCGAACGCGACATGCTCAAGGGCCGGGTGCACCTGCACGCCGAGCTTGAACATCGGCTCGGACAGGTCCTGCTGGATCAGGACGAACCCGGCGATCACTGACGCGGCGCCGGGGCTGGGCAGTCCCAGGAAGCTGAAGTGGTGCTGTTCGCCGTGCTCGTTGCTGACGTTGAACCGGGCCAGGCGGATCGCGGCGCAGCTCATGTAGAGCGCGCCGATCGCCCAAATCGTTCGCGTGACGACGACGGGAAGCCAGATCCCTTGCGTTTCATGCAAAAACAGTTGGAGGGACAGGAAGGCGGGGGCGGCGCCGAAGCTGATCACGTCGGCGAGGCTGTCGAGCTGCCCGCCGAAATCCGTCGTATGTCGGGCGAACCGGGCCAGCCGGCCGTCCAGTGCGTCGAAAAACATCGCGACGAAGATCAGGTAGGCGGCGGCGAGAAACTGATGCTGACTCAAAAAGACCGTCCAGGCGTCGTTGCTCGACGCCTGGACGTCGTAATTGTGCATGGCGGAGACGTAGATCGCGCCGAACCCGCAGATCGCGTTGCCGAGCGTGGCGAGGGAGGGGAGCGAATAGACCGAGCGGATGTAAGCCCGCCGGCCGTGCCGGCGGATGCGGCGGCGGCGGTGCTCGCGCTGCTCCTCGGTCAGGTGCCGCAGGGCCAGCCGCCGGCGCCGCGGGCGCAGCCGTTCTTCCTCGTGCTCGTCGTAGTCGTCGTGGAATTCCTCCGGCCCGCGGAGGCGGTCGGCGGGCCCGCCCGGGTTGCTCATGCCGGCGTCTCCCGCGGGGCGAGCCGCTCGAACTCCGCCCCGTCCGCCGGGGCCGGGGCGGTCGTGTGGATCGGCTTGCCGAGCTTGAAGATCACGTCCGCCGCCCCGCGCACGGTCTGTCCCACCTGCACCTGCACCTGCGGCTCGAGCCACTTGGGGACGGTCACCTCGGTACGACTGCCGAACTTGATCATCCCGATCCGCTGGCCGCGACGCAGCAACTGTCCCTTGTCGGCCGAGAAGATGATCCGCCGGGCGATCAGCCCGACAATCTGCTTCACCACTGCGATCGGGCGCTCGCTCGTTGGCTCGCCGATCACGACCGTGTTCGATTCGTTCTCGTCGCTCGCCAACTGGTGCCGCATCGCGTTGATGAACTTGCCCTTCTTGTAATAGGAGGCCAGGACCTTCCCGTCGCACGGGCTGCGGTTGATGTGGACGTTAAAGACCGAGAGGAAGATCCCGACCCGCACGGCCGGCCCGCCGAGCAGCTCGTCGTGGGGCAGTTCCGAGATGTCCGAGACGGTCCCGTCCGCCGGGCTCACCATCACGTCCTGGTCGGCCGGCACCTCCCGCTCCGGGTCGCGGAAGAACGCGAACAGCCAGATCAGCACCGGGACGACCAGCAGCCAGAGCCAGAAGAAGATGTAATGCCCCAGGACAAAGGCGATGATCGCCAGGACGACCGACCCGATCAACATTTCCCGCGCGCCGTGGCGCGTGACGCGTAACATGCCGCGCACCCTACGTCTGCGGCCGGAACGTGTCAATCGGTGGGCAATCCACCGTTCTGGTGGCTGGAGGAGGGCGTCGGGCTAATCCACCCATTCGTCTTCGATGTCCGCATGCGAGACGGGCAGAGGCACGGCCACGGGCGTGGGCGGCACCGTTTCGATCGTAAGAGCAGGGGCAGTTGCGGGAACGTGAGGCATCGCCAGCTTGCGGTGGCTGATCGCCGCGACCAGGCGGCGGGCATGAGCTTCCAAGGCCTTCCGCCCCTCGGGGGTGAGCGTCAGGTGGGTGACGGGCTTGCCGTCGCGGAATTGCTTGTCGATCTGAATCAGCCCGCCCGCTTGCAGCCGCTTGGCGTGCGAGGCGAGATTGCCATCGGTGAGCTGGGTGGACCGCCGCAGGTGGACGAACTCCTGCCGCTCCTCGACCGCCAGCGCGGTGAGGATCCGCAGCCGGCCGGCGTTGGCAATGAGCGGGTCGAACGACATGCCTCCCTTATCGGACGCGCCGGATGATAACCTTGAGCGGATCACATATGCCTCCCGAGGACATGGATCGGCGGACCGGTTTTCGGGTAAACTCCTTCACCGCGGACGTCACTCAGATTCGTCGCAGACCCGGGCCGGCTCTGCGCGCGTCTCGGATGGAGAGAGCTATGGGATACCGGTTTGGGCGACTCATGACACGCTTTGCGATCGCGATGGGGCTGTTTGCCGGGGCCGGCGCGGCGCACGGCGCGCCATTGCCCGCATCGGGCGTGACGTTCGCGAAGGACATCGCACCGATCGTCTTCAATCACTGCACGACCTGCCATCGGTCGGGCGAGGTGGCGCCGTTCCCGCTGATGAGCTATGCCGATGTGGCCCGGCACTCGCACGAGATCGCCGACCTGACGCAGGGCCGCACCATGCCGCCGTGGAAGCCGGCCGACGGCTACGGCGATTTCGCCGGGGCGCGGCGGCTCACCGATCACGAGATCGAACTGATTCAGCAATGGGTCAAGGCCGGCAAGCCCGAGGGGAACGCGGCCGACTTGCCACCAATGCCGCAGTTCAAAAGCGGGTGGATGCTCGGCCAGCCGGACATGATCGTCCGCATGCCCGAGGCATTCACGCTGCAGGCCGACGGCCCGGATCAATATCGCGTCTTCCCGATCCCGCTCAACCTCGACCACGACGTCTATGTATCGGCGGTCGAATACCGGCCGAGCAACCCGAAGATTGTCCACCACACCCTGCTCTACCTGGATAACAGCGGCACGGCGCGCCAACTGGAGGCCGAATCGAAGCAGAAGCCCGGCTACCCGCGCGTCGGCGCCCCGGGGTTCCTCCCCAGCGGCGGGCTGGGCGGGTGGGCGCCCGGCGTCACCCCGCGGTTCCTGCCCGACGGCGTCGGCCGGCCGATCAGGGCGGGGGCCGACCTGGTCCTCCACACCCACTTCCACCCGTCGGGCAAGGTTGAGAAGGAGCAGTCGGTGGTGGGGCTCTACTTCACCAAGCAATTGCCGGAGAAGGTGCTGGTGGCCGTGCCGCACGGGACGCGCACGCTCGACATCGCGCCCGGCGACAACCACTATGTCATCCAGAGCACGTTCACCGTGCCAGGCAACATTGAACTGGAAGGCATCTTTCCCCACGCCCATCTGCTTTGCAGAGAGATCAAAGTGACGGCCGAGTTGCCCGACGGCTCAACGCTGCCGCTGATCTGGATCAAGGATTGGGATTGGAACTGGCAGGATTTCTACCACTACTCGCACGTCCAGCAGATCCCGCAGGGGACGAAGGTGACGCAGGAGTTCGTGTACGACAACTCCGCCGACAACCCCCATAACCCCAGCAGCCCGCCACAACGGGTTCGTTACGGGGAACAGACGAAGGATGAGATGGCGCTGGTCTTCTACCAGATCCTGATCGACCGTCAGCGGGCCGAAATGCTGCAGGCGCTAGGGCGGTTCCGTCGACTCGGGGCACGGGCCAACAGCACGACCGGCGCACAGTCCCCCTCGCACGATGAGTCGAACCGACCGTCGCCCAGTAACGGTTCCTGAGGATTCCACTCCCCACGCTGGGCGTGAGGGCGTTGCTTCACGCGACGATTTTTTCCCGTTTTTCAAGGAGTTTGTAATCGGGCACGGAGAAGACGAGGAACGAGGGGAGTCCGAACTGGCGGTAGAGCTGGAAGGGGTCGCCGGCGCCGTTTTCGGAGGCGAAAAGGGCGAGCACGGTGCCGTGGGTGACGATGGCGACGTTGCCGTCCGGGTATTCTTTGAGGACGGATTCGACGGCCCGCTGGAACCGCTCGGCCGCCTCATAGGCGGTCTCCTTGCCCAGCACGAGCCGGTTCTGGGCTTTGAAGAAGAGGGCCAAGGCGCTGAGGAACTCGCCCGGCCGCATTATCGGCACATTGCTGCGGTCGTGTTCCTGGAGTCCCGCCGCGGTATCGATCGGTTTCCCCAACGCGTCGGCGATGAGCCGGGCCGTCTCGTGGGCCTTGGGCTCTTCGCTGGTGACGATCGCCACCGGATCGTGCGGCCGGATCGCCGCCGCCAGCGGCCCGCACGCGGCCCGGCCCTCGTCCGACAAGCCCCACGCGTGGCTCGGAATCCCCTCCGTCATCTGCGGCCGGGCGTGTTTCACCAAAATCAGTTTTCGCATTGCATCCTCCCACGGAATCCATCCGCCCGGCCACGGCGGGGCGCTTCGCCGTCACGGCTACGTCGGCCGGCCGCTGGGCGGGTTTCGCAATCCGAGCGCGATCTACACCGCGCTGGGATTGCGAAACCGCCAAGCGGCGATCCGGCGTCATTGGCGGGAGGACGGTTCGTCTCTTTCGTGACCGATCGCAAAAGCATTGAGGCTCGGCAGGAGCCTCGCCCTCCCGCAAGCAGAGCGTACGGCCCCGACCCGCCGATTGCATCTCCGTCGCCTTTCCCGATAATCGCCTGGCCACGCTTGGTTGGAAAGGAACCCACGCATGCGACGCGCGAGAATCAGCATCATCGGGGCCGGGAACGTCGGGGCGACGGCCGCCCACTGGGCCGCCAGCAAGGAACTCGGCGACATCGTCCTGCTCGATATCCCCGAAATCACGGTCACCGACAAGGACGGCACACAGAAGAAGGTGCCGAACACGGCGCCGGCGGGCAAGGCACTCGACCTGCTCGAGGCATCCCCGATCGAAGGCTTTGACGCCCGCATCATCGGCACCAGCGACTACGCGGCGACGAAGGACAGCGACGTGGTGATCGTCACAGCCGGCCTGCCGCGTAAGCCCGGCATGAGCCGCGACGACCTGATCGCCATCAACACGGGAATCGTCCGCGAGGTCGCCCAGAACATCGCCCGCACGTCGCCCAACGCGGTGATGATCGTCGTCTCCAACCCGCTGGACGCGATGGTTTACGTCGCCTGGAAGGCCAGCGGATTCCCGACCAAGCGGATCATCGGCCAGGCCGGCGTGCTCGATACGGGCCGCTACCGCACCTTCCTGGCCCAGGAGATCGGGTGCAGCGTGGAAGACGTGCAGGCGCTGCTGATGGGCGGGCACGGGGACGACATGGTCCCGCTCAAGCGGTACACGTTCGCCGGGAGCATTCCGGTCACGCAGCTCGTCAAGCCGGACCGGCTCGAGGAGATCATCAAGCGGGCCCGTAACGGCGGGGCGGAGATCGTCAACCTGCTCCGCACCGGCAGCGCCTACTACGCGCCCGCCGCCGCCACCGTCCAGATGGCCGAGGCGATCATCAAGGACAAGAAGCGGATCCTCCCCTGCGCCGCCTACTGCGAAAAGGAATACGGCGTCGGCGGGTACTTCGTCGGCGTCCCCTGCGTCCTGGGCAGCGAGGGCGTCGAACGGGTCATTGAGGTCGAACTCGACGAGCAGGAACGCAAGATGTTCCAGACCAGCGTCGATCATGTGAAGGAACTGGTCGCTGCCGTCAAGCTATAAGCAGACGATGGGTCCATCCCCTGTGGCACGGGCGTCTCGCCCGTGCGGAGGACTCTGCACGAGCGAGACGCCCGTGCCACAGGGGGCGGAAGGACATCTTCTAAGATTTGCAGTCCGCGAATGCCGATTTGCGGTTTATGGGACGTGAGGTTCTGCGGGAGCAGGGTATGAGCCGGGCGGTCGGGCACAGTGCCGAAGCGGGGGGACGATGCGCCGGCCGGTTCGGCATTTCAGATTTCAAATTTCAAATCTCAAATTGCAAATTGCAAATTGCAAATTGCAAATTGGGAATCGGGTTGGGGCTTCTCCTGTTGGCGGGTCTCATCAGCGGCTGCGGGCCGACGCCGCGTATGTTGCCGCCGGAGCAGCAGACGCCGATCGATCGCAGCCTGTTGAAGTATCCGACGGGGTTCACCGTGCAGCCTTACGTCCGCGGGCTCTCGGCGCCGACGGCGATCGCGTGGGACGAAGACGGGTCGCTGCTCGTGGCCGAGGGCGGCAGCTACAGCGACGAGCCACGGATCCTCTCGTTCAGCAAGAAGAACGGGAGCGTCCACTACGTCTACCCGTACAACCGAAAGATCCCCTTCATCGTCCCGCGCGGGGCGTTCCGCTTGTACGGCCCGATCGGCGGGATGGCGGTCTACAAGGGCCGGATCTACGTCTCGCACCGCGACGAGAACGGCTACGGCCGCATTACCGCCCTCGATCACAAGGGCGGCTACTTCACCGTCGCCGCACACCTGCCAGCTCAGGGCGATTTCTCCGTCACCGACCTGGCGATCGACTCGCGGACGGGCCGGATCTACTTCGGCGTCGGCGCCGCGACCAACGGCGGCGTCGTGGGGCTCGACAACTGGGAATGGGTGCAGGACCTGCCGGCCGTTCACGACCAGCCGTGGGGCCGCCTGCACCTCCGCGGCTACCGGTTCGATTCGCCCAACCCGTTCTCGGGCTTGTTTGGCCCGGCCGACATCGCCGTCACCGCGCCGTTCCAGGCGTTCAACGTCAGCAACGAGACGGAAGTCAGCGGCAGCGACGCGCCCAGCGCCGCAATCTACTCCTGCTCCGTCAACGGCGGCGACCTGCGCGTCGAGGCGCACGGCATCCGCTACGCGCGCGGCATCGCGATCAACCAGTACAACTCGGTCTATTTCACCAACGAGGGCATGGCCCTCCGCGGGACGCGGCCGGTCAAGAACGACCACGACGCGCTGCTCCGCCTGATCCAGGGCGGGACGTGGTACGGGTGGCCCGACTACACCGCCGACCTCCAGCCCGTCTGGATGGACCAGTTCCAGCCGCCCGAATCCATGATCGCCCACACCGGGTACAAGCGGGTGCTGTTCGTGATCGACCAGCAGCAGACCAACCAGGACCCGCGCAACCAGGCCGGGCGCGTTCAACTGCTCGAGCCAGACCCCGCGACGCTGCTCAAGGGCGTCTTCGCGCCGCTCTCTGGGGCGGCGAAGCTCACGTTCATCCCCCAAAATTTTCCGACCCGCG